>NZ_JAQAHD010000007.1:0-213238 GCF_027871605.1 Agrobacterium sp. CFBP 3001
AATGGAGGGCGGCCGGGAGGAACTTTGTTGCCGCGCGAGGAATGGCGGCAGAGCCGACAGGGGAAGAAAGTTTCGGATGGCCGTTGCGGGAAGACGATCGAGGCGAAGCCGCTCTCCGGTCAGACATGCCTCGTCGAGCCCGCAAATGGAGCGCCGCTAACGTCAGGCAAAGGCACGTGGCAATGGTTCCCGTCGAGGGCCAACGGCAATGGTCGAAAGCGGTGCCGCGGCAATCCATATCGGCAAACGTCCAGGGACGCCGGCCGATTGTGTCAGCGCTATCCGGAAATGGAGGCCGGAAATCCGTAGCTATTGTCGGAAAGCTCGGAGCTCACCGCCATGTCGAGAGAATTGTCTGCGCGGCGAAAGACCTCGTAGGTGATCCTGTCGATGATTTCGTTTTTTTCTCCGAAGACCAGCACGCGTGGCTTGAGCTTGATGATGTCATCGACTTCGCAAAAGACGCTGGATGCGATGATAATCTCATCGCCTTGCTGACACGTGCGGGCGGCCGCACCGTTGAGAATGCAGCACCTGGAGCCGGGATCGCCGTAGAGCACATAAGTGCTGATCCTCGCTCCGGACATCTTGTTCCAGATCTCCACATATTCCAGCGGTTTCAGACCGACCTCCCGGCAGAAGTCCGCATCGATCGTGATCGAGCCGTGGTAGTTCAGTTTTGCGTCGGTCACTCGAAGGCCATGCAGCTTCGCGCCCACGTATTTTTCCACGGCCTGCCCCTCCCCAGTCGGTATATTCGCAATCCCACCTATATTTGTGCGATGCAGCATTCCGCAACAACCCATGGGGCGAACTGTGCTCCTTGCAAACAACCTGAGCAGGCGGGCGAGGGTGGAAATTCCCTTTGTCACCAATGGCGTTGGACGTCGTTCCATCGAAACCACCGGTAGGAAACGTTGGAATGACAGCCTGTTGCGTTCAGCAGCGCGCGCGATATCGTTCAGGCGCGATTCGTCAAGCAGGAGGATTTATGCGTCAGCAGACAAAGCCGTTTATCGTCGAGAGGAAGCCGTCCCGCAAACCCAAGTCCGATGCCACGAAGGCATCGATCTGGGGCAAGTTGGACCTTACACTGAACCAGCATCCGCAGACCGAACGAGAGCCAATCAAGAAGACGGCCGTCGGCGTTGACGACCGTCCCTGAATCAAAGCAGCCCTATGCCGCCGCCTTGCTGCTACCCTCCTCGGACCGCTGCAGATCGTGAAGATAGTTGACCGCGCGCTGCGCATGCGCCGCCGCCTGGAAGATGGCACGCTTGTCATTTGAGAGAACGGTGAGCCAGGACTGAAGGTAGGAGGCGTGATCCGGCCGCGGCTCCAGCTCCGGAGCGATGCCGAGGTCAGCGCAGAGGAAGCAACTGCCAAGTTCGGCAATCAGTTCCTCGCGGGCGCGCTCGCTCTTATCTTTCGAATATCGGCTGAGATCGCGGCCGACTCGTCGCGGACTTGCCGTCCAGTGGGTTTCCTCATGACTCAGCGTCGCCACGTAGGAAGCTGCGTCGCGGAAGGTCTCGAAAGGCGGCATCTGGATGTGGTCCGTCACCGGCGAGTAATATGCCTGCGATCCTCCATGCCGGATGACTGCACCAGTGTTGCGGAAGAAGCGATCGGCATTCTCGATCCGCTCAACCGGATCGAGGACCGGTGTCGGACGATGGTAATAATGGTCCGGCAGACCGTCGATCTGGTCAACGTTGAAGACGGAATACGCCTTCAGGAAGGGAATTTCCCGGTCGACATCGTTGCCGTTGCGGTCGGTCTCCGACTTCGTGAAGCGGCTGGCGAACACGACGGTCGAGCCGGTTTCGCCCTTGCGAACCGCGGCTCCGAGCTCCAGCGCCTGCTTGAAGGTCATCCACATCGGAGAGGAAAAACCTCTTGCCATCCCCTCGGACCAAAGGAGGAGAACGTTCATGCCAGAATAGGGCTGGCCGTTGTGTCGCAGCGGCCGCGTAATCCGGCGCTCGGTGTTTGCCGCGTTCCACGGCTTCATCCATGGGCGAACTCCTTTCTCCAGATCCTCGATGATCTTGTCAGTGATCCGCGTGTAGATGTCGGCGCGCTGGCCTTCGTCCTTCCTGCTCATTTCAAACCTCCATTTCAAGGAGGTCGCGCCGATCGCGACCCCGTCACGGCGGTCCAAAGGGCGGAGCGGAAAGGTGTGAGGGCACCGGCAGGCCGGAACGGAAGTGGAGGACGGCGAAGCCGTAGCCCGAACGCCGCGCTCCGCCAGGACCAAAAGCCGGACGGGGTTGCGACGAGCAGATCTCGGCGTCACTCGTTCATTCGCTTCAGGGAATGGTTTCGAGGTCGGTCGACCTGAACTCGTTCGCCGTAGCGAGGATCGGCACGCCATGGAATTTGGCACAGGCATAATGCAGGCAATCGCCGAGGTTCAGACCATGGCGGCCGCTGCGATAGCGGTGCGCTGCGACAAGGGCGAGCCGCGTCGTCTCGGACGCGGGCGGAAGATCACGAACCTCGATTTCGCGCGCCTCGAGGAATTCCATCACGATCGTTTCGACTGCGGGCACCGGAAGATTGAACTTGTCCGGCCGTGCAAGACCGAGGACGGTTTCGAGAATGACGACCGGAGATGTGAAGGGATGTCTGGCAGAAGCAACGGCGTCGGAGACGCGCGCCGCTTCCGGCTCATCGGAGAGAAGCGCGATGATCGCGCAGGCATCGACGAACATCAGGCGTCATCCCACATCTCGTCGAAGGCTTCCCGGGCAAGAGGCTTGCGGGCGTCTTCGCTCATCGCAACCCCATGCTTTTCTCGCAAGCGCGCAGCAGTCTGCAATGGCGTCTCCGTGCGATTGCGACGCTCGATCGCCTCCCGCATGGCGATGACGATGGCGTCGGTAATGCCGACGCCGGCCATTTCGGCGAACTTGCGCGTCAGCGCGTCCGCCTCCGGATTGTTGACGTTGATCGGCATGAGCCGTCTCCATGTAGATAATTCTCGAAAGTAATGTAGATCATTGTGCGAGCTTTTCCAAGGCGGCTTGCCCCTCGCCATGGAAAAGGCGGGGCCGGAGCCCCGCCGGAAAAGCACTCAGTCGAAGGCCGACATCTGTGCTTCGGCCGCCTTGCGATCGAGGGAGTGACCTGGGTTTTCGACGGGCCGATCGAAGGGCTTCCAGGTCTCGCCGACGATGTGCTTGTAGGCTGCAACGGCGCCCTCCGCGGCCATCCGAAGCGCATGAGCCTGCACGCCCATGTCGGCAGCGAACTCGCGTCTGCGCTGGGCAGCACTGTCGTAGCCGACAGGGCCGTCGAGGTCCTCGTCACGGGCGTCGTTGGCGGCTTTGGCGGTGGCGTCCCGCGCCTCGGTGACGGCGCGGCTGTAGAACTGGCCTGCACCGTGCGCGGAACCAACAAAGGCGCCGACGATCCGCTGCAGGTGGATCTGCATGGCCTTTTCGCCGAGGCCATCGCTCAGAGCATCGGCCGTCTCGGAGATCAGGCGCTCATGGAGATTGCGGATTCCGTCGCTGTCGACGATCGCGGTTCCGAAGCTCTCGGCGATCTTGAGCGCCTGGGCACTGTCGGGGCATGTGAGCCGGACCATTTCGAGGGTTGCGCCTTTGCGCAGGGCCACGACGCGGGCGGACTGACGAGGGGAGGTAGCGGGCTTTGCCATGATTTCTTCCTTTCAACCTCGAAGCGGCTCCGGCCCCGTGCCGGCTTGCCCTTCGGTGCGGTCGCCCCGAACCGGCGGAAGACGGGCGCTTCAAGGTCCGGAGACGACAGGCAGAGCGGAGCCGGTTTGCGGGCAAGCGGGGCATCCTGCCCTGCGACGCCCGCGAGCCTGCTCCGTGAAGGACGGCGGTTTCCGGCCGCCCCGCGGCGCGGAACGCGGCCTTGAAGCGACCGGCCGCTGGTTCAGACCGCAACAAAACCGAAGGGCAAACCGGCACGGGTCCGGTCCAACCAGGTGGTGAAAGGAAGATGGTTGCCGGGGACGCTATACGTCGTCACTTCCCGAACCGGCCTCACGCTCAACCGTCGCGATGAGGGTCTCGGTCGAAGGTTTCGGCTTGGGAAGCCGGTAAGATTGCAGCCAGCTCGGACCGTGCGTGTTTCGAAGACCGCGGAGTGTCCCGCCATCGTCATAGGGCGCCCCACCCATCCAGACGTTGTTCAGGATGCTTTTCCAGCGACGCCCGTGTCTGACGGCATAGGCCTGGAGCGCGGCGTGTTGTTCGTCGGTCAATGGAGGAAGCCGTTCGCGCTTTGGAACACCGCCGCGCCTATTCGGAATGACTTCAGCCAGACCCTCCTTCGCGGCGATGATTCGCCTGAGCTCCGCCACGCCCGCATCGAGGCAAGCCTGTCCGTCGAGGTGGTGGAACTGCTGCCAGAACGCGGTGCGCTCCGCGGGCGATGGCCCAATGCCAGCTCTCAGTTCGAGGTCTCCGATCGTTCCCATGGCGCTAGACCTCCGCTCGTGGCTGAGCCGCGTCACCAACGTGTTCGAACCGTTTGCGAAAGGCAGCTATTGCAGCATCCTGCCGGGCCAGCTTTCGTGTCAGCGCATCAAACTCCGGCTGACGCTCCGCCGTCAGGGCGGCGAGATTGTTGCGATAGCGTTCGAGGAAAGAACCGGTATCCGGTGCCTTCCCGCGCCGATATCCAGTTTGCCGGCGCGCGAGCTGCGGCAGGATCGATGTGATCCGGCGCAAGACCTGGCAATCGATCAGTTCCAACTGGCGCTGCGTCTGCCGCCGCGCCCCTTCCATGCGCGACAGTTGCGCATAGTGGATTGGCGTTGCAGCCATCACGCAACCCTCCTTTGCCAACCCGCAAAACTGGAAGGGCCGTCATAGCGACCGTGGCGGTCAGGATCGATGACGAAGCCGAAGCGGTCACGCGCGGCGTATTCGGCGCGGGGCACGAGAAAGCGGATCTCCTGCGCCCGCCCATCGCGCCGGCCGCCACGTGAGGCGACCACCTCCGTCATGTCGGCATGGTGGCTTGAAAAGATCGCGGAGATCACGACCCAGTCGCCGGCATGCCTGCGCTCGAAAGCTTGCCGGTCCTTCGTCCAGGATTGGCCGGGTGCGAGTTCGCGGCAATGGATCGCCTCCCAGGCCGACGGCCAGCTGTTGCGGATCGTCTCGTCCGCACATTTGCGCTCATAGGCCGTGAACAGGTCCGGGAAGGTATGAGCGACGATGGCCCATTCGGCATCCTCCTCGTACCAGGGCGAGGATTTTCGCAGCATGGGAAGGACGCAGGCATTCCGCTCGGCCGACAGATGAAACCCGCCATGGCCGGCCGTCATATGTGAGACGATCCCCTCGGCATAGATGGTCGCGAGCTGCGACGGACCCCACGGCGTATTCGCTGCCATACGGGTTTGGTTCCGCCCGAGCGCGGAAAGTTCACGGCTGTGCCGCGCGGTTTCGAACACACGCGTGCGAAACGCTGCCTCATCTTCGAGGCGCCCTTCATGACAGTGGAAATCCTCCCGCGTCAGCGCTGACAGCGGGCGAGTGAGGCGCCAGGCGCTCGCGAGGAAGCTGGCGCCATCCCGCGCCGGCACCATAGCCAGGAGGGTATCGGCGATCCGCGCGACCGGAAACCCATCGGCGCTGACGCCGAATTCCACGCTCAGATCCTCTGAAGTCGAGGCCGGTTCGTGCTGGAGATCAGAGGTCCTCATGCGGCAACCCTCCCTTCAATGTGAGCGGCAGCAACCTCGTCGGCGGTCACCTCTTCGAGCACGGCGCTCGGGTATCCATGCTCTTTCAGCCAGGCTGCGGCCGCCTCGCGACTGTCGGCGAGATGGACGAGCTCCGCGTTCGCACCGGCGCGATCGAAGACGCGGATAGAACCGAGCGCGGGGCGTTCGAGAACCTTGAAGCTGAGATCGGAAGCGAGACCGAAGGTTCGGTGAATGCGGATGACCACAGTATTCTTGCCGCCGAAGTCCGCCTCATGCAGCGTGAAATATCCCGGTGAGGCGTAGTTGCCGGATTGGCGCGGACCCTCCTTGCGGATCAGGCAGCCCTTGCTGTTGCGGGTCTGCCAGGCCGCGAGCTTCTTCTTGAAACGCTCGGGCGGGCGGGGCGAACCGTCGGACCAGGCGACAATGGAGCCGATCGGGGCGAGGTCGTAGATCAGGGATGCAGACATCAGATATCTCCTTGAAATTCTGCGGTTGATGGAAACAAAGCCGCCGCCGGTGAGGCCGGCGGCGGGTGTCGATCGGATGAGAAGGGAAGAGTGGCTATTCGGCCGCAATGCCGTAGGCAGTTTCGTCCTCGTCGGGAGCACCGTCTTCCGGCGCAGGCGGAGACGCGCCGTGCCCGGCCTCGGGATCGTCCGCGGAGAGGTCGGCCGCATCGCCGGCGGCGCTGCCGTCGGTGAGTTGGCCTTCAAGACTATCCGCCGTTTCTTCGGAGGTGACGGTGTTCTCCTCTTCGACGATCTCGCCTTGCTTGATCAGTCCGGCAATATCCTTCGGGTCTGGCGCGAACAGGGCTGCCGAATGGACGAAGTGCCCCTCCTTGAAGTGTTCGACGAGTGCTGCGCGCGTCTCACGGACCTTTGGACGCGGGAGAACCGCCGCATCCTTGCAGGACGTCTCAAGTGCCTGCCGCGACAGGCAAAGCAGGAAATCCTCCGTGCCCATATTCGGGAGATAGCCATCCGCGCCGATGGCCTCGCCGGCGATACGCGAAACAATACCGCTGTTCGACATACCGCGGCGGCAAGAAAGCACATCGACCAGCGTCGAACGCGCAGCAACCCGCAATGTGTCGATGTCGAAGGACAGCTTGCCGCCGCCGTCGAGCAACCGAACCGCATGGCGAGCGAACCGCTTCGGACCGAAGACGGTGTCGTTTGCACCAGAGTCGACCCGGACGTTCAGACCGGCAAAGGCGAGCACGAGGAGCGCCGTCAGCGTGTCGTCCTCAATCGGTGCGCGAGCGAACGCCTCGTGCAGCGCGTCCGTTCTGAGGTCACCGATGATGTCGTGGCCCTTTTGCGTGACATCAGGACGCTGCTTCGGCGCGTCGATCACGTCGTCGCCAGCGGTGGCACCACCTCCAACGACGGCTCCTTTGCCCGCGGTCTTCTTCTCCTCCGGCATCCGGTAGTGGACGGTCTGAACCTTGCCGTTCCGATCCAGGTACATGGCGGTGTGGTCGCCCTTGTTTGGCTTGCCATAGACGCGGCTCGCCTTCTGCGGCAGCTTTGCGTCGCCCCATTGCGTGACCTCGACGATCACGCCCTTCTTGGGCAGATTGTCGGTCATCCACTCCTGCTGGGCGCCGAGATAGGCTTCGACATTGGTGGTGTAGCGGCTGTCCTCGTCGGCAGGGGCAAACAGATCCTCGATCCATTCGATGCCGTAGGCTTCCCTGAGATCGTCGCCGAAGCTCGCATCCTTGGCATACATGCGGGTCTTGCTCAGCGCGTTGGCGATCTGGAACCACACGGCAGGCTGGCCCTTCTTCGGCTTCTGCGCCTTCCAGACCTCCTTCTGCTCATCGAGGTGTGCGGCCGCGATCGTTCGAAGCTGCTGCTCGTTCGGCATGTCGCCGAGCGCCATCTGATCGAGCATGGCGGGCAAGACGTTGGCGAGCAGCCGCAACTTGCGAATCTGCCGGACGGGCAGGGCAAGTGCGACGGCAATTGCTTCCTCGGTCCAGTCGAGAGCGATCAGGCGTTCGATCCCGCGCCACTGGTCGACCGGGTTCAAAGGTTCGCGTGCGATGTTCTCGACCATGGACCGCATGGCGCCATTGTCGTTGGCGGCTTCGACGACGAGAACCTCGATTTCTTCGAGCCCCGCGGCGATCGCCATGCGGGTGCGCCGATGGCCGGCTTCGATGACGTAGCCATTCCCGCCACCGACCTCGGGAAAGATGACAGGCGGCTGGATGATGCCGACGGCTTTTATCGTGGCGAGCAACAGGGCATCGGCCTGTGGCGTGGATTTGGACTGGCGGGTGTTGTCCGGGTTGTCCTTCAACGATCGCGGATCGACCTTCATGATGTGCATGGGATTTTCCTCTTCCGGGATGCGGGACGCGGCTCTCTTGCCGGTCCTTCCTGTCTTCATTTTTTCCGAAGACACCTCCCGGACCGCAGGGCGGGCGGACCGGCGCAACGGCGGCCGAGCGTCCCTGCTGCGAAGGACAAGCGGGGCTGACAGCCCTGCGCGGGGCGAGGAGCCGGGATGCGGAGGCGGCGGTTGAGCGCACGCGACGACGGTCGGACCGGTCTGCGACCGGTTTCTCTTCCTCCTTCCTCTTTTCCTTCTTCTCACCCTCCTACTCGCACTTTTGAGAGTTCACGGCGGCCAAGAAGGCGCCGTAGGTTGGTGCGCAACTCAAGGAGGTTCCAATGCACGATGCAAAAGAGATATTTGCCTTTCAGGTCGTTCCGGGAACAGACGAGATCCTGGCCTTCACCGAGACCTTGAGGCTCGCCCGGCAGGAGGCGTCCGAGCACTTCGACGGGTTGAGACAGATCGGTGCAAATGTGGATGCCGGAATTGCGATCTACAAAATCGGCTTGAAGGATCCGAGGCTCGCCGACTTCGTGACCGTCCTGAACGACCCGGAGGATATGAGCGAGCGGCTGATCGAAAAGATGGAGCGCGTCGAGGTGATTACCTGAGCGCGGGAACACCGCGACGAAGATGACCCTCGTAAGGGTTGTTTCCATGAACGAAAATCAGGACAAAAAAAGAGGGCCACGAGAAAACTCGGGCCCTTTAGATGTGAAGGTAATTTAAACCTCCAGAGGGGAACAGCTGCTGCGGCGGCACTGGGAGGAAATCCGCCATGTGCATCAGCTGTGTGCACTATGCTCAAATTTCGGTCGGAAGGAAAGCAAATATTGTGCAACGCAGCCATGCAAATGCTGCACTGCATCATAACCGGTGCTCCAGATCAAGCGGCCTCCGCCGGGGCGTCGTCGTTCTGAACTGACGCGGCTGCAAGAGCATCGTCAACGTCGCGAAGCTGCCGGCGCTTTTCGGCAAGTTCGTCGGCGAAGGCGAAAGTGCCGCCTTCGCGGGAGCGATAGGAAACGAGCCGTCGGCGTGCTTCATCCAGACGATGGCGATAGCGTTCCCGCTCTTCTTCAAAGCCGCCGAGCGCATGCTCGAGTCGGGAAATGGCGCCAAGCGGCGTCACGGTGACCGCAAGATCGATCTCGTAGTCGGCGCCGGTGCGTTGGAGCGTGGTGGCGTAGCGATACCCATCGCCCTTTCCGAAGCGCTCGCCCTGATAGACAAGATCGAAGCCGCCGATGGATGCAAGGTGAACCTCGCCCTCTTGCTGGAGCTGGAGGAGCGTCAGAATTTCCTTCATCAGCGCGCGACCAGCCTCCTTGCGCTCATCGTAGTCCTTGCCAAGGACCTTCAGCGCAAACGCGTCGCCCGCTGTAGGCACAAGCCGACCGATATCCTGGCCGATCTCGCCGATGCGGCGGGTCGAGACCTCGATGTCACGCTCGGCATCACGCATCTGCCGACGCACCGCGTACTGGTCATCGTCATGGGCGGCGCGCAGTCTTTCCAGCCGGGCGATATCGGCTTCGAGACCCGCTTTCTGCATCAGCCGCTCGTCGCCCGAGGCGATTGCCTTGGCCATGGCGAACTGGTTGGCTTGCCCTTCACCGAGGTCTTCGAGCCGGCGGATCGAGGTATCTCCGCTGAGCGCTGCCGCGATGAACCGGGCTTTTCGCTCGTTGTTCTGCCACATGGAAGCGTCGAGGCTGCCCTCCGTCGCATAAGCGAAAATATCGACGGCATCGTGCTGATTGCCCTGCCGGACGATGCGGCCTTCGCGCTGCTCGATGTGCGACGGCAGCCACGGCACGTCGAGGTGGTGCAAGGCCTTGAGCCGCGCTTGAGCGTTCACGCCCGTTCCCATCGTCTCCGACGATCCGATCAGAAACCGAACCCGGCCAGCGCGCACGTCGGCGAACAGCCGTTGCTTGGCCTCGGTCTTCTTATAGTCCTGCATGAACGCGATTTGAGACGGGGGAACGCCGAGCCGGACGAGCTCGTCGCGGATCCAGCGGTAAGCGGAAAAGCCGCGGGTCTTCTCGACATTGATCGTACCGAGATCGCTGAAGATCATCTGCGCGGCGCCGGGCAGGTCATAGGACTTGCCGTCGGGCCGGAGATAAGTGGCTTCACCTGTGTCCTGCCAGATCCGGAAGGCATTGCGGACGAGGAGATTGAGCTTGTTGTGCTCCTCGTTGTCGTTGGCAGGCATCACAAGGCGCAGATCGATCGCCGCATGGCGGCCGTCGGTGATCACCGAGAGCAGGATATCGTCGCCGGGCTGCGCCGGTCCCTCGCGCATCTCGATCGCCTTGATGCGGGCGTCGAGGATCTGCTGATAGGTTTTGAACGCTGCCGTCGGCTTGGCGGTCAGGATCTGCCGCCGGCCGGTGGAGATATCCGGCACCTTGACGTATTCGCGGAGATCCGCCGGCATGACGACATCAGCAAAGGCTCGGAACATGGCGATCAGTTCCGGGACATTGACGAAGCTCGCAAAGCGGCTGACCGGCTTGTATTTGCCGGACGGCTGGATCTCCAGCTCGGTCGTCGTGTCGCCGAAGCACGACGCCCAGGCGTCGAATTCGTGCAAGCCGCGTTCGGCCAATGCCTCGTGACCAAGCAGCCGCTGGATCGAGAACATCTCGCCGAGTGTGTTGGTAATCGGCGTCCCGGAAGCAAGTACCAGGGCGCGGCCCGGGTTCTTCGTTTCGAGGAACCGGGACTTCACATAGAGGTCCCAGGCGCGCTGCGAGCCGTTCGGATCGATGCCCTTCAACGTGCTCATGTTTGTAGCGAAGGAAAGCTTCCGAAACTCCTGCGCTTCATCGACAATGATCTGATCGACACCGATCTCCGCGATGGTGAGCAGATCGTCCTTTCGGGTCGCGAGCCCTTCCAGCCGTTCCTGCAGACCTTCCTTCAGCCGCTCGAGGCGCTTGCGCGAAACGCGGTCCTCGCTGTCTACCTTGGTCAGCAGATCCTCGTAGAGTTCCAGCTCATCGTGGATCATCTGTTGTTCGAAGGCAGAGGGCACTGCGATGAACCTGAAGGCCGAGTGCGTGATGATGATCGCGTCCCAGGTGGCAGTCGCCGCGCGCGACAGGAAGCGAGCGCGCTTGTCCTTGGTGAAATTCGTCTCGTCTGCGACGAGAATGCGGGCATTCGGATAGAGTGCCAGAAACTCGCGGGCAGCCTGCGCCAGGCAATGACCGGGCACCACCAGCATGGCCTTGGCGATCAGCCCAAGACGGCGCTGTTCCATGATCGCCGCTGCCATCGTCATCGTCTTGCCGGCGCCGACGGCGTGCGCAAGATAGGTCGAGCCGGAGGAGATGATCCGCCAGATGCCGCGTTTCTGGTGCCCATAAAGAACAAAGGCGCCAGAGGCGCCGGGAAGTTTCAGATGGGAGCCATCGAATTTTCGAGGCGCGATGTTGTTGAATCGGTCGTTATAGACCCGCGCCAGCCGGTCGGTGCGATCGGGATCGGTCCAGACCCAGTTCTGGAAAGCTTCCTTGATTTTCTGCAACTTGTCGCGCGCCGCCTCGGTATCGACGACGTTCAGGACACGCCGCTCGCCATTGAGATCCTTGAAGACGTCGAAGATCTGCGGCACGCGGCTGTTCAGCGCATCGGCCAGCAGTTCGCCAGCGTCACGGCGGCTGGTGCCCCATTCGGATGTGCCGGCGGCACTGTAGCCAAGCTGCCGTGCCTCGACGGTCCAGCTCCCAAGCTCGGGCATATGGTGGATCCTGATCTCGGCGCCCATCATTTCCTTTACAAAAGCCACGACATCGCTGGCCGGAATCCACGGCGCACCGAGGCGCGCGGTGATATCGGAGGGACGAAGGTCGGCGGGTTGGACTGCCTGAAGCGCGCGGACGTTGCGCTCATAGGCTGGATCCAGCGCCGCGGCAGCTTCGGCGACAGCGAGCTTGGTGCGGACCGGGCCGGCGAGATAGGCATCCGCCGTCTGCCAGGATCCGTCGGCCGGATCCCGGAAGATCGCATCGCTGAGCTCGTCGACGACCGCATCGGTGTGTCTGTGCAGCAGTTCGGCGATATGCTCGACGTCGACGCGGCCGCGTTCGTTGAGCACGACGGCCAGCGCATCCGCGGCACTGGTGATTTCGGGCGGGGCAGGGGGCGAGATCACACGCTCGGTAAAGATCGGGCCTGGTTTCGCCGTATCGGTGTCGAGGTCGTAATCCTCGATCGAGGCGACCAGCCAGCAATCGGGATCGTCGAGGAAGGGCTGCAGGTTCGGGCGGCGGTGGGTTTCGCGCACCTCGCCGGATTCCTCGTCCTCGCTGATCGAGACCGTGGTGTGGTTGATCGGGCCGAAGTCGCGCACGAAGCTCGACCAGGCGATGCGCAGGCGAACCTGCAAATCCCGCCACGGACGATCCCGCTCCTGGGCCTTCAATACCTCGCGCACGGCGTCACGGATCGGAATCAGCTTCTTTATGATGCCGACGTGCTTTTCCGGGATGCCGTCACCGGTGCGCCCCTTGCGGAGTTTGACCTCGACAGGCGCGCCGTCGACCATCTGCATGAGACCGCGCCTGATGTCGATGAAGAAGCTACCCTCACGGACCTTGGCGTCGCCTGGGCGAAGATCGACTATCTCGCCGAGCTCGTCCTCGAGGTCGATGTCGATTGCGGTCGGCTCGCCGTCATAGCAGCCTTCGGGGAGGCGCCGGATGGCCCCCTCCAGAAACGCCTGCAGGTCCTCGCCGGCGCGGGGCAGGCAGGTGTAGGTTTCGCCAAAAGGCCCGGAGGTGAGGGCATGATCGCCGAGCACGAATTCGGGATGCCGCGCGAACCAACGGTTCACGCGAATTGCACCCTCGCCTTGGCTTTCGGGGCGCACCTCCTCGAGATCGAGCCATGACAGATCGCTTGTCGGTTCGCCGACCTTGCGTTTGCGGAAGAACAGAAGATCGACCACGACATCCGAGCCGGCGTCACGGCGGAAGCTGCCCTCCGGCATTCTGATTGCGGCGATCAGGTCGGCGGTCCTGGCGATGTACTCGCGCGCAGTCGCGTCCGCCTTGTCCATCGTGCCGGAACTGGTGACGAAGGCGGCGAGCGCGCCGGGTTTGAGCAGGTCTATCGACCGGGCGATGAAGTAGTCGTGCAGCCGGAGACCGAGCGAACGATAGGTCCGATCTGACCGGACGGGCCGGTCGGAGAAGGGTGGATTGCCGATGGCGAGATCATAGATCGGCGCCAGATCGGTGCGCGCAAAGTCACCGTTGATGATGCGAGCCTTCGGCTGCAGCAACTTGACGATTCGGGCGGTGACGGGATCGAGCTCGACGCCGGTGACGAAGGTCCTGTCCCGGAACGCCGCCGGCATCAGAGCAGGAAACAGGCCCGTACCGATACCGGGCTCGAGCACACGGCCGCCACGCCAGCCCATGCGCTGCAAGCCCGCCCAGATCGCCCGGATGATGAACTCCGGCGTGAAATGGGCATATTGCGTGCAGCGGGCGAGCGACGTGTAATCGGCGTCCGAAACAGCGCTTTCGAGCGAGCCGCCGAGCTCGCTCCACTCGGCCCGGAAATCGCCTTCCCCAGGGCGGCGGAACATCCCGTTCGCCAGTTCGCTCGCGCCGAAGCCGGTGAAACGGACGAGTTGCGCCTGCTCCTTCGGCGTGGCTGGTCGATCCTGCTTCTCGATGTTGTTCGCGATCAGGATCGCCGCAACATTGGCGCGGGCACGATCCTTCCAGGATACGGCCAAGCCTCGATCCGCGTCGTCGAGGTAGAAGTTGCGCCGGTTGCCCTGCCGCCGGGGCGCCGGACGTTCAATCGCCGCGACCGGCAAAGCCGGAGCGGGAGAGGGCGGCGTCGGTTCGGGGTCGTCGTCATTGGCCGCGACCGGCTCGAAGCCGCCGAACGCTGTGACACCCAGGCCGAGGCCAGACGACAGCGCGCTGCTGCCGAACATGTCGAGAGTGAAGGGATCGTTGCTCATCAGATTTTCCTCGGGAAATGGCGAGCGTCATCGCCCCCGCGGGAATCACGGGCGGGATTGAAGGGCGCTCAGGGGTTTTGGGGTTGGTGGCCAATACGGGCCGGGCTGTTCGTGTAGAGCCTTAAGACTTCGCGACCAGGAAGAGCTGCATCGAGTCTTGAAGGAATGCGATACGCAGGTGCGTCGCCTCCGGAGCGGCCGCCATCATGGCTTCCAGCTGTTCCGCATCGATGAAATCGACCCCGTCATCGCCGCCGAAGGTCCGGCGTTTGACAGCGAACCAGTCGTCATTGGTGCGGGGATCGCATTCCTCGGCATAGACGACCAAAGGCTTGGCACCCTCGGGCAGTTTGCCGTTGGACAGGAGGTAGACGCCCTGATCACCGACGAGCCAGAGACCCGGCTGTTCGTCCTTGCCAGGGTGCAGGCCGTAATAGGGATTACGAAAGCCGTTATTGGCTTCCGCGTCGGCACGACCGCGGGCGATGACCTCGCGGACCGATGTGAGCGGGAAGGAAAGCATGGCGCACCTCCTTCATGCGGCGATCGACGAGGGGAGGTGGCGCAGCTGCACCGGCAGCTTGGCCGCGATTTCGTCGTCGGTCAGCTCGTCCAACAGTTTCAGGGTGCCGCCAGCCGCGCCGTCGTAGAGCATAATCGTGCGCGTGCCGCGTGCGGCTCCAGGCCAGCGATCGCCGGCATAGCCACGGTAGTCCTCCACCGTGATGCTCCAGATATGCTCCAGGCGTTCCTCGCGCGTCATGGCGCGCACCGGGCGGCTCTCACGCTCGATGATTTCGACCCGCATGCGCTCGACGGACTCCCTGTCGGAAATATCGCAATAGCCATGGAAATGCCGGATGGCGCCATCGATGCGCAAGGCGAAGAACACTGATGTCACCGAACCCGTCAGAAACTCGCGCATCGCGAACATCGAGCCGCGGATCCAGAGCGGTGGAAGGATCTCGAACATATAGTCGTGCTCGGCCTCGCCGATCTCGAACCATTCGCCGGCATAGAGGGGCGAGGCGTCGCCATCCCAACGGTTCGGACGCTGGGCGTGCCGGTCGAACATCCGGAACATTTGCTGGCGTGAGGCGACGCCCTGGAAGACCTTACGGATTGCGGGAGAGGGGTTCATCTGCGGCTCCTTCGAGAGGGTTCCGGACCGAAGCGCAGCATTGTCCTTCCGACCTTGCCATCCTCTTCAGTCCTTCATGACACCTTCCGGGCCGCCGGCATCGCGGCCGGCCGGGTCAAGGGCCGGCTCCGCCGGGCGAAGCTTCCCTTGACGCGGGCGGCGCGAATGCGGCACGCCGCCTTCCTTTCTTTCCCGTTTTTCCTTCTCCCTGATTTTCAGGGTCTCGTTCCAGTCCTCCTCAGTTGGGCGGAGCCTCGACCAATCGCAGCCGGCCTCGTCAGCGAGCGCCCGCAACCGCTCGGCAAACATCTCCCCTTGCGGATTGGCGTCTGTCGCGGCGACCAGGTGGGCGTCAGATCGTGAAGCCAACAGCCGCAGCGCCGCCTCCGTCGACGGCGACCATCCGCCCCCGGTGCTGAGATAGACCGTTCCATCGCGCGGGCCCTCGATGGCGGCGAGGCTCATGGCGTCGATCGCAGCTTCCGTGACGGCCAGGCGCAACGCTGTGACCGGTCCGAGGCGGAAGAGAACCTTCGTTCCTCCGGAGGCAAAGCCCCGATATTCAGGCCCTCGCGCCTCCCAGCCGGTGACAATCCCGGCATTGTCCGTATGCGCTGCCCACATGCTGCCATATGGACCCTCCCGAAGGCGGTCTTGCCTGATCGTGGCGCGGAGCAAAGGGGCCGGCAGGAAGCGCTCACTGTTGAGATAAGCCCATGTCGACGAGCCGGGCCAGGGACGGCGGCGTGCCTGCCAACGCTCGCGCAGAGAAAGGTCGTGGCCGTGATCAGGCGCTGGCGCCTGCCATTCCGGCTCGCTGATCGCGAAACCGACGAGGTCGGCGACCCTCCCGGCGCCTTCGAGAAATCCGACATGATCGAGATGTTCGATAAGTCCGAACACATCCCCTTTCGCATCGCTGAGCGGATCGAACCATCCGCGCCCCTCATGAGTGACGATGATGATCTCGCTCCCTCGGCGAAACTTCACCGCCCGCCGGGTGCTTTCCTTCACGTCGACGGCGAAGCCTGCCTGTTCGAGTACCACCGCGCAGCTCACCCGTTCGCGTAGCGCCTCAATTTCTTCTCTGTTCATGCTTTTTCCTTTTTGCCTTCCTTGCCCGTCACTTCGCAGGCGCACTTCCTCCAGCCGCGAAGAGCAAAGGCGGCAAGGGCGCGGCTGACAATTGTCGGATCATGCAATACCCGGCCGCGGCGCAGCCTCCCTTGCGGCCTGCCGCTCGCAAGCGGCACGCCGAAGGCACAAGGCCGGCTTAATGAGCCGGCCATGGGAAGAACTCATGGACGATCTCAAGATCGTCGTCGGCGTCGATCTCATCGGAAGGAAGCACGCCGTATTCGCCGTCGACTTCGAAGACGGTGACCGGGACCATCAGGTCACGGGAAAGCTGGAAGGCGTGGGACTGAGCGAGGGAAAGATCGTGCGACATGTGAGAGGCTCCTTCGGGAGCGGGCCAATCCCGCTCGATGGCTCCTCAAAAGGCCCGACGACGGGCGCGATCACCGCGAGGCGAAGCCGAAGCGGCCGCAGCTGGCTAGCGGACCCTTTACGGGTTGATCGTGGAAGATCCGGCGCCGGGCCAGGACGCCATCACAAAAGAGCGGGATTGGGCTGCTTCCGCTGGAGATAGAGGCTCCACGCACGCCTATTGACCCTGCGGCAGTTTCGCGCCGTCTCGGCAGCAACAACCGTGCCGGATTTACGCCATCCATCGACCGGAAACTCAGCGAATCCGGAGCGTTTCCGAGGGCGTTTCGCCGAACGCTTGATAATAGGCGGCGGCGAACCGCCCCATATGGGAGAACCCCGCATTGCGCGCCGCATCGGAAATCGATCGTGAGCCGCCATCGCCTACGAGAGCTCTGCGGGCCGCTTCGAGGCGGATCGTTCTGAGATAGCCCAAAGGCGTGGTTCCCTTGAAGCGCTGGAAAGCCGCCTGCAACGCCCTGACGCTCGTACCGATCTCGGCTGCGATCAGGGCGACCGTGATCGATTGCGCCAGGTTCGCGTGCATGTAATCGATCGCGCGTTTCACATGCCAGGGGACAGCCGGCGAGACCGGCCGCTCCAGTCGCGGCATGTAGCTGTTGGGAGCGACCTCCAGAAGTGCGATCATCGTCGCCTGAAACAGGCGCTCAATGGCGGCCGGTGGCAATCGATCCACGTCGGAGAGATTGACACAACTCCAGACAAGATGGCCGAGTGCTGCCAGCCGCAGACCTTTCTCGGTGGTGAGATCGACGACGCGGTCGAATTCGAGCTCCGCCGTGACAGGACCATCGAGCAGCTCACTGACCTGCTGCACCATCGCCGACTTTTCGAAGGACAGGCCGATATAGCTCGGATGTTCATGAGGAGTCAGCTGATCGAACCGCGTAAGATCTTCCAGAAAACCGACTGTTCGCGTCGTGGAGAAACGGTGCGCACCGCCACGGCTCTCCGGCAACGCGGCAGAGGAAGGCAGGTAAAGAACATATGCGTCAGACGCGCCATCGAACGCCTGTTTCAGGGCTGAACGACACTTTCCCTTCCAGGCGCTGAAACGGCCGACAATGTAATGTGCATCTCCGGCAGAAGACACGTGGTCGCGATCCAGCCGGCCCGCGGGGCCGGTCTGCACGATGTCGCCATGTCGGAGTGCAGCATGCTGCAATAGATCTCTCCAAAACCTGAGTCTGGTCGCAAAACAGCAGCGACGCGAACCTATGCATCCCCGCGTGAACCGTTCACTTCCGTCGCGGCCATTGCCTTGACGAGGGATACGACCTGCCGGCGCACTGCGGGTTCCGCAATCCTGGCGAATGCACCGTTGAGATCCCTGCCTTCGTCGGATTGGACGAAGGCGCCCAGCTCTGTTTCCGCGGTGGAACCTCTCGGTCGTTCAGCTTGTCCGTCTCGGGTGTCGGAATTGAAGAATGACGACACAGGCACGCCCAGCACATTCGCGACGTTGAGCAACCGGCTCGCGCCGACGCGGTTCGTGCCCTTCTCGTATTTCTGGACCTGCTGGAAGGTGACGCCCAAAGCCTCGGCGAGCTTGGCTTGACTCATTCCAAGCACGCGCCGCCTTGTGCGAATTCTCGCACCGACCTCGACATCGATCGGGCTCGGTGTTTTGGGCGCGTTCTGATTTTTCACATGATCGGTCATTTCATCGCCATCCCTGTCGTTGAAAGGTCGTGGGTTTGCTGCTTGCCGCCCTGCGGCCAACATCAGTCGGGCTCCGAAAGGTTTGCCTTCTCAAGAGCCTCCTGCATCGTGCTTGCCTCGAGTGCGCCAAGCGCCTGATCGAGATAACCTTCGATTTCGACGACGCTCTTGCCTTGGAGCAAGGCGATTTCGTCGACTGTCTTGCCCAGCGACACCCACCGAAGGCAGGTTTTTTCGATGGGCGAAAGCATCCATGGCGTCATGATCAATCGCTTTCGTGTTTCTTGTGATACCTCGCACAATTGGGCGGATCGTCCGCCCGACACTTTTTTCCCGGACTTCGGCAACAGAACGAGCGGGCGTCCTACGTCCTCGTCGCCTCGCAGATTTGAAGAAAGCTCTCGGCTCGCAGACTAGCGCCGCCGACAAGAACACCGTCGACGTTTTCAAGAGCAAGAATCTCGATCGAATTTTCTGGTTTGACGGAGCCGCCGTAGAGGATCCGCATTTGAGCACCGACCGGTCCATAGGCATCGATCAGACTGGATCGGATGCAGGCATGAGCGGCGAGAATTTCGCCTTGGTCCGGCAGGCGTCCGGTCCCGATGGACCAGACCGGCTCATAGGCTATGACCAAGGCGATTTCGTTCATTTCGGCGGGCAGGCAACCCTGCAGCTGGTTTTTCAGGACAGCGAGCGTCTCCTGGCGGAGATGCTCTGCTTCTGTCTCACCCACGCAGATCACCGGAGTGAGGCCGGCGCTGAGCGCAATCTCGGCCTTGCGCCTGACGATCGCGTCCGTCTCGCCCTGATACTGACGTCGCTCGGAATGACCGAGTATGACGACGCGGGCGCGGCAATCGGCGATCATCCTGGCGGATATGTCGCCGGTATAGGCGCCAGCTTCCTGAGCGCTGCAATCCTGGGCACCGAGAAGAAGTCGGCTTCCGGCGGTTATTCTCACGGCGGATTGCAGAAGCGTTGCCGGAGGACATATAGCCACGTCTGCGCTGAGGTCGCCGATGTTCCACGCGAGCTTTTCGATCTCGGCGAGATCGGCCGTAAGCCCGTTCATTTTCCAATTGCCGACGATGAGCCGGCGGGGTGTATTGATCATGATCTGCCCCGATTAGTGGCTGTAGCGCTTCGCCATCTCGGCAAGCGGCAAGGGCTTGATGGCAGAGGCATGTCCGGCGGCGCCGAACTGCTCGTATCGGTCGCCGCAGACCGCTGCCATCGCCTCGATGCCCGGGGCGAGGTATTTGCGCGGATCGAATTCGTCGGGATGGAGGGCAAAGACGCGGCGGATCGCGCCGGTAAACGCCATTCTGAGGTCCGTGTCGACATTCACCTTGCGGACACCGTGCCGGATACCTTCCTGGATTTCTTCGACCGGAACGCCATAGGTCGGTTTCACGTCACCGCCATGCGCGTTGATCAGTTCCTGTAATTCCGCCGGCACGGACGACGACCCATGCATGACGAGATGGGTGTCGGGCAGACGGGCGTGGATCTCTTTCAGGCGCTTGATGGAAAGGATGTCGCCGTCCGGTTTCCGGGAGAATTTGTAAGCGCCGTGCGACGTGCCGATGGCGATGGCGAGCGCATCCACCTTCGTCAAGCGCACGAATTCCGCAGCCTCTTCCGGATCGGTCAGCAACATGTCGCGGCTGAGCTCGCCGTCGAAGCCGTGCCCGTCCTCCGCTTCGCCGCGGCCGCTCTCCAATGAACCGAGATGGCCGATCTCTCCTTCGACGGAGACGCCGACCAGATGCGCCATCTCGGACACCTTTGATGTCACCGCAACGTTGTCGTCGAAGCTGAGAGGCGTGCGGCCATCCTCGGACAGAGATCCGTCCATCATCACCGAGGAGAAGCCGGCAAGAATTGCCGACATGCAGGTCGAAGCCGAATTCCCGTGGTCCTGATGCATGCACACCGGGATATGCGGATACATCTCGATCGCCGCACGGATCAGATGCGACAGCGTCGCATCGCCTGCGAAAGCTCTGGCGCCGCGGCTTGCCTGCATGATGACCGGGCTATCTGTTCGAGCCGCAGCCTTCATGATGGCGAGCATCTGCTCCATGTTGTTCACGTTGAATGCCGGGATGGCGTAGCCGTTCTCGGCGGCGTGGTCGAGCAATTGACGAAGGGTGACGAGAGCCATTTACGAGCCGATCTCCTCTTGCGAGTGATGGATTTGGTGGAATTGCACGAGGCGTTGGATTTCGTTGCTCGAGCCGAGCAAGACCGACACGCGCTGATGATGAGCCTGCGGTTGGATGCGAAGGATGTCTTCGGTTCCGGTGGAAGCTGCACCGCCGGCCGCCTCAATGAGGAACGCCATGGGATTGGCTTCGTACATCAGGCGAAGCTTGCCGCCGGCGCGACGATTGGAATCGTCCGCCGGATAGAGGAACACCCCTCCGCGCGTGAGAATGCGATGCACATCCGCGACCATGGAGGCCGTCCATCGCATATTGAAATCCTGTCCGCGTGGCCCAGCGGACCCTGCAAGGCATTCGTCCACGTACCGGCGGATCGGTTCGTCCCAAAAACGTTGCCGCGACGAGTTCACGGCAAACTCGGTCGTTTCCGTGGGGACGCGCATGCGCGCATTGGTCAGTTTGAATTGCCCGTCGGACGGATCCAGCGTGAAACCGACCACGCCGAGGCCGAAGGTGATGACGAAGAGCGTGGACGGCCCATAGATGGCATAGCCGGCGCAGAGATAATCCCGGCCTTTGCGCAGAACGTTGGTATCGCCGTCTGCCTGGACCTGGCTGACGGCAAAGATCGAACCGACGGAGAGGTTGACCTCGAGGTTCGATGAACCGTCCAGTGGGTCCACGTAAAGAATGAGGTCGCCCGCGGCGGGAGCTTTCAACCAGGTGACGTCCTCCGCTTCCTCAGAAACATAGGCGGCAAGCGAGACCGCCTCGCCGCATGTTTCGCGAAACACACGATCGGCCAGGACATCGAGGAGCTTCTGATCTTCACCCTGGACATTCGTCGTGCCGGCGCTGCCGATATGGTTCTGAAAGGCTGCTTCCTTCAGATGATCGGCTACGACGGTCGCAGACGCTGCTATGCTTTCAATCAAGCTTGCCAGGGCAGGGTCGATTTTCCTCTGGAGCAGATATGCGCCAAGTTCGATGTCTGGTGTGATCGTCATGTTTCAACCTGTCATGTGGTCCCCGGGGGATCCGATTTCGTTACTCCGCTTCAAACGCTGTTCTGTCCCGCCACATACAGTTCGGTGACGACTTCATGCCGCACTTTGATTGGCCGGTTGGTGCGACAGTTCCTCGGCGTTTGAGAACCCAAATTCTCGTGCATTTCCTTCGATCCTGAACTGCTGAACCAGCGCCAGCAGGCTGTCGGCCTGGGAGGCGAGCTCGCGGCTTGCGGCCGTCGTTTCCTCGACCATCGCCGCATTGTGCTGTGTCATCTGGTCCATCTGATTGACGGTCGAGTTGACCCCCTGCAGCGCGCTCGACTGATCATGGCTGCCACGGGCGATCGTCTCGACATGCTGGCTGATGGTGACGATCTGGGTGCTGATCTTCGCAAGGACCGCGCCGGTTTCCTGGACCAGATGCGAGCCGGTATTGACCTCGGCCGTCGACTTGTTGATCAGGACCTTGATCTCCTTGGCCGCCTTGGCGGAGCGTTGCGCGAGTTCGCGCACCTCCTGGGCAACGACAGCAAAGCCTTTTCCTGCCTCGCCTGCGCGGGCCGCTTCGACGCCGGCATTCAGCGCCAGCAGATTGGTCTGGAAAGCGATCTCGTCGATCACACCGGTGATCTGCTCGATCTGGCGGGAGGCCTCCTCGATGCGGCCCATGGCGTCGATCGCGTTGTTGACGACGATCGCCGAGTCGTCGGCGCTCTGCTTGGCCTGACGGACGATCTGGTCGGCATCCTTGGCCCGTTCCGCCGACGAGCGAACCGTGACGGTGATCTCGTCGACGGCGGCAGCCGTTTCCTCAAGCGAAGCAGCCTGCTGCTCGGTCCGCTTGGCGAGGTCCTCGGCGGCCTCCGCCATCTGGTTGCCATTGCCCTGAATCATTTCGACATTGTCGCGGATCTGCCGCATCGTCGCCTGCAGGTGCAGCATCGAGGCATTGAAGTCCTGCCGAAGCTGATCGAGCTCACCGTCGAGAGGACGGCCGATGGTCACTGTCAGATCGCCGCTCGCCAGCTTGTGCAGGCCGGATGCAACCGCCTCGACCGCGTTACTGATGGCAGCCGCATCGCGGGTCTTGCGCAGGTCGTCTTCCTGGCGTTGTTGGCGCGCGAGCGACCTCGACTGTTCCGCCTCATTTTCCACGCGGATCTTTTCGAGCGCGTTGTTGCGAAAGACATCAAGCGCCCTTGCCATCTCGCCGATCTCGTCGCGCGTTTCGACGCTGCCGATCTTTTCATCGAGCTTGCCTGATGCAACCGCCTTCATGGAGGCCGTCAGCGCTTCGATCGGAGACTTGATGGTTCTCAGCAGCAGATAGCCGGCGACGCAGCCGAAGAGCAGGGCGATCACGGTCGTCACTAAGGATATGGTTTGCGCCTGGTCTTGGGCCGCGGATGCATGGCCGCGCTGGATGTCGGCGAATAGAAGGATCTTGTTCCAGGCGTCATTCATGCTGGCGCTCGCAGCCTTGAAGGCAGCGTCACGTTCTCCGACCTTGACGAGGAGTTGGTCGAACCTCTCCGAGGTCCCGCCGATCACGTCGATGGCTTTGCTGGCCAATTCCTGGATAGGACCGTTGGCGGCATGCTGTTCTTTCACCTTGCCGAGATAGAAGCCTAGCCCCTTGAGACGGCCCTTCACCTTCTTGAGGGTATCGTCGTTCATTCCACCCAGAAAATCGGAGGAGGCGATCCGAAATTCATAGTTCATGGAATTGATCTTGTTCAGCGTTTCCGCCGTCGCCGCTTGTGCCGCCGCCTGGTCGGCGGGAATGTTGAGGTAAGTCTGCAGCTTGGACTGCACGTCCGACAAGGTTGCGAGATCGCTAGCGATACCCTCGCGAAGTTTCCTCTCGTCGCTGTGCATTTCCCAGAGGCCGTCGATCGTCCTGGAGACCTCTTCGGCAATCGTCCCGGCGGCAAGCAAGCTCTGCCGTTCATCCTGCTCTTGGGCGAAGGACAGGCTCGTCGATATCTTGGCGCTCTGGTCGGCGAGCAGCGCCTTCAGCGCGTCGCGCTTGGCCTCGGTCGCCTCAAGCAGGAAGGAGTTCATCCCGTCCTGGGCTTGTTTGATCGCAGACAGCGTGACCATCCCGCTCGAGCTGCTCGCGAGCTGGGTATTCAGCATGTTGCCGGAGAGATAGTTGACGAGGCTCAAGCCAGCGATGCCGACAAGTATCGGCGTCAGCAGGCAAAAGATTTTGGTCCGGATCGGTCCGCGCAGCAGCAGGAAGTCAAAATGAATGCTCATGATTCTCCACCCAAGATAACGAGGTCCAATAATAATTATTCTGAGTGAATGAATATCCGGTAAAATTGATCTCGAATTAGTAATGTCTCAGGAATATTCGGCCGCGGCCGACTCCAGGAGCTCCAGAATCCGGGCGGTCACTTCCTCGGGAGCGGCAAGACCATCGATTTGAAAGTACGGCGACCGACCCTTGTAGAACTCGCTGACAGAGAGGGTCTCGGCCCGATATGCCTTGAGGCGCAGTTCCAATGTTGCGGCATTGTCATCGGCGCGCTGTGCGCCGGCGGACTCTGCCGCTCTTCTGCAGATGCGGTCGTAGAGTTCTTCCTCCGGGACGACGAGCTCGATGACAGCCGTCAGGGAATGCTCACCGAGTGATTGATCCAACGCGGCAGCCTGCGAGATCGTGCGCGGGAACCCGTCGAGCACAAAGCCGCGTTGAGCTTCCGGACCGGCAATCCTGCTGGCAACGATCGCCGAGACGGTATCGTCGGAAACGAGCCCGCCGGCTGCCATTGTGGCCGCGACCGCCAAACCGAGGGGCGTTCCCGCCTTGACCTCGGCCCGGAGGATATCGCCGGTCGACAGATGCGGGATGCCGAGCTTTTCGCAAATGCGCTTTGCCTGGGTCCCCTTGCCGGACCCGGGCGGGCCCATCAGTATCAGTCTCATGGGATAGTCCTTTCCTTCGGTCTAGGCCGCCTCGGCTCTGTTCTGCCGGTTGGCGATCAGGTCGTCGACGACAGCGGGATCGGCAAGCGTCGAGGTGTCGCCCAGCGACCCGAAATCGTCCTCGGCGATCTTGCGCAGGATGCGGCGCATGATCTTTCCCGAGCGGGTCTTCGGCAGGCCCGGCGCGAACTGGATCTTATCAGGCGAGGCGATCGGCCCGATTTCCGCGCGGACATGTTTCACCAGCTGCTGGCGGAGCTCTTCGGACCCTTCGCTGCCCGCCATCAGCGTGACATAGCAATAGATGCCCTGGCCCTTGATGTTGTGCGGATAGCCGACGACGGCTGCCTCGGAGACGAGGTGATGCGATACCAGGGCGGATTCGACTTCCGCCGTCCCGAGCCGGTGGCCGGAGACGTTGAGCACGTCGTCAACACGGCCGGTGATCCAGTAGTAGCCATCGGCGTCGCGGCGACAGCCGTCGCCGGTGAAATATTTCCCCTCGTAGGTGGAGAAGTAGGTCTGGATGAAGCGCTCGTGGTCGCCATAGACCGAACGCGCCTGACCCGGCCAGCTGTCGGCGATGCAAAGATTACCGTCGGCGGCCCCTTCGATGAGCTTGCCTTCGGCATCGACGAGCTCCGGTCTGATGCCGAAGAAGGGCCGTGTAGCCGAGCCGGGCTTCAGGTCGGTCGCGCCAGGCAGCGGCGTGATCATGATGCCGCCGGTTTCCGTCTGCCACCAGGTATCGACAACAGGGCAGCGCCCGTCGCCGACCGTATGATAGTACCATTCCCAGGCTTCCGGATTGATCGGCTCGCCGACCGAGCCAAGCAATCGCAGGCTGGATCGGCTGGATCGTTTGACGAAATCATCGCCGGCGCCCATCAGCGAGCGGATTGCGGTCGGCGCGGTGTAGAAGATGTTGACCTTGTGCTTGTCGATCACATCCCAGAAACGGCCAGCATCGGGGAAGGTCGGGATCCCCTCGAACATCAGCGTCGTCGCGCAGTTGGCGAGCGGCCCATAGACGATATAGGAATGTCCGGTGACCCAGCCGACATCGGCCGTGCACCAGTAGATATCACCGTGCTGGTAGTCGAACACATATTCATGCGTCATCGAGGCGTAAACGAGATAGCCGCCGGTGGTGTGTAGAACGCCCTTCGGTTTGCCGGTCGAGCCTGACGTATAGAGGATGAACAGCGGATCCTCGGCTTTCATCGGCTCGGGCGGGCAGTCCGCCGAAACAGTGGCTGCTTCCTCGTGATGCCAGAGGTCGCGGCCCGGCGCCCAACTGAGCGGGCTGCCGGTGCGGCGGATCACCAGAACGTTCTTGACCATGACGTGACCGCGCGCGGCGATATCGATCGCCTTGTCGACATTGGCTTTCAACGGAACCGGCTTGCCGCCGCGCAGGCCTTCGTCGCAAGTGATGACGAAGGTCGACTGGCAATCGACGATACGGCCACCCAGCGCCTCGGGTGAAAAGCCGCCGAACACCACCGAATGGATCGCGCCGATACGGGCGCAGGCGAGCATCGCATAGGCCGCTTCCGGCACCATCGGCATGTAGATGGTGACGCGGTCGCCCTTCTTGACCCCGTGCTTCTTCAGGACGTTCGCCATACGACAGACGTGCTCGTAGAGCTCGCGGTAGGTGATCTTCCTGTCGAGCGACGGATCGTCGCCTTCCCAGATGATGGCGACCTGGTCGCCGTTTGTCGCGAGGTGCCGGTCGATGCAGTTGTAGGAGACATTGGTCTCACCGTCCTCGAACCATTTGATCGAGACGTCGCCGGTAAAGGAGGTGTCCTTTACGCTGGTGTAGGGCTTGAACCAGTCAATGCGCTTGCCGTGCTTGCCCCAGAACTGCTCGGGGTCGGCGACGCTTTCCGCGTACCATTCCTGGTACTCGGCCTTGTTGATCAACGCATGGCTCTCCACCGGCTTGGCGACCGGATAAATCTTTTCCGACATGAAAACTCCTCAAACGTCACGCTGTCGGCCGGCACGATCGATGCGCGGCGGCCGACCAAAGAATCTCACTGCGCGGCGACCTGCCGCTGGATGATTTCAGAAATGAATTGGTCGAGAAGGGCCACTTCGCTGTGGCTGAGATGCAGCCCCTTCTTCGAGCGTCTCCAGAGAATGTCATTCGTTGTGCGCGCCCATTCGTGCGCCATCAGATAGACCACTTCGGCTTCGTAGAGATCGGACCCGAACAACCGGCCGAGGTCCTCGATCTTCTCGGCAGTGCCGAGAAGAGCGGATGCCTTGGTGCCATAGCGGCGAACGAGCCGGCGCGCATGCGAAGGGGCGAGGAACGGATAGTCCTTGTGAAGCTTGGTCACCTCCGCCTCGTAGCCTTGAACCGGAAAGTCGCCGCCCGGCAGATGGCTCTTGGCGGTCCAGGGAGCCCCCTTGGTGCCGATCGCCTCACCGATCTTCTCCAACGCGTGCTCCGCCAGACGCCGGTAGGTGGTGAGCTTGCCGCCGAAGACGTTGAGGAGCGGAGCCCTGTTGACCTCGCTGCCGACGAAGCCGTCAAGTTTCAGCACATAATCGCGCGTCGCCTCCTGCGCCTTCGTGGCGCCGTCGTCGAAAAGCGGGCGGATCCCCGCATAGGTCCAGACGATATCGTCCTGCCTGACCGGCTCCTTGAAATATTCGCTCGCCGCCTTGCAGAGGTAGTCCGTCTCCTCCTGCGAGATCCTGACGTCCTTCGGGTCGCCGCTGAAGTCGCGATCGGTGGTGCCGATCAGCGTAAACTCGTCCTCATAGGGAATGGCAAAGATGATGCGATTGTCGGGGTTCTGGAAGAAATAGGCCCGCGGCCCGTCGAACTTCTTCTTCACGACGATATGGCTGCCCTGGACGAGACGGACGTTGCGCGCCTCATTCTTGCCGAAGGCGCCTCGGATCACATGGTCTACCCAGGGACCGGCCGCATTGACGAGCATGCGCGCCCGGTGAACCGCCGCGATCCCGGAGATCGCGTCCACGGTCTCGATCGTCCAGAGCCCGTTCTCGCGCCGCGCCGAGACAACCTTGGTGCGCGGCATGATCAGCGCGCCCTTGTCGGCAGCATCGCGGGCATTGAGCACCACGAGGCGGGCATCGTCGACCCAGCCGTCGGAATATTCAAACGCCTTGGTGAAGAGCGCCTTCAGCGGTTTGGCCGCCTCGTCGCGGCGCATGTCGAGTACCGCTGTCGGCGGCAGCAGCTTGCGGCCGCCGAGATGGTCGTAGAGGAAGAGTCCGAGACGGATCAGCCAGGCCGGGCGAATACCGCCCTTCTGATAGGGCAGCACGAAGCGCATCGGCCAGATGATGTGCGGCGCCATCGCCCAGAGCACCTCGCGCTCCATCAGCGATTCCCTGACCAGCCGGAACTCGTAGTGCTCGAGATAACGCAAGCCGCCATGGATGAGCTTGGTGGCACCCGATGATGTGCCGGATGCAAAGTCGTTCATCTCCGCCAAGGCGACCGAATAGCCGCGACCGACCGCGTCGCGCGCGATCCCGCAACCGTTGATGCCGCCGCCGATTACGAACAGGTCGTGGATCTTATCTGCCATCTCGGTCTCCCGTAACGTCACGCCGTTGCCGCATAGGAAAGCGTGCTTGCAACGGCGGCGCGCCATTTCCGATAGCGTCGCGCCCGCTCGTCAGTGTTGAGGTTGGGGGTGAAGCTGCGCTTTGCCTTCCAGTTCGCGGCAAAGGTCTGAAGATCGGGCCAGACGCCGCTCTCAGCGCCCGCAAGTGCCGCAACGCCGTAAGCGGTCGCTTCCTGGCTTTGCGATCGCTCGATGACGCTGCCCAGGCAATCGGCCAGCGCCTGCATGGCCCAATCGCTGCCCGACAGGCCGCCGTCGACGCGAAGGGTCGCGCCCCTGACCTCCATCGGGTAATCGCAGGCCATGGCCTCAAGGAGATCGCGCGTCTGGTAGCAGACGGATTCCAGCGTCGCCCGCGAAAGTTCCGCGATCCCCGTCCCTCTCGTCAGGCCGAAAATCGCGCCACGAGCCTGCGAATTCCAGTGCGGTGCACCGAGCCCGGTGAATGCCGGCACCAGATAGACGTCTTCCTGTTCGTCGGCCAGATGCGCAAGACGGCCCGTCTCGTCGGCCTCCTTGATGAGCTTCAGGGAGTCTCGCAGCCATTGAACCGCGGCCCCTGCCATGAAGATCGAACCCTCAAGCGCGTAGGTCGTTTTGCCATTGAGGCGATAGCCGATGGTCGACAGCAGGCGGTTGGACGACCGGACAATCTTATCGCCGGTATTCAGAACGACGAAGCAGCCCGTGCCGTAAGTCGATTTGAGCATTCCGGGCTTCAGGCAGGCCTGACCAAGCAGGGCGGCCTGCTGGTCGCCGGCGAGCGCCCGGATCGGAATTTGAGCGCCGAAATGGGCGGCGATCGTCTGACCGAAATCGTCAGCACAATCCTTGACCTCAGGCAAAAGAGCCCGCGGCACTCTGAAGGCGCCTAGCAATTCGTCGTCCCAGCAATTCTCACGAATGTCGAACAGCGAGGTGCGCGACGCGTTGGTGGCGTCCGTCGCATGCACGGCGCCGCCGGTGAGCATCCAGGTGAGATAGGTGTCGATGGTGCCGCACAGCAGTTGGCCGTTCTCGGCCGCGCGCCGCGCGCCCTCGACATTGTCGAGGATCCAGGCGATTTTCGTGGCGGAAAAATAGGGATCGAGCAGAAGACCGGTTTTTTCCTGTATCAGGGGGCCAAAGCCGTCTGCGCGAAGGACCTCGCAGGCGCCGTAGGTCCGCCGGTCTTGCCAGACGATCGCTGGATGGATCGGCTTGCCCGTCGACCGCTCCCAGACGAGGCATGTTTCGCGCTGATTGGTTATGCCGATCGCCGCGACGTCGCGCGCCTCTATGCCGGCCCGCGCAAGAGCGTTACGGGAGGTCTGAAGGACAGATTCCCAGATTTCAGTGGCGTTGTGCTCGACCCAACCCGACTTCGGAAACGACTGGGATATCTCTTTTTGATCGATCGCGATCGGCTGGGCATCAGGGCCGTAAACGATGGCTCGTGAGGACGTCGTCCCCTGGTCGATCGCCAGAACATAGCCGGTCATGGAAGCCTCAAATCTTGTTGGCGGAAGGGGACCGCCAGCGTCCTTGGGAGGGAGGCGCTGGCGGCCGGCGGCGGAAGACTGCTAAGCCGCAGCGTTCTTCGCCTCTTGTGAGAAAATCGCTTCGACCTTCGCCGCGATCGCATGGCCGAGCGTGATGTTCGTCTCGGCGGAGAAATGGATTCCATCGCAGCCGTCGGTCTTTACAAACTCGCCGGCGTCGAGGAAGTCGACCTTCAGGAAGTTGGCGAGCGCCTTGTACTGCTTTGCGAGTTCGAGCGACTTTTCGTAACCGCCACCGAACATGCCTTCGAACCACGGGTCAGGCATGGGAGCGAGCGGCGGCGGCGAAACGATCAGAAGCTTCGGGGCAGGGTAGGGCGTGCCGATCCCGCCGGCCGAGGTCAGAACCTGTCCGGCAAGCTTGCCCATGCCGTTGGCGATCTCATAGGGCGTGCGGCGGAAATAGGACTTGGTGTCGTTGGTGCCGAGAAGGATGATGACGAGATCGAGCGGCAGATGGCTGGCGAGCGCCATCGGCAGGTAGGCGCTGCCGTTCAGCCTGGGATCGTTCGGATCCTCGACGCTGGTCGTGCGGGCGGAAAGGCCTTCCTCGATGATTGAATAGCCGTCACCGAGTGCCGCAGCCATTGCACCGGTCCAGCGCTGCTCAAAGGGATATCTGAGCGTCGGCGACGACTCCGGTACCGGAATCCAACCCCATGTGAGTGAATCCCCAAAACATAATATTGAGCGGCTCTCTGCCATATCGTTACTCCTCCGATAACTACGAGTTGCGTGCCTTGAGGCCGTAGAAAATGGCCGCAAGCAGAATGATGAGGCCCTGCGCGATCAGCTTTCCGGAGTCGCTGACGCCGAAGGACGTCATCACGACAAAGAGGAGCGCGAACGAAAGGACACCAAAGAACGGCCCCCAGACGCCACCTTCCCCCCGGCCGAACACGACGCCGCCGAGAATGGTCGCGGCAACCGACAGGATCGGCAAATCCAGACCGACGCGGACGCTTCCGACGGCGATCGATGCGGTTTGAACGAGGGCTGCGATGCCCGCGATCAGGCCTGCGAGCGTATGCGCCACGACGACCGTGCGTTCGACCGGAACGCCTGAGAAGTGCGCCGCTTCCGCATTGGCGCCGACGGAGGTCACGTAACGCCCAAACACCGTTCTCGAAAGAACCAGGGACAGCAGTGCCGTCAGCGCGACCCAGAACAGGACCGGGAGAGGCAGGGGACCAAGTTTCACATTATAGATGTCGTTGAAGTAGCTGGGCACGTTGCCCGGCGGCTTGCCGCTCGACAGAAACTGGACAGCGCCGACAAGAATGATGCTGACGGCGAGGGTGACGATAACAGCCGAGACGCGCCGCTTGCCCACCATGAACCCGTTGAACAGCCCGATCGCAGTGCCGGTGAAGAGCCCCAGCAGCACGAAACCGGTCGCAGACATTCCAGGAAACTGGCCGGATGAGATGAAGTAGTTGACGAGCAGGATGATGCCGCCGCCGGCGAGATCGATGCTCTTGACCCGCATGACGAGCAGCTGCCCGAGAACGAGGACGCCGAGAGGGGCGACCTGGCGAATGAAGATGCCCATCACATTTGCATTGAGCATCTGTGGGCGCGAGACCCACAAGACGAGCAGAAGCAATGCAAAGACGTAGTAGGAGGGCGCAATCTTGAGCATTCGCTGAATTGCAGGGTTTTTCGCGAAGGCTGACATCTTAGAGCCCCATCTTCTTGCGTGTCTGGAAACCGACGACAAGGAGCAGGATGCCGCCCTTGATCGCCGTCTGGATGAACGGCGAAATGTTGACCAGATTCATGCCGTTCGAGAGGAGCGCCAGCACCAGGGCGCCGATAATCGTTCCCTGCAGGCTGCCGACGCCGCCGGAGAGTTGTGTGCCGCCAATGGCGACTGCAGTGATCGCGTCGAGTTCAAAGAGAAGCCCGACATTCGGGTCGCCGGACACGATGCGGCCGGCCAGGAACACGCCGGCAAGGGCAGCAAAGCACGAGCAGGCGACATAGGCGAGAATGACGTTGCGCTTGTCGGCGACACCGAAGTTGCGCGTGGCATCTTCGACGCCGCTCGCAATACCGCCGCCGATCGCGAAGAGATGCAGGCCGAACCGCGAGCCGTAGAGCAATTTCCAGGCGACCACGGCGACACAAATGCCCCAGAATATCGGCATGGGGATGCCGAGGAACGACCCCGAGACCGAGCTGATGACGGCATCCGGGATGGTCCCGCCGGAGACCGGACGCAAGATACGTGCAGCGCCAAGGACGATGTACTGCATCGCCAGTGTCGCGATGATCGGGTGCACGTTGAGGCGGGTAATGACATAGCCGTTCGTCAGACCGAGCAGTGCCGCCAGCAGAAAGACCGCCGGGATCGTAATGTAACCCGGCGCGTCCAGCGCGAGGATGGCCGTCGTGAAGCTGATCAGCGATCCGACGGAAAGGTCGAGACCGCCGACCAGGATGACGAACAGCTGACCGACCGCCGTGATGATCAGCGGCATTGCCTGCGCGACCAGGTTGAACAGGTTTTCCCGGTTCAGGAACTGGTCCGTCTGGATGATCAGGGCGATACTGAGGACGATGGTAATCAGCAGGGGAACGATCCAGAGACCTTGGCGGCTCTGATTTCCCTTGAATAGTCTTGTGAGGGTCTTGGTCATCGGAGTGGCTCTCTGTTGGCGTTCACGCGCTCAAGGCGGCGTCGAGGATGTCGTGCTCTGTCGCCTTGGCGGCGGGCATGTCGGCCACAACCGTGTCGCCATGGACGACATAGATGCGATCGCAAAGGCCGATGAGCTCAACGGTTTCTCTCGACAGGACCAGCACGGCCCCGCCGTTCTGCGTGAAGTCGCGAAGCAGTTTGTAGATTTCCGACTTGGCGCCGATATCGACGCCGCGCGTCGGCTCCTCGATCAGCAGGATATCGAGATTGGCGGCGATATAGCGGCCAAGCAGGACCTTCTGCTGATTGCCGCCGGAGAGAGCGCCGACGGGTGCGGATGCGTTGATCGTCCGGACGTTCAGCCGCTTGATGGTGTCGGCAACCAACGTCCGGTAGTTCTTGGCGGGAGAAAATCCTGCGCGCGCCGAATGGAGCGCAATCTCGATATTGTGCGCGATCGGGAGGTTGAGGAACAAGCCTTCCTCCTTGCGGTCCTCAGGAATGAAGCCGACACCCATCTGCTGCAGCTTGCGCACACCGTTTTCGTTCGGCACCGGCAGGGCGAGCGATTTTCCGTTCAGCGTGATGGTACCGGAAAACGGTTGGAATTTGCCGACGAGCGAGCGCAGAAGCTTCTGCTGGCCTTGTCCTTCGAGCCCTGCCAGGGCGACGATCTCGCCCTTGCAAACATGGAGCGAGAAAGGCTTCGTCGAGGCACCGATCTTGAAATGCTTGATGTCGAGCATCGGCTCGCCGGATGCCGAGCCGTTTCTTGCCGGGAAGAGGTCCTTCAGCTCGCGGCCGACCATCATTGCGATCAACGACGTCGGCGTCATTTCCGAAAGCGGGCGCGTGCCGATCAGCTTGCCATCTTTCAGCACCGTGACGGTGTCGCAGATCTGGAAGATTTCATCCATGCGATGCGAGATATAGACGAGGGCCTTGCCTGCATCGCGCAAGCGGCGGATATGCTTGTTGAGGATCTCGACGTCGGCGGCGTTGAGTGCTGCTGTCGGCTCATCGAGAATGAAGATCGAGGCATCGGCCTTGATCCCGTGGGCAATTTCGACGAATTGCCGCTCGGCAATGGTGAGGTTCGAAACCAGCGTCCGAGGATCGAGATCGAGCGAAAGCTCCTTCAACGCCTTTCCGGTTTCGGCATTCATGCGCTTGTAGTCGACCGTTCCGAAGCGCGTGACCGGCTCACGTCCGAGAAACATGTTTTCGGCGATCGTCAGGTTCGCCAGAAGCGTCATCTCCTGGAAGACAGTCGAGATGCCGAAGTCGAGCGCCTCTTTCGGATTGAGGAAGGCAATCTTGTGGCCGTTCTTGAAGATCTCGCCGCTATCGGGCTGGTGAACACCCGCGAGGATCTTCATCAGCGTCGATTTGCCGGCGCCATTTTCGCCCATCAGGGCATGGACGGAACCCGGCAAGAGCTCCAGCGACACCCTATCCAGTGCCAGACTTCCGCCAAACGACTTTGAAATGTTCGACATTTCTATAAGGTTGGCCATTCGTTCCTCCCAATCCATGCAACTCCGTTCGGTCACCATCCGCCGGTTCCGGAACGAAACCGGCGGATGCGCCTTGGGAGGGATAATTAGTTCTTGCTGTAATACTTCTTCAGGTCGTCCTCGGACAGCTGAGAAGGCCACCAGACGTTCGCCGAGAGATCGTCGCGGTAATACTTCTTGACCTTCTCGAGATCCCAGCCCGGAGGATTGTAGTCGTAGTGCTTGTAGAGCTGCTTGCCTTCGAGCAGAGCGATAGCCGCATGCACACCTTCCGCACCCTGTGCCGGCGAATACTCCGCGGAGATCGACTCGAACTTGTCGTTGATCCACTGGCCGAAGAACCCGTTGTTGCCTTCGCCAGAGATCGGCGGGATCTTGGCGCCGAACTGCTTGAAGACGTCGACGCAGGCGCGGGTCATGTCGGCACCCGACGACCAGATGCCTTGTACGTCAGGGTTGTTCAGGTAGAGGGTCTCGCAAACGCTCTTGCCCTTGTCGTACTGCCAGTCGCCGTGTTCTTCGGCGACGATCTTGACGTTCGTGCCCTTGAGCGATTCCAACAGGCCGTTATACCGGTTGATGTCTTCAGGATGGCCGGCGAGGCCGCGTAGTACCCAGATCTTGCCGTCGTTTCCGACTGTCTTGACGAGCCAGTCGCCCATGACCTTGCCGAAATGCTCGGCGCCGCCCTGGATTTCCGTCGTGTAGTCATCCGTATCGACGCGACCGGTATGAACGATGACAGGGATACCCGCGGCAATCGCCTTTTTCATCGATGCGTTTGCGGAGGTGGACGTGACCGGCTGGACGATGATCGCATCGACCTTCTGCGCGATCAGATCTTCGATGTCGGCGACCTGCTTCTTCTGGTCAAAGCCAGCGTCGAGCAGGACGAACTTCTTGATGCACTTGTTGGCAGCGGCAGCAGCCTCGGACTCGTGAGCGACCTGGACCGTCCAGGTGTTGGCGTTGACGCCAAAATCGCTCATGCCGATGACCCAGCCGCAATCCTTCTTGAACTTGCCCGCTTCGGTCTGCGGATTGTCGCCAGCCCGTGGCGTGATGCCGTCCATAAACTTGACGTCATCAGCCCAAAGCGGGCCCGCGGTCGACGCCATCAAAAGCGTAGCCCCGAGGATAGATTTCAGATAGCCGTTCACGAGATTTCCTCCCTTGCACAAACACCGTCGTCCTCACGACGTCGGATCTCCATTGATACGGAGACGCATTTATCCAGGCCGCTGAAGCGGCTTTAATCGCGGGCCAACGCCATTGGATGACTGGGGTTGGCTATGTGCAGTTCCTGGAAAATCTTGCTCTCCCATTCATAGAAATGCCATACCTCTAAATCGCTGTCAATAATTATTCAGACTGAATGAATATCAATAAACTTGCGCCATAGATCGACAAAGGCCATAGTCAGCTGAGAATGTTCATGCGTCTTTATGATTTGCCATAAAGGTGGGGAGGAAATGCGGTCAGTCTTATGCTACGGCGACTCGAATACGCACGGCCAGATTCCGGGGGGCTCACCGCTCGACCGATACGGGCCGAACGAGCGCTGGCCTGGCGTTTTGAGACGGGAGCTTGGAAGCCAGTGGTATGTGATCGAGGAGGGCCTGAGTGGCCGCACGACGGTTCGCGACGATCCGATCGAGGGCACGATGAAAAACGGCCGGACCTACCTGCGTCCGTGCCTCATGAGCCACGCGATCCTCGATCTCGTGATTATCATGCTCGGGACGAACGACCTGAAAGCGCGCTTCGGTCAACCGCCATCGGAAGTGGCGATGGGGATCGGCTGCCTCGTCTACGATATCAGGGAGCTGGCGCCCGGACCGGGCGGCAAGCCCCCCGAAATCATGGTGGTTGCTCCGCCGCCGATGCTGGACGATATCAAGGAATGGGAACCCATATTTTCCGGCGCCCAGGAGAAATCCCGGCGTCTCGCGCTTGAGTTTGAAATTATTGCTGATTCGCTTGAAGTACACTTCTTTGACGCCGCGACCGTCGCATCGTGTGATCCTTGCGATGGTTTTCACATCAACCGGGAAGCGCATGAAGCCTTGGGAACAGCGCTTGCCAGGGAAGTGGAGGCGATCGGTTGGAGATGATGATATTGCCGCAGCGACACGACAAATGGATGCCAGTTCATCTTTATGCCTTACTCGGCGAGGATTGCATTGATGCCTGATATGCGTTTTGCACCACCCAATCCCTTGCGTATTGCCGATCGGGCAACCGGCCTGAATGCGGTCAGCGTGCGCAGCTACAATGAGCGCCTGCTCCTGTCGCTGCTGCTTCAAAACAGCGAGATCACCAGACTGGAGATCGGCGAACGGACGGGTCTCTCAGCCCAGACGATTTCGGTACTCGTGAGGTCCCTGGAACAGGAGGGGCTGGTCTCCAAGGGCGAAGCACAGAAGGGGCGTGTTGGCCCTCCGACCGTCCCTGTCGCCCTCAATCCGGAAGGCGCCTTCTCGATCGGCATCAGCGTCGGCCTGAAGCGGACAGACGTCGTTCTGATCGATTTCGTGGGCGCCATTCGCTACCATATGCAGCTACCCAACCCGCAGCCCGAGCGCGACAGCAATCAGACGATGTTCATCGACACCATTCGACAGGCGGTGAACATCGTTCCGAAGAATGCTCAAAAACGCCTGGCCGGCATTGGCCTGGCGCTGCCGTCGAGCGCTTCGGAGGGCCGCGAGGAAAAGGCCTATTTCGACTCCCTCCAAAAGGAAGTCGAGGAGCTTACCGGATACTTGGTGTTCGTGCAGAACGACATCACGGCTGCGGCGAGCGGCGAGAGCATGTTCGGCGTCGCCAAGCCGTTTTCCGACTATCTCTATTTTTACATCGGCGCAAACCTCCACAGCCGCCTGGTGTTGAACCACCAGATTCATCACGGCAATTCGGTGGTCAGTTTCGATGTGGGAGTGGCGTCACTGGAAACCATGTTGACCGCTGCGGGCGCGCCTACCGATCATCTTTGGCAGCCGCTGGCCCCATGGCCTGAGAACGGTCTGGTTCTCGACTGGGAAGGCAGGCTTGCAGAAGAGATGCACCGCATCATCAAGTCGCTTACGCAATTTGTCGAGCTGGAGGCCGTGATCGTATCTTCCTTTGTGCCGGCCAACATCTCTCGGAATGTTTGTCTCTCGCTACAGAAGCTGGCTCCAGAGGTCACGATCACGCCGACGAGCATCTTGAGCGCGCCTAAGGCGGTCGGTGCCGCAAGTCTGCCGTTCATGTCCAGATTTATGGTGGAGAGTGGTGTTTAGCCGGCCTGAGCGCGGCTCGCGATCGACACCTCCCTCTGCTGAATCGACCTTTAACTTCACGCGTAGCGGCGTGATGCGTCGGTCGCTGACTGGTTCTCATCCTGCCGACAACATTCGTTGCCGGCATGGGCAGTGAATGCGACGAGGTGAGGGCGCCAAATCCGATTGACCTGCTGCAGATCAAGCTGCCCTGTAAACGCTTAATTCTCGTGCGTTTCCTTCGATCCTGAACTGCTGGACCAGCGCCAGCAGGCTGTCAGCCTGGGAGGCGAGTTCGCGGCTCGCAGCCGTCGTTTCCTCGACCATAGCCGCATTGTGCTGTGTCATCTGGTCCATCTGATTGACGGTCGAGTTGACCCCCTGCAGCGCGCACGACTGATCGTGGCTGCCGCGGGCGATCGTCTCGACGTGGTGACTGATCGTGACGATCTGGGTGCTGATCTTGGCAAGGACGGCGCCGGTTTCCTGGACCAGATGCGAGCCGGTATTGACCTCGGCAGTCGACTTGTTGATGAGGACCTTGATCTCCTTGGCCGCCTTGGCAGAGCGTTGTGCCAGTTCGCGCACCTCTTGGGCAACGACGGCAAAGCCCTTGCCCGCATCGCCGGCGCGCGCCGCTTCGACGCCGGCGTTGAGCGCCAGCAGATTGGTCTGGAAAGCGATCTCGTCGATCACACCGGTGATCTGCTCGATCTGGCGGGAAGCTTCTTCGATACGGCCCATAGCGTCGATCGCATTGTCGACGACGATCGCCGAGTCGTCGGCGCTGCGCTTTGCCTGGCGAACGATCTGGTCGGCATCCTTGGCACGTTCCGCCGACGAGCGGACCGTGACGGTGATCTCGTCGACGGCGGCTGCCGTTTCTTCGAGCGAAGCAGCCTGCTGTTCGGTGCGCTTGGAGAGATCCTCGGCCGCCTCGGCCATCTGGTTGCCGTTGCCCTGGATCATTTCGACATTGTCGCGGATCTGGCGCATGGTCGCCTGAAGCCGCGTCATCGAGCCGTTGAAATCCTGGCGAAGCTGGTCGAGGGAGGGCGCGAAAGGATGCTCGATGCGATGATCGAGCCGTCCCTCCGCCAGGTTCTTCAGTCCGGTCGCCAGCTCGGACACCGCCACTTCCAGCTCCGCGGCACTTCTTGCCCTGTCGGTTTCGCGCAGCTGCCGCTCATGTTCCAGCTGCCCATTGCGCTGGATCGCCTCCTCCTCCATTCGCACCTTGTCGGCTGCGCTTTGACGGAATGATTCGAGCGCGCGCGCCATAATGCCGATCTCGTCGGAGCGGGACACGGATCGAATCTCGATCGTCTGGTCGCCATTGTTCAGGCGGTTCATCAGTCCAGTGATGTCCTTCAAGGGTTTGGTGAGGCGGGATGAAAAGACGTAACCCACGATCCCCATGCCGAACAGCACGGCCAAGGTCGTCAGACCTGCCCATTTCGCAAGTTCATCAGCCGAGGCGAGAACTTTGGACTTTTCCTGACCGATAACCAGAAGGTGCGACTGCCCGAACAGATTTACGGGCACGTAGGAATAGAAATAGGAGCCTTGGGAGCCACCAGCGAAGACGGAGCCACTCATCTGCTCTTTCGCGGCGCTCAGCAATTCCGGCGCCACCCCATTTTCCCCTGCGAGGGTGCCGGCTCGCAAGGTTCCGTCAGCGGCGATCAGGAAGGCTTCGTCGACGCTCCGTCCCAACCCCTCGGGCGAAATAAGCGCCAGCAGATTTGCCGGCGCGATACGGATCACGACGGTGCCACGCTTGACGACGGAGCCCCAGACGACGTTGGCAAGGGGTTTGGCAAGAAAGGCCGAAATATCGCTTTCCTCGCTCTTGAAGGGTATGAACCCCGTCCGGTAAATCTGATCGGCGGGTCCGGCGGTGGATGCATCAAACAGCGACTTCAGGGATGCGTTCTTCGGATCCTGGACGCTCGTCATGAACTCGGGGCCTTTGGTGACCGTGTAGACCAGCTGGCCATTGTTATCGATGACGAAGATATCGCTGAGATCGGCATTCTTCCAGGCGCTGAAGAGTGGTCCATGCACCGAGCTATGCTTGACGGCATAGAGCATCTTGACGGTCGATCCGTCGAAGGCCGCTCTTTGCTCCGGAGTTTTCGACGTATCCTGGAACGCTTCCCGTATCTTGGCGTCAGACATTGCGATCGCCTTTCCGGCCTGCTCCGTCATTTCTCCGAGCGACTGGCTCTGCGCTATTTCGGTTAGCGTCTGCTGAACCCTTTCATCATAGGCTCTCAGCGCCTTCGACTGATTGGCTGCGATGGCCTCCAGGCGGATCTTGCTCGCCTCGATCAAACCGTCCTTGCCGATCTGGTAGCTCAATGCTCCAACAGATGCGCAAGAGACGATCGCTGTCCCTATGATCACCACGGCAAACTTGGCCTTTATGGACCGCATGCGGTGGGAGAATTGCAAAGCATTGTGGAAAATCTGCATTTTGAATCCATTTCGAGTTCAAACAGTTGCAAATCATCATCGATGAGAGTCCTGAAAAATCCGTTACGCGTCAAAACTTTCTTTCTACTTTCAATATGTTACTCATGAATACCCCCACGACTTTTGAGGTTTTGCGCTGTTGCATTTGTGGCTTTATGCGATCTTTTGCGATGATTTCGCTCTAATATTCCAACATTCCCACATGAGAGCAGTGACAGAGTGAAATTCACCCGCACCCGGATTTGTACCGAAGGTGTCATTTTCGCATGAAGGCAAGGTCGCTGCGGATCACATCCGCAGCGATTCTGGCGCGGGCGGGGTGGGCATTGCACGGTGGAAGTTCGCGTATTTTGTTTGAAAGATCCGCAAACACCACATAAATACACAAATCCAAGGACAACGTCGTCGGCTTCCCGGTTCACCGTCATCCTTATAAGCATCTCGCAACCTTACTCCGAAGGCTTGCGAGATAGATCCGCCGCTTTAAGGGATTGTCAGCATCAGCGTTGCTGCCGGCCCGCACCGACCCGAGGACGAAGCTGTCAATGTCGAGTGAAGTTCGCAAAGAAGTCATTCTCGAACGACTCGATCGTGATCAACGCGTCAGCGTTCTGGAGCTTTCGACAGAGTTCGGTGTTTCGGGTGAAACCATTCGGCGCGACCTGAAGGATCTTGAGGCCGAGGGAGCCGTCCGGCGCGTTCACGGAGGCGCTATACCGGCCGGCCGAACCGCGGATGTGCCGATTACCGACCGCATCAGGTTCAATGCGCTCGAAAAGGACGCGGTCGCGCAGATGGCGCGCAACCTCATAACCGACGACTGCGCCATCTTCCTCGACACAGGCACCACCACCCTGTCCCTTGCGCGCCACCTGACTGGCTTCAAGAAGCTGCGGCTCTACACCAATTCGCTAATGATCGCGCAAGCCGCCTGCCAGCATTTCGGCGTCCGGGTCCAGATGACACCGGGAAATCTCCGCCCGATCGAACAGGATCTCGTCGGCTACGATACGCTGTCCTACATCCAGCAATTCCACTTCGACATGGTCTTCATGGGTGCTGCGGCGATCGCGGCGGAATATGGCTTCATGGACTATGAGGAAGATGAAGCGCGAATCCGCCAGGCTCTGCTGAAGCAGACGGCCAGAAGCATCATGCTGGCCGATCACTCCAAGTGCGGCAAGACGGGCAATGTCATCACGGCCGCATTTTCCAGCGTCAGCACATTGGTCACCGATCAGCGCCCGCCGGCGAATATACTGGCGGCGGCCAAAAGGGGCGACCTCGAAATCATCCACGGTTGACCATCGCGCAAAGCATCAGGCTGGCAGGATCCGCCGTCTGAGGAAAACCAGCGTCAATACCCGTGCAGGCAGGCCATGATCTGTGCATGCAGGGTGGCGTTTGCCGCGGCGACGATGCCGCCGCCCCGTTCGGCTGGTCCCCCATCCCAGTCGGTCACGACGCCGCCGGCCTGTTCGATGATCGGGATGAGCGCGACGATGTCATAGGGATAAAGGCCCGCTTCGACGACGCAGTCGATCTGGCCTGCCGCAAGCATGCAATAGGCATAGCAATCGGTCCCGTAGCGGGCGAGGCGGACCTGTTTTTCGAGCAGGTCGTAGCTTGATCTGCGATCGGCTTCGAAGATCGCCGGCGTCGTTGTGAAGAGCGTCGCGTCGGCGAGATCCTTCGTGGCGCTGGTCGCGAGCTGCGTTTGACCGTGCGGTCCCTCGTAAAACGCGCCGTTCCCGGTCGAATAAAACAATTCGCCGATAAAGGGCTGCGCCATCATGCCGGCCACCGCATCACCATCCCTGGTCAGCCCGACAAGCGTGCCCCAGAGCGGGATACCTGAGATGAACGACCTTGTTCCGTCGATCGGATCGATGACCCAAACCAGCTCCGCATCCGCGCCTTCATTGCCGTACTCTTCGCCGAGGACGCCGTGGCCGGGATATTCGGAGCGGATAAGCGCTCGAAGCGCTTTCTCCGTTTCGCGGTCGGCCTCGGTGACCGGATCGAATCCGCCGGCAATCTTGTTGACGACGGTTCCCGGCAACCGAAACCGGGGCAATGTCTCGCGGGCGGCAACTGCCGCCAGGCGGCGAAGAAAATCGGGGGAGATCACGTCTTCAGTGCTTTGCATGTGTCAGACCGCCTTCAGCCACTGCGGCCACAGCGGATTGCTCATTGCGAACCGCGCACGCATATGTTTCCAGAAGCCATATTTGAAAAAGTCGAAGTCAAGCCGTGAAACTTCATTCTGCACCATCGCCCAGGTCGACCATTTGAGGTCGACGAGGGCCTTGAACAAAGCGATCCGCGCCAGAATCCCCGGATCGGCCCGGCCATAATATTCCTCGATCAGTTCCTTCTCGGTCTCCGGCGAGAAGCACATCTCGCAAAACCAAAGCGCGAGTTCCGCCGCCCGATCATTGGTGGAGGCATATTCGAAGTCGACGAGCATGACCCGGCGATCGGAATGGAGGAGGAAATTGCCGGCCAGTGTGTCGTTCATGCAGGGCGCCAGATCGAGACCCGACGCCTCAAGCGCGCCTCGCGCCTCGCGATAGCGCGCATTCATCCAGCCGAAGTCGCTCGGGAAATCGCCGCCGAGCTCCAGGACCTGCTGGAAATGCTCGTCGATCATGTCGAAGGTGGTCTTTCTCTGCGACAGCGGTGCGGTGTCGTTGAAAGCTTTCAGCGCGCGAAGACCGTTGAAGCGGACGACCGGATCCAAAAAATCGGCATTGGTCGATGTTCTGAGCCCTTCGACAAATTCACTCACCTCGACTCCCGTTTCGGGGAAGAAGTCGATGATCCGCGCGCCGACGCCCGCCTCGTGCGCCTTGCGGCCGGCTTCGTTCGCGGTTTTCCGGTCGATGAACATTTCGGTTCCAGCGCCAGGTATCTTCACGAAGAAGCTGTGCGGCGCACCGGCGACGTAAACCCGCCAGTTGGGATTGCTGATGCCGCCTGGCACCGGTTCATAAGAGACGTCGAGGTCTCGCCAGTCCGCCACGGCTATGATGGCCTGCTCGATCGCCTGTTCGGCCTGCGATGCGCCTTCACCCAATCTCAGTCTCATCGCTTTCTCCGTCAGACCTGTTTCAGCCATGTCTCGAAGCGTGGTCCTTCGATGACCGTGCGAGCTCTCAGGAGCCGCCATTCGGCATATTTGAAGAATTCAACGTGCTTGCGCGGGGAGCGCGCGGCATTGATGAAGCCCCAAAGCGCCCACATGAGATCGTCGGCCGCACCATAGAGACGGGCACGCGCGAGCACGCCCGCATCCGGCTTTCCGGTTGCAATCTCGATCGCCAGCAACGCCTCGCCATCGAAAGGGAGGAGTTCGGCCAGCACGGTTCCGAGATCGTAGGCGGGGTCCGCCTGGCGCGCCCACTCGAAATCGACCAGCCGAACTCCGTCGTCCGGCCCGACCATCACGTTCGACGAGATGCCGTCCGCGTGGCACGGGACCGTATCGATACCCGCGGCGCCAATGGCGCCGGCAATGCGCTGGACGGCAGCCGAGACGGTGAATACCGGCGCCGGCAAGATCACATCCGCTCCTTCGGCGAGTTGCCGATAGGTGGCAACGAGAGCGAAAACGCTGCGCCCTTCGCCAAGCGGCTCAGCCTGATGGAAACTGCGTTTTGCCGCCAGAAGATTTTCGAGAACCCGCGGGCGGCGAAGGACATCGACATGCCCCCACGCCCATTCCTCGCCAAGCGCCTCGAACACCAGAACGCCGCCCTCGGGATCGGCATAGACGAGCCGCGGGGCGATGCCCAGTTCGCCTGCCTTGCGGCTGGCCTCCGCCACGTGATCCAGCGCAATAAACTGGGACATGTCATCGTGGAGACGTTTGACAAAAACCCGTGGCTGATCTGCCTTGCTTGCGAAAAAGCAGTGGTTTTCGACGCCGCGGTGAATGGGCGACACCACTCCGCCTATCGGAGCTGAAAGGGTGGCGCCGGAAAGGCCGACCGCGTCGAGCACAGCCTGAACTGCAGCATCATCCTGCATGAAACTCTCCCTCAATGAGGTTGCGAAGCGTGGCGGTCAGCACCGTCAGACCCGCCTGCACGTCCTGTGGCTCGGTCAGTTCGTCGGGATGATGGGCAATGCCATCGACGCTCGGAATGAAGATCAGGGCCGACGGGATACCGCTGTTTTGCAAGGTGACAGCATCGTGCCCTGCGACCGAACGCATGGTCAATGGCTCGAAACCGCAAGAACGTGCCGTGCGATCGACGAGTGCCATCAACCGCCCGTCCATGCTGGCGGGATCGCGCAAAGTATCAGCGACGATTTCCAGCTGCGTGCCCGTATCGGCTGCCGCTTTTTCGAGTGCGGCAAGGGCGAGCTCACCTGCCACGTCGAGTTCGGCCACGTCAGGCCCCCTGAGCTCGAACCACACAGTCGCCCGGTCGACGACAACGTTCGGTGAGTTGGGCTCGACCACGAGGCGCGCAGCGGAGCGGTGGAGGAGGGGATGGCTTGCCGCAACGACTGCTTCGAAGGCGGCAATTCCTCTTGCTGCGGCGAGAAGCGCATCTCGGCGATCGGCCATCGGCGTCGGACCCGTATGCGCTGCGCGGCCGATCCAGCGGACGGTCGTCTTGCGCGCCGCCCAGGTTCCCTCGACGATACCGATTTGTCGGCCGGCTTCGAGAAGTTTCCGACCTTGCTCGACATGCAACTCGACATAGGCTTTGGGGGAAGGGGGAACGGCTCTGGTCTCGCCGTTGATGCCTATCGCCGCAAGCGCACTCTTCAGCGATACGCTGTCACCGTCAAGCAGCTCAAGTGCATCCTCGAGCCCCAGTGTGCCTGAGAAGACCGCGCTTCCGGTGAGGCTCGGCTGGTAGCGAGCGCCTTCCTCGTTTGTCCAATTGACCACCGCAAGGTTATAGCGCGGCTTGCAACGGCCACGTTGAACCTCGGCGTGAATATCGAGTGCAGCCTGTCCGGCGGCCAGCACACCAAGGGTGCCGTCAAAACGACCACCTCGCGGCTGGGTGTCGAGATGCGAGCCCGCAAAAATCCAGGGGGCATCCGGACCGGCCCAATCGAAGCAGGCAAACTGGTTGCCGATCGCATCATGGGCGACCTCTACGGCCGCGTGCTCCATCCAGATGGCGAACACGCCTCGCGCCATGCCGTCCTCGGCGCTTGCCGTCAGACGCGTCACGCCCTCTCCAGCCTCAGCGCCGATGGCAGAAATCCGGTCGAAGATCGCATCGAAATCGGCTCGTGGCATCGTCCCTGTTTCAAGCATGGATGATCTCCAACTCTTCAGCGCGAACGGCGCCCAGGATATCTTCCGGCGGACGCCGGTCGGTCACGAGCGTGCCGATTTGTCCGAAGGGAGCGGTGATCACATTGCCGACCCTTCCAAACTTGGAATGATCGGCCAGCATGACGCTTCGCGACGATCGTCTGATCAGGATCTGGCGAATTCGTGCCTCGTCCTCTTCATAGTCCATGAAGCCGTATTCGACATTGACTGCCGCAGCACCCATAAAGACCATGTCGAAGTGGAACTGCTGGATGTAGGACAGCGTGTCATAGCCGACCAGGTCCTGTTCGACCGGGCGCAGATTGCCAGGTGTCACGTGCACGCTGACGCCGAAATGCTGGCAGGCCGCTTGCGCAATCATTAGCGAATTGGTGTAGAGCCGCAGCTTCTTGAAGCCGATCAGCCGGCGGGCAAGCGCAAGCGTCGTGGTCCCTGTATCGAGGAAGATCACGCAGTCGTCATTGATCAGGTTGCGCGCCACGCCGGCGACCGCATCCTTTTCGATCGAGTTGAGCTTGATGCGCTCGGTAATCGGCGTGTCGGCGGTGCGGCCAGCTGGAATTGCACCGCCATGCACGCGGCGCACCGCACCTTCTGCTTCGAGGTTCTTCAGATCGCGGCGGATCGTTTCGCCCGAAACACCGAACTCTGCTGAAAGCTCGACAACGCTGACGCGCTGGTCACGGCCGAGACGCTCCAGGATGATCTCCTTGCGGATCTCACTGGACATGGACCGCCTCGTCCTCATGGCGATGCAGGCAGGCTGCGTAATTCCCGCCGTCAGAACCCTCGAGCATCGGATCGGTCTTTTCGCAGTCGCTCTGCGCGCGCGGGCAGCGCGAACGGAAAGAGCAGCCGACCGGAAGATGAATGGGGCTCGGAGGCTCGCCATCGAGCAGATATTGGGCGCCCGGGAAACGGTTTTCCTCCAGCGTCGGCATGGCGCTCAGCAGCGCTCGCGTATACGGGTGGTGGGGATGTTCGAAAAGCGTCTTGTTGTCCGCGAGCTCGACGATGCGCCCAAGATACATGACCGCCACGCGGTGACAGATGCGACGGACCAGCGCCAGATCGTGCGATATGAAAATATACGAAAATCCGTGCGCCGCCTGGAGCCTTTTGAAGAGATCGAGGAGCTCGGCCTGTTCAACCTGGTCAAGTGCCGACAAGGTCTCGTCAAGGATCAAGAGGCGCGGCTTCAGCACCAGGGCCCGGGCAATGTTGATGCGCTGGCGCTGCCCGGCGCTAAGCCCCACCGGCAATCGTTCGGCGAGGTCCGCATGAAGGCCGACCTCCCGCATGGCCTCCTGTGCGCGTTGCTCGGCATCACGCCGGGCGACCCCGTGGATCAGAAGCGGCTCCTCGATCATCCGTATGATCGACATGCCCGCCGGCAGCGATCCATAAGGGTCCTGCAAAAGCAGCTGGAACGATTTGCGCATCTCCGTCAACGAACGAGCGGAGAGATTGGAGAGGTTTTTCCCGAGGAACGCAATGCGTCCGGCGTTTGGCTGTTCGAGCCAAGCAAGCAGGCGCGTAAGCGTGGATTTGCCGCAGCCACTTTCCCCGACGATGCCAAAATTCTCACCCGCCTTGACGGTAAAGGACACGTCCCGCACCGCCTTGACTTCGTTGAAGGCGTTGAACGCATCGCGCCGGCGCACGCTATAGGTTCGGGTTGCATTTTCGACGGTCAGAACAGCCTCGCCGTCTTTTGCCTCCGGCGCCGATACGTTCTTCCATATCGATGGAATTCGGGAAAGAAGGGCGCGCGTATAGGCCTGCTGCGGGTTGGCGGCGATATCGGCGGTCTCGCCCTGCTCGACGATGCGGCCGCCTTGCATGACGAGCGTTCGCTCGGCAATCTTGGAAACCACGGGCAACGACGACGAGATAAACAGGAATGCCGTATCGAGGCTTTCCCTGAGATTGTCGATAAGCCGGATAATCTGGGCGGCGACCGTGACATCGAGCGGCTGCGTAATATTGTCGGCGATAACAAGCGATGGCTCGGAAACGAGCGCATCGACAATCATCACGCGCTGCATCATGCCGCCGGAGAATTGGAAGGGTGCCTCATGGAAGCGAGAGCGCGGTGAGGGAATATGCACCCGGCCAAGAAGATCGAGAACCTTCTCCTTGGCTTCCGCCTTGCCGATATCAGGCCGGACAGATCGAAGCTTCTCGACAATCTGGTGGCCGATCGGCAGCCGCGGATCGAGCGAACCCATGGGGTTCGCACCGATGAAGCCAATGCGGTTTCCTCTTATCGACCTCAGACCCCGCGCATCGAGGGAGAGGACGTCCTTTCCTTCGAAAATCACCTGACCCGAAGAGATGTCCAGTGGTGCTTGAATGGCGTTCACCATGGCGCGCGCCAGCACCGACTTACCCGATCCGGCCTCGCCGACGAGGCCGAGAACTTCGCCTGGCTGGAGCGCAAAGTCCACATTGTCGACGATGCGCCGTTTGCTGCCATCGCGCAGGAGATCGACTGAGAGATTGGAGACCGCGAGAATTGGATCACTCATTTACGCATCCCCTCTCAGAACGGCATTGCGCGCGCGCTCCAGTGCTGAACCCATCAGATTGAGGCAGGTCAGTGATATCAGCATGAACAGGCCGGGCATCGTCGCGATCCACCATGCGTTCAGCAGATACTTTCGCGAATCCGCGATCACATTGCCGAATGTCGGTGTCGGCGGCTGAACCCCGAGACCGAGAAAGCCCAGGATCGACTCGAAGATCATCATGCGGGCGATATCGAGCACAGCGACAAAGGCGATCGGAGGCAGAACGACAGGCGCCACAAACAACAGCATGATGCGAAGGTCCGAGGCACCGAGAACCCGCTCACCGAGAACATAGCCGCGATTGCGTTCGCCGAGCGCCACGGATCTCGCGACGCGGGCATAGAGCGGCCAGCCGGAGAGGCCGAGCACGAGGATGATCGCAGGCACGGTCGGGCGGGACACGCCGAGAATGGTGATGGCAAGAATGATCATCGGGATCGAGAGCTGCGCGTCCGTCAGCCGCATGATGACCGTATCGAGCCAACCACCACGAAAACCGGCCAAAAGTCCGAGACTGCAGCCGACGATGAACATCAGGATCACGGTCGTCACACCGATGAACAGCGAATAACACAGTCCGACGAGACAGCGCATGAGGACGTCACGGCCGAGCTGATCAGTGCCGAGCACATAAGGCCATTGCCAGCCCTCGGAAGGGAAGGGCGGAATGAACTTGTGGCTGTAAGCCATCTTGAGCGGATCAACCGAACTGATGAATGGCAGGAGAATCGCAAGTCCAAGCAGCAATCCAAAGCCGATGAGGCCAATGCGAAAGTCGAGGCGCCCCACAGCAATCTGCAACATGCGTCGGGTCGGTGTGGTGCCGCGCTTGACGACGGTGCGCTCGGTGGCGCTCAGTTCTACGATATCGGTCATCTCAGTATTCCAGTCTCGGATCGATGGTCATCGCGATAAGATCGACCAGGATGTTGATCACCACGAACATCACGGAAATGAAGATCGCGACGCCCTGGATGAGCGGAAAGTCGCGCTGTTGAACGGCATTGATCGTCAAGAGCCCGAGGCCCGGATAGTCAAAGATGAACTCGACCACCAGAACGCCGCCGAGCAGCATGCCAAGCTGCACGCCGAGCAGGTTGATCAACGGGACCGCGGAATTGCCCAGCACATGCGAGAAGATCGTGCGCCCGCGGCTCAGCCCTCTGACCGCAGCAAGCTGAATGAAGTCTTCGCGCAACACCTGAGCGACAGAAACGGTCAGCGTACGCAGGATGAACGGCGCAATCTCCACCGCGAGCACGATCGCGGGCAGAATGGTGTATTCGAAGCCGTTATAGCCGATCGCGGGAAGAACCCTGAGCTTCACCGACAGAAAGAGTGTGAGAACGATGCCAAGCCAGAAGTTTGGCGTCGAGACGAAGATCGACCCCAATGCGAGGGCGAGTTTGTCGGGCCAGCGACCCTGATAGAGCCCGCCGGCGAGGCCGAGGGGAACGGCAACGAGCAACGCGATGACCAAGGCGACGGCAGCGAGCTGCAGGGTCATCGGCAATGTGCCGAGAATAAGGTCGAGGACCTTCGCCCGCTCTTCCCGCGTCGGGTCGTTATAGGCCGAGCCGGCGAGGCTTGCCCCGCTCTTCGGCCTGACGAACGACGTGCCGAGATCACCAGTCGCCAAATGACCAAGATAGGATACGAATTGCAGCGGGATGGCCCGGTCGAGACCAAGTTCCTTTGCCTTCATCGCCACCACCGCATCGGGGGCCATGCCGCCCACGATAAGACGCGCGGGGTCACCCGGCACCACACGCAACAACGTGAAGATGATGAATATGACGAGAAGGATGATCAGGCCCCCCTGCAGAAGCCGTCTCATCAGGAATGATAGAAGGAACATGTACTTACCCTAGTCTGTCGGGGCCAAGGCGGCCACTGCCAGGCAGCGGCCGCAGCGCTGGATCAGGCCAATGTCGCCTTGTTGGCGTCCATCATACCATTCGGGTAGATGTAGAGACCACTCAGGCCATCACGCATGCCGTGGATGAAAACGGACGTGAAGAGAGAAAATGATGGCGTCTTGGTCGCCAGCAACGGCATCAGCTCGGTCTGAATGACCTTCTTGCGTTCCTCGGGCTTCGCGGCGTTGCGCTCCTTATCGAGGGCAGCATCGATTTCCGGATCCTGGATCCCGCAGATGCGGTGCGTCGTCGAGTGGAAATGGGTCCTGAGCACTAGATCCGGCTCCGGCGAGCCCGTGGACCAGCCGCAGTCGATCATATGACCAGGCCCGCCGCCGGGACGATCGTAGAGAGCGTCGCCCCAAGCCGCAACTTCCATGACGTTGAGCTTGACCGGGAAGCCCTGTTCCTGGAGCATCGCCGTGATGGCCTCGGCATATTCCTTGGTCTTCGGGTAGAAGCCCACCGACGTGATATATTCGAGTTCGGGCAGACCTTCGCCTTTCGGGAAGCCTGCTTCCGCCAAAAGCTTCTGGCACTGTTCAGGGTCGAACTTCGGATAGTTCGGGATATCGACATAGCCGAACTTGACCGGAGACACGTAGCAGTTCGAGGCATGGCCGGAAACGCCGAGGATATCGTCGATCACCGACCGGTCGATCGCGTGGCAGACGGCGCGACGCAGTCTCCAGTCGTTGAAGGGCGGCTTCGAGCAACGGAACCAGAGATACTTGTTTTCGACCGAGATCGCCTTGTGAAGCTGGAAGCCCCCGGTCTTTTCGATCGTCTCGACCTGTTCGGCTTCAAGCCGTTCGATAAGGTCGGCCTCGCCATTCAACAGCGCCAGTGTCCGGGTCGTCGCATCGCCGACAAAGCTGAAATGCAGTCCGGGAATCGTCGGCTTGCCGAGGTAGAAATTGTCGAAGGCCTCGAGAACGGTCGTGTTGCCGTCCTGCTTGACGAACTTGAAACCGCCAGTGCCGTTCGGCCGCGCAGAAAGCGTCTTCGGGTCGGCAACGTCCTTTGCCGACATGATCGGCAGGAAGGAGGACAGGAACCAGAAAAGGCTTGCGGGGTAGCCGGCCTTGTCGGTCTTGACGCGCGCGACGTAATCGCTGACGACTTCGACTTCGCACGGACCGGGATACCAGGCGGCCGGCCGGTCTGGGCGGCTTGCATATTCGTACGTCGCCTTGACGTCTTCGGCGCTGAACGGCTTGCCATCATGGAAGGTGACGCCTTCGCGCAGCTTGAATTCGAGCGTGTGCTCGTCGATCAGCTTCATCTCGGTCGCCAGTTCCATGACGAGTTCGTCAGGTTTTTCCGGCGTCATTGGTGCACGGGTCAGATAGCCGAACACGAAGCTCTCAAGGTTGATCTGCGCCAGCGTCGTGTGAGACGACGGATCCCAGTTGCCGGTCAGAGTTTCGGCCGAGAGAAATTTGAGGACCTTGTTTTCCGCGGCATTGGCCGGGTTGACCAGGAACTTGGTATTGAGGATAGGCATGCCAAGCGCGATGCCCGCAAGCGCCGAACTCTTTAAGAGCGATCTTCTATTGAACTCCATGACGACATCTCCACAGTTGATTTGCTGGGCGTTCCCCACCCCATCTTGTCGCCAGCAACGACAAGTGGAGGATTGTTGTTTTTGAAAAGATGGTCCTCGGCCTGCTGGCAGAATGCCATGACAAGCGCATCGGCGTGGCGACGGCCGACGACCTGCAGGCCAACGGGCAACCCGTTGACGGTCAGGCCGCAAGGCAACGAGGCTGCCGGGTTGCCGGAAAGATTGAAGGGATATGTAAAGGGCGTCCAGCCCGTCCACGCGAGGACTTCCGAGGGCGATTGGAACCCTTCGGGCGCCTCCCGATCCGCCGCAAACGGCTCGACCGGGATGGTTGGCAAGAGGAGCAGGTCGACGTCCTCAAAGAGTGCGTGCACGCGACCAGCAAATTCCGCGCGCGCTTTCGCAGCCGAGAGATAATCCTTAAGATCGTAGCGTGCCGACGCTTCGACGAGCGCACGGAAACCGCTGCCAAAATCGGAAAGATCCGACTGGGACCCATAGGCGACGCCCCGGCCGGCAACCCAGAGTGTCTCGAAGATACGGATCGGATCTTCCCAGTCCGGGGAAACCGAACGAACATCGATAGTGAGCGCCTTGGTGAGCGCATCGACCGCTTCGCGCACGACCCGGTCGATTTCCGGCGCGACTTTGAACCCGAAGAGGCTTGGTGCAAAACCAATCCGGAGGGACTTTGTCGATCGCGTTTCAGTGTAATCTGCTCCGTCGTCCGGCAGCGCCTGATGGTCTCGCGGATCGGGCCCCTTGGCAATATTGAACAAGAAAGCGCTATCCTTTGCCGAGACGCTCATCGGACCGGCGTGGGACAGCATCTCCGTCGCGCTCCAGGGCCAAGCCGGAACGCGCCCCAGCGAGCCCTTCATGGCAAACACACCGCAGAAAGCTGCCGGGATGCGCACGGAACCACCACCATCGGACCCCAATGTGAAGGGAACCATTCGGGCCGCGAGCGCAGCACCCGAACCCGAGCTCGAACCACCACTTGTGAGCTTAGGGTCCCATGGATTGCGTGTCGGGCCATAGAATTCGGAAAAGCCGGAACCGGACCATCCCATCTCGGTGGTCGTGGTCTTGCCGATGATGATAGATCCGGCGTCAATCATCCTCTGGACGATCGGCGCCGTCGCCTTGGGAGCGAAATCCTTATAGGCACGAGATCCGCGCTGGCAGAGCTGCCCTTCCACGAAGAAGAGGTCCTTCACGCCCATCGGGATACCATGAAGAGGACCACGGAACCGACCTTCGGCTGCCTCGCGATCGCAGGCCCTCGCTTCTTTGAGGGCCTGTTCTTCAAACACCTGGCTGAAGGCATTGACGATGGGGTTCAGCCGCGCAATGCGCGCCAGGCATTCCTGAACGAGCGCTTCGGATGTGAGCTTGCCGGAAACAATTGCTGAGCTGAGCGAAAGAACTGAAAAATCCACGATTGCGATCTCCTTGGAATGTGGATTTATGTGGATATTTTGCGTTTGTCAACACACCCGATGAGGGTTTTTCAATTTCCGTAGCTAAGAAAGTCGCCATGAGAGTGATCGCGGCTGACAGCACAAGCGTCGGCACAGGATGGGAATTGGATAAAATGCTCTGAGGATCTGCCTTACAAAAAGGCATATTGTGCAGGCATTTTGCCCATGTTTTCGGCAACAGTTAGAAATCGGCGTAGCGAACGAGGGGCCGTGACGGGGCGAAACCTCCCCGCGACGGAGGGCTACTTTATGCAATGTTGATATCATGTTGCTTTTATTGTTTTCGTTGTTATTGTGTGGATATCAACGGAGACTGTTATGGGTAAATTGTCGTTGCTCGCCCCTGGCGAGTCTGCAATCGCGATCGAAAACAAGGCCGCGCTCGGCAAGTTTGTAATCGTCTGCGAGCATGCTTCACACCTGATCCCGCCTTCACTCGGCGACCTCGGCCTTGATGCGTTTGCGCGTTCAAGTCATATCGCCTGGGATCCGGGCGCCCTGGAACTCGCACGATATCTTTCGTCATCTCTCGATGCGGTCCTCTATTACCAGCGCTTTTCGCGGCTCGTTTACGACTGCAATCGCCCGCCGGAGGCAGTGCCTGCAATTGTTGGCAAAAGCGAGATTTATGACGTTCCGGGAAATCAGAGCATGCCGGAAGCAGATCGCCTGACGCGGATCAACGAGATTTATCTATCCTTTCGTGATGGACTGTCCGAAATTCTCGCCTCTTGCAAGGCCCAGGGGCGCGGGACGATGCTCGTCACAGTCCATAGTTTCACCCCCGTCTATTTCGGCAAGAAGCGCGAGGTCGAGATCGGGATATTGCACGACAGCGACACGACGCTCGCAGATGCAATTCTCGCGGAATCCGAAGGGGCCGATCGCAAGTATGTCGTCATGCGCAACCAGCCATACGGTCCAGCCGATGGGGTCACGCACACGCTCGTCGAGCACGGCATCGCGAACGGTATTCCAAATGTCGTGATAGAGGTGAGAAATGACCTCCTGGTGACCGCGGATGACCAAGCTGCGGTTGGCAGCTATCTCTCCAGGCTCATTGGAAAGGCTGCCTCGACAGTGAAGGCCGGGCAAACGGTCAGTTGAAGCCGCCTCGGGCAATCGAGTTCCGAACGCCTCATGATCCATGGCGGATCCGAAATGCTTCGGTCACGGCTTGCATAGTCCGGAGGCATGTTAAGAGCACAAGCCCTTCGATGAATGGATCGCGCGCCCGAAGCCAGGAGTGGCATGGATCGTGCATAGCTTTTAGCAGGCATGGCGCCCGCACTGCCCAGTTCGGGCTGGACTTACAATTTCGAAGGTAGCTTCGCCCTTGCGCAAGAAATGGGCTGCCTGATACCCACGAGCGGAGATAAAATGTATTCGATCATACTTGGACGCGAGCGCCATGTCTTCGCCGACCTGAAATCGGTCATGGCCTGTGCCTCGCCACTCAAGTCAGGCGATGTGCTTGCGGGGGTTGCAGCGTCAAGCAACGAGCGGCGGGTGGCTGCCCGCTGCCTGCTTGCCGACATGCCGCTCAAGACATTCCTGGAGGATTTGTTGATCCCCTACGAAGCCGACGAGGTCAGCCGGTTGATCATCGATCGCCACGACCCAATTGCCTTTGCGCCGGTTTCACATATGACGGTCGGCGAGTTTCGCAATTGGCTTCTCTCCTACGACGCGACAACCGAAAGGCTGGCAGCACTCGCGACGGGCCTAACGCCGGAAATGGTCGCGGCGGTCTCCAAGATCATGCGCAATCACGATCTGATCACCGTTGCCGGTAAATGTAACGTGGTCACTGCCTTCCGCTCCACCATCGGCCTGCAGGGCAGGCTGTCGAGCCGGCTCCAGCCCAACCACCCGACCGACGATCCAGAAGGCGTCGCCGGTTCGACATTGGACGGCCTTCTCTACGGAATCGGCGATGCGGTGATCGGCATAAATCCCGCCACCGACAACCTCGATGCCTGCACCAGGTTGATGGTCCTTTTCGACCGGCTGCGCGAGCGGTTCGAGATTCCCACCCAATCCTGCGTGCTGACTCATGTCACCACTTCCATCAAGGCGATCGAGGCCGGGGCGCCGCTCGATGTTGTGTTCCAGTCGATTGCCGGCACCGAGGCTGCCAACAATGGTTTCGGCGTCGATCTCGCCGTTCTCAGGGAAGGCAATGAGGCCGCGCTGTCGATGAAGCGCGGCAGCGTCGGAAACAACGTGATGTATCTGGAGACCGGTCAGGGCAGCGCTCTTTCGGCAGATGCACATCACGGCGTGGATGAACAGACGGTCGAGGTGCGGGCTTACGCAGTCGCACGTGAACTCCGCCCGCTGCTCGTCAACACCGTGGTCGGTTTCATTGGACCGGAATATCTGTTCGACGCCAAACAGATCATTCGCGCCGGGCTAGAGGATCATTTCTGCGGAAAACTGCTCGGTGTGCCGATGGGGGTCGATGTCTGCTATACCAACCATGCCGAGGCAGACCAGGACGACATGGACAATCTGATGGTGCTGTTGACCGTCGCGGGCGTCAGTTTCATGATTGCCGTGCCCGGCGCTGATGACGTCATGCTCAACTACCAGAGCCTGTCTTATCACGATATCGTCGGCCTCAGGCACCAGTTCAATCGTCCGCCGGCGCCCGAATTTGAGGCCTGGCTCAATCGCATGGGCATGCTTGATCACTCGGGCCGGCTGGCGCCCGCCAGCGCCTCGGGCCAATTCTCTCGCAATCTCTTGAGCTACGGGGTGTCCGCATGAGTTGCGGTCGAGACCCGTTTGAGCGCTTCCGCCATTCGACACGCGCCCGGATTGGACTCGGTAGAGCGGGCGACGCGTTGCCGACCTCGGCAATTCTGGATTTCCAGCTGGCGCATGCGAGGGCCAGGGACGCCGTGCACGGTCAAGTGAATTTTGTCGCCCTCGCCAAGCAGCTTGCACCGGTATCAACGATCCGGATCAGGTCCTGCGCCACGGATCGTACCATCTACTTGTCGCGCCCGGATCTCGGTCGCCAGCCGCTTGCAGCCGATCTTCCAATGCCAGGGGATAGCCATGACATCGCGTTCGTCATCGCGGACGGGCTTTCCGCCTCGGCGGTCGAGCGTCATGCCGTTCCGCTTTTCAAGGCATGCATGAAGCGTCTTGGCGGCTTCAGTGTCGCCCCGGTGATTTTGGGCGAACAGGCGCGGGTAGCATTCGGCGACGAGGCGGCGGCGGCGTTCGGTGCGGAGGTCGCAATCGTCCTGATCGGCGAGAGACCGGGGTTAAGCGTGCCTGACAGTCTGGGTGCCTACATCACCTTCCGCCCCCAGGCAGGACGGCGCGACAGCGAGCGTAACTGCATTTCGAATATTCACGCCGACGGGCTCGGCTACGAGATTGCCGCGGATAAGATCGCCTGGATCGTCCGGGAGGCGCTGCGCTTGCAGTTAAGCGGTGTGGCGCTTAAGGAGGGCGCCGAGAGTTCGGCAAAAATCTCTTCGAACCCTGGGCAAGAATGAAGCGTGAGGCGCGATCACCGAGGGCTGTCCTGACGCTCCCCTCTCGTTCGGTGGGCGAGCCTCTTGGAATCACCCCGAGTGCGAAAGGTTCACCGTTCGGATCGGGGAGGGCAACTCGGAACTCTTCCCAAGCCACCTGCTTGACGGCAGCTTTGCCGGCAAAGGCCTTGGTCACACCCGACGCCATCCGCCGCGCTGGGGAGGCAAACCGGGCAGGAGGTCGGACCGGCCGACGAGATCGCGAAGCCGTCCCCTCACCCGCGAGCGAGGCGCTCGCCGCGTTGCTCTCTTCTGCCATCGCTGCATTCTGCTGAGTCATTTGGTCCATCAGGTTGACAGCCGTATTGACGTCGGCAAGGCGGACCGACTGTTCGCGTGCCGACGTCGCGCTCGAGTCCGCGTGATGATTTACCGTGACGATATAGCCTTCGATGGTCTTCAGCACCTGACCGGTTTCGCTCGCCAGCTTGACGCCACTCTGGACTTCCGCAGGCGTGAACTGCGCCCAGCGCTCTGCGAGAGTGTGGTCGCACAGGGTGCAATCAAGCTCCAGGAGACGATCATGAAGCTTCCCAGAGTCATTACGACAATAAGACCGAAATCCGCACAGAGGTGCAATATTCGTGTCCCTTGAGTTAAGCCGAGCGACATGGTTGGTCACATCATTGTCGGTAGGTGGCGGTGAGAATATCTCGAAGCATGCGGTTCAGCACGCAGACGTCGGCGGACTGTTGTCGCGCTTCGGCTAAAGGCATGAAAGTTGCGTTTCAACGAACAGGCTCGATCGAACCAGCGACCCGACGTTAATGATTACAAACTGCAAACCGTAACCCTTAAATGTAACCATTTCCAAAGTTTCATTTGTAGCGATTTTGAATTTTTCATGTGTAGAAGCGTTCCTGATATCAAGTTATAGTCCTCGCAATCGATCCACCATAGAAAGATTGCTCATCTGAGCTTAAGGAATTCAATTCTTCCTCAGATATACCTGGAGCCACGCGGGCCATCTAACTGACTTCTAGGTTTTGATGAACACCATGTCCCCTCAAGGGCTTTGAGACCGCACCGGATGCTCATTGAGTATTGAAATCAGCACCGTTACCGAACTTTCCATCCTGGCTGGCTGATCACACACGATTGGAAAGCGAGGGGAATAGGAGTGGCAAGCATGCCAACCGACGACATTGTAATGTCCGATCCCGGAATGGCTGCTGTTGACACGTCTGTCCCTATGCGCTTCCAGACAGATCTTCGCCAGTTCAGTAACCTGCTGGACGAGAGCAATATTGTGGGATGGGTCGTAAACCACGCCGCAAATCGCAATGCGTGCTTCGGACAAGACCAACTTAAGATTTCGGCGGCTCGGGCACTCACGCACTACAAACGGCCGGTACAAGAAATCGACCTGCTATTCCAACAGGTCGTCGCAAGCGACAAACTGACCCGGCTTGATTCTCCAGATGGCCAACCTCTCTACACCTCTACAGAGCTGAGAGCTGCGGAACAGAATACTGTACGTCATGTCACTAATCTTTCCGCAGAAGAAAGCTTCGGCGTTCCGGGAACCATTGTTGATATGGTCGCCGATAGAAGCATTTTCACACCGGAGCTCAGAGGAGCATTACATTATCTGTCTAGGCGAAATCGAGCTTCCACTATGGTGGGCGTAGCGGGTTCCGCAAAAACAAGTGTACTTGGAGCCCTGAACGAAGCGGTGGACAGGTTCAACGAGGAAGCGCTCCCGACCGAGAAAATAAAGTTGATTGCCTTCGTACCCACCAACCGGGCGGCCCAGGAGCTTCGTGAGAAAGGTCTTCGCGACGTCGCGACGACTTTCAAGGCGAAAGACCGCACCATCGGAAAAAATACCATCGTCGTGATCGACGAAATGTCGATGGCCAAGACGCAGGAGATCGCGCAACTAATCGAGACAGTTGCAAATGCCACTTCCTATCACCCAACCGAAAGGCCGAAACTGATATGTGTGGGAGACGATCGGCAACTGCCCCCTGTTGGACCTGGTGATCTGCTTCCGATTATTATGGAGCAAGCCGGCTGCTATGAACTCGTCCAGCCGCTTCGACAGCTCGACGCGCGGTCGCGAATAGAAACAGAAAAGCTCGGACGTGACATACGACGCGATGCCAAGAGCGCCGTCGGGCACTATCTCACAGCGATCGAACAAATGGGCCTCGTCCATTTCGTATATGCTCCTCCTGGCGGCTCAAACGTCAGGGCGTCAGACCAGATCACTGACCGCATGCTGGAGGAGATGAATAGAGTTTGCGACCGATATCCGGTGGATGATCGTCTTGTGATGGCACACTCCAACAGGAGCGTTAATCGCGCCAATATCGCTCTTCATCAGAGGTTTGTTGACAAATCCGGATTGCAAGACCAGCAAATGAGTGTGTGGTCAAGCGTAATAGATAGTGGAAGTTCGGAATCTGGAATAGATGAGGGTTCGTCGAGACGCGTTCAGCAAAGGATTAATCTCGTCTTGGGAGACAGGATTATATTCAGCGAAAACCGTCTGCAAGCGGACATCCGCAATGGTACTTTTGCAACTGTAGTCGGACTTAATAGCACAGAACCTTCCCGAGCTGAGAATGGCACATCTGCTGGGGTTCGCATTACTGCAAGGCTAGACGGATCTGGACGAACCGTCACTTGGACCGATAGCGAGTTTAAGGGTTTTACCTACGGCTATGCTGCTACAATTTATAAGAGTCAGGGGGCCACAGTTGATCACGCCATTCTCCTCTGTGATGGTGCTCTTTCAGATAAGCTGACCTATGTCGGCCTGACGAGGCATCGCAGTCGTCTCGACGTCATTGCTTCTCCCCTCGTGGCAAACAATGTTGAGGCTCTCAGTGCAAAGCTCACTCAGCAAAGCGCGCCAAATAATTCCATTCAATTCCCGGCGCTCGAACCTGCTGCCTTCCAAGAGCGCTCGTCGGTTTCGAACGCGCACTTGCTAAGGCCGCTCGACCAGATGGAAATCTCTCCAACGACGCCGCTTTCCTTCCAAGGCAGACAAGAAAGCTCCTTCGGGGAGAACCAGCTGCACGAACCATCCACATCGGATGTGGAAATGCCGGAAAGCGCGGACCTTTACCCGAGCGCCATTGACTTCGAAGTTTTCCAGTCTTCTGTCATCACGACTGAAGAGCAAATGCAACCGGAATTCTGCGGGTCGGAATCGACGGCTAACACCTCAGCCCACGAAAGCCACCAAGTCACGATCGCAACGGTAACAAACCTGGGGATAGCGATCGAGAAACGGAAACGAGCGGCGGCAAAGGAAGAAATCGATTCTCGCAAAAAAATGGCCCGTCACTCAGTTAGTTCTGCCGAGGAAGTTGAAGATATCACTTCCCTATTCGAACGATTGAAACTGGCAACCTCGGTCACGAACACAGTTCAACCGACGTATGCGGACGTCGATCATATCATCGGTACTGATGGCCGAGTGGGTCCAATACCGCACCGGGAAGATGATCCGGGATCAAATTGGGAATTGTCGTCAACGAACGCCCCCTCAAACGTCTCAGAGAAACGATCGACCAAAGACTCAGGAGAAAAAAATATGGCTTCGAATGACCAGAAAATGCAAGGCGCTGACTCTGCAGGCAGCGAGCGTCATTTTTCGCAGACTTCCATTGTGGAAGCCCTGCAGGCTGGCGATCACAAGAAGCTCGTGGAAACGCTCGCCGCAACCGGCTCCCTTGTCGAGAAGGCGGACGCCGGGTCGGCGCTGAAAGCAATGGCGGATGCTTACGAAAGGGATATCAAGGCAGATCCCGAAAAGGTCCGCATGCTCTATGCCAATCGGCGCGTTGATGTAGATGCGCTGGCCAAGGAGATCGAAAAACAGGGCCTTGCATCCGGTCGCCTGAGTGGCGACCCTGTCAGCTTCAAGGCGTTCAACAACAAGGATATCCGTTTCAGGGTCGGCGACAGGCTCAGCGTCACCAGCAGCTACAGGAATCTCATTGCCGGTGAAGCCGGCCGGATCGAAAAGATCGAAGGCAAATCCGTTACCTTCAAACCCGATGGCAGCAGTCAGAGCAAGACCTTCGAGGCCAGCACCGGCGAGCCGGGTGACAGGGGCGTCAAGGGCTACAAAATCGAAGGCCCGATGACGGTCATCGGCTCCGCCTATGAACTTACGCGACATGATGACGGCAAACGTGTTGACCAAATCTATCTCTTGAACGACGCTGCCCATGGCATCAACGCCAATGGCGCCTTGCTGAGCAAGGCCGACGAGCGGACGCAGCTTTTCACTTCGCTCAAGGACACCGCCGACAGAGACATCTTGGCCAGGCAACTGGGAAAGCCGGGCAGCGAGCTCTACCAGGACAAATTCCCAGCCTTGCCGGACTACACAGCCGCCATCGATCGGATTGCAAAACGCCAGGAAGTTGTCGCGGCACGTGGCGAGATCAAGCCGATTGAGCGCACCGAAGCGCCCGAAATACCCCAGGTTCAAGCTACTATCGTTGGCGAGACCTCGATCATTCGGTTGCCCGATCGGATAAAAACCAATCGCGAGAAGCCCCAAGAACTTGATGTAGTCTCGAAAGAAGGGCACGAAACTACAGGTAGTCTGAGGCAGAGTGTCCAAGAGAGTAATGCAGCACCAAAACAGACTTCGCCGAAGGCGGCAAATGACGTGGATCGGCTGACACGGGATTTTGACGAGCGCATCCGCGTCCGCGGGGATGGACGTGGACTCTAAGTAAAAGAGGGTGCTCTGTCGCGAGAACGTCGATCACCTTTTCGGAACTCTTTCCAGATCTGCTTGAGGTTCCGTTGCCGGAGAAAGCATTGGCGAGGATTGCTGGGATCCGGCGGACGGCGATGCGATGTGCCGGTTCGGTGACCAATTCCATCAGAGACCGGCCGACGTATGGCCTGCCGAAGTGGAAACGGCTGATCAGCTTGCGAGGCCGAGCTACTTCCCCGGCAAGCGTCGGGTTCGGGGCATTGTTTTCCTCGACCATGGCGGTATTTTGCTGAGTTGCCCGGCTAGGCTTTGGCAGCCTGTTCTTTGAGGTCATGCCGTCACTGGCGATGTCATCGCGCGATCCGCACGCTCGGCGACACGAAACGGAAAGCGACCAGGCAGGGATGCTGCTGTCGTCGCCGAAGCACTCGTCAATATCCGAACTCCCTTATGCCGAAGGCGGCAAAGCAGGAGTTCTAAAAGAAAGTGCTATAACGATCCCGTCAACATCGAAAGCAGTGGGCCGTTCGTCGCGCAGACGGCCGATTTGCATCTGTTTGCCTGGCGCCGCCTCAAAGCGGACTATCGCCCGCCAATGCGCTTTTAGCTCTCCCCGTCAATCCTGAACTTGAAGCTAAACTGAACTCAGGCCGGTGCTGGTTCGATGCTCATTCGCCAGCTCCTGGCCAATCACAACCGCGCTGCCGTCATTCCGGAAAAAGCACACGTGTACCTATTCATCAAGCGCGGCTCTGACGCCAGGAGCCGTAGCACGCGAATTGATGTCAAATGAAACCAAACTGTCAAAGGCGGGAATTTGAATTTCGACATAAATATCAGTACTCATAAATTATTAAAGCACAAATTTAATGTTTCCCCTCATATTGCAAATGCCGAATGCGGTTTGATAAAGTTACTCCACGAACCAATACTATCATACGTCGAAAGCGTTAGCACTTTTACTTCGACATTTGTTCTTTTTGCAATGCGCGCGGCGCAGCCAATGCCGAATGAAGCGTCTTGATCATGAGACCGTGTCGCGTCACCCCCGCTGGTTTTGAAAGAAGCGAGATGCACATGCTTATCTATCTTATCTATGGACCCACCTGTAGCGGAAAAACCGACTTGGCAGTACAAGTGGCCCGAGAAACGGGTTGGCCGGTAATAGCGCTCGATCGGGTACAATGCTGCCCCCAAATCGCTACCGGCAGTGGACGTCCTTTGGAATCGGAACTGCAATCCACCGAGCGAATCTACCTGGATTCGCGCCCACTCGCTGAGGGTGTGATCGATGCAGAGGCGGCTCATCGTCAGCTCATCTCAGAAGTAGAGAATCGCCGGACCTCTCCTGGTCTCATCCTCGAAGGCGGTTCGATTTCCCTTCTGAACTGTATGGCCACGGACACTTATTGGGAAGCCGATTTTAGATGGCATGTAAGGCGACTGCGTCTTGCGGCTCCAGATGTTTTCCTGCCGCGAGCAAGACGCCGGGTGACGGAAATGTTTGCTGTCAAGGACGAGCGCCGATCTCTGCTGCAGGAACTGACGGATCTCTGGAAGCAGGAGGCGCTCCGGCCGATACTGGAGGACATCGACGGGTATCGCTGCGCAATCCGGTTCGCCAAGGAACATGATATCGGGATTCGCGATTTGTTGCGTCTCGATTTGACGCGACAGCAGGCGCTGATCTCGGCCATCGCCGACGAATATTTTGATCATGCGCAGTGGCAGGAGCGCGACTTCCCTGATTGGCAGGAGGGCGGAAACGTTCGCCTCACTCCTCGGGTGGCATCAAACGCTAACTGAGTGTCGGAAGTTAACGTCGCGAAACGAAGAGATTTGTGATGACCCTACCGGCCAATCAATCGCCTGAAATGGTCATATTGTGCAACGAACTCGGGGAGGCCACCGGCACTGCTCCAAAATCCGAGATTCATCATTCCGATACCCCACTGCATTTGGCCTTTTCGGTCTACATTTTCAACGGTGACAACAAGCTGCTAGTGACGCGCCGGGCATCTGATAAGATCACCTGGCCCGGTGTTCTTTCCAACAGTTGCTGTGGACACCCGCAACCTGGCGAACCGTTGACCGAGGCTATCGAGCGCCGGGTTCACGAGGAATTGCGGATACGTGCAGACGACATTCGTCTTGTGCTGCCGGAATTTTCCTATCGCGCTTCAATGACGAATGGGATCACCGAAAACGAGTTGTGCCCCGTATTCGCTGCACATTGCAAAACCTCCGGCGTCAACCCCGATTTGAATGAGGTGTCAGCGTGGGAATGGGTGCATTGGCAATGGTTTTTCGAAAGCGTACAGGCTGAGCGCTTGTTGGTGTCACCATGGTGTCGTGCACAAGTCGACCTGCTCGCACCACTTGGTGCGAACCCATCGCAATGGCCCGTAGCGGAGGAGCGGCGGCTACCAAAAGCTGCCAGAACGAAGATTGACGTTCAACTTAAGGTTTCTTAGCTAAGCCGCTCCCGGGCGTGGAGCTCGTAGGGAGTTTCTCAATTCGGGAAATAGCTGGCCTTCAAGAAGTTCGTTTTCTCAATTGGAGGAGCGTTTGAGATATTGCGTCTTTGCGGGTTCAAGCAACGGCCAAAATCCGGCCTATGTGAGCGCAGCAAACCAACTTGGCAAAGCGATGGCGAGATCGGGCATCGGATTGGTGTACGGCGGCGCTTCGATTGGTTTAATGGGTGCTATCGCGGACGCGGCCCGAAGCGATGGCGGAGAGGTTATCGGCGTCATTCCCCGCGCGCTGGCCGAGAAGGAGATCGCCCACACCGATCTTGCTGATCTACGCGTTGTCGAGACCATGCACGAGCGCAAAGCGCTGATGGCGGCGCTGTCGGATGGTTTTATCGCTTTACCAGGAGGATTGGGAACCCTCGAAGAGCTGTTCGAAGTATGGACATGGGCTCAGTTGGGTTACCACAATAAACCATGTGCACTGCTGGACATAGCGGGCTTTTACAAAAGGCTAGATTCCTTTCTTGATCATGTTGTTGGCGAAGCATTCTTGACAGCAAGTCATCGCAACATCCTCCTCGTCGAAGAGGACGCCGAGGTGCTCATTTCTGCCATGGCAAATGATAGTGCCACTTTAAAGTCACGTTCAGAAGAGAGCGATTTTAGGCGACTCCGACGCTAACTGCGCGCTTTGCAGGTTACCTGAAACGTGTTGTCCAAAAAGCGAGATGGCACTACGAGCGCTGGTTCCCCCTGTGTTGGCTCTGTTTATTTTGTAACGAAATTGCTGTGGCAAACCGTAGCCGATTTCATATTTCTTGTTTCTCGCGGAATGTCGAGCTGAAAAACGTTCATCGAGAGGACTGATGCGATAGGCCACAGGGGAGGTGATGCATGAGAAGGACGTCGGATGAGGCTGCAGCTACCCGGAGGCGGATTTTACGCTCTGCCGAGGCTGTGTTTATCGAAAAAGGATACGATGAAGCCTCCTTGCAGGAAATTGCCGCCGAAGCGGCCGTAACAACCGGCGCCATCCAGTGGCATTTCGGACAAAAAATGCACATTCTATTGGCCTTGCGCGATGAGTTATGCTGGCAGGCAAGAAAGCTCGGCAGGCTTCACGACGCAGGGATGGTTGAGAAGCCATTAAAGGCAGTCGCCGAGTTTGCCACATCAGCCATTAACTACTTTGCCGACAATGAAAACTGCAGGCGGATTTTCCAGATCTATGATAGGAAAGTCTCCGATACAGTGGCCTTCCATAATGAAGACCGCAAGTTTCAGCAGGAGGTGCGGGCTACGTTAGGGAACGTTTTTGGATCCGCAGAGACGAGGAAGGAATTACTAGCTCCTTGGACCTCCGACACTGCGGCATATACCTTTTGGTTTGCAATGCGAGGAACGTTTCAGACCTGGCTGGAGGACGATTCGACGTTTGACTTGAAGTCCGATGGCATGCGTATCGTTCAAACGATGCTTTCCTCGTACCAGCGCGCCGATTTGGTCACTGGATAAAACAATCGGAGTTCGCTCGCTTTTCCTCATCGCCCAAGCGTTTTCCGATACCGCGGTTCAGCACCGGTGACTTCATTATTTACAGCTTTGGACGTTGCGGTTGATAAGTCTCACGGATGAAGGTTCCGGCTGGGCCAGGTGTCACTAAACATCCTGGACCAGTCCAACAAGATGCAAAATCACCAATCGTAATGTTATAAGAACTTGCAGGGCATCCGAAGCTAACCGGCATGCCTCATCTGCGCGAGAACTTTCTTGCGGAAAACTTCTGCAGGCGTTCGATAGCCAAGGCATTTGCGCGGCGTTGCGTTGAGCCGGCTGCAAATTTCTATCAAGTCCGCGTCGGTGACCGTGAGTGGGTCGACTTCTCTTGAAAGCCATTTCCTCACCCGGCGGTTGGTGTTCTCGACAGTGCCTTTTTGCCACGGAGATTGTGGATCACAGAACCAGGTTTGCGTACCGATGCTTGCCTGAAGATAGGGCCAATCAGTGAACTCTGTTCCGCGGTCGAACGTGATCGATCGGCGGGCGAGGTGGGGCAGGGCTTGCAGAACACGAACAAGGCCATCCATGACGGGCCGGGATTGCCGGTCGTTGTTGCGTAGGAAGATTGCAAAGCGGCTGACCCTTTCTACGAGCGATGTCACGTTTGCCTTCCCAAACTTCTTCCGGAACTGGATGAGATCGCATTCCCAATGACCAAATTGTTTGCGCTGGGCAACAGCATCCGGCCGCCGCAAGATGTTGAGGTCTGGACTAAACCGTTGTCCGTGCTTGCGTCTTGCATGTCGTGGTCGCCGTCGAGCGCGATGCTCTGGAAGATGCCGCCACAGCTTGATCCCATGCCCATCGGACGAGTACGCAAACTTATAGATCGTCTCGTGACTGACCGAAATCGGATGGCGTTCCAGGCGCATACGGCCAGCGATCTGCTGCGGCGACCAGCCATGCATGATGCGTTCGATCACCGACTGCCGAACGTGCGAGAACCGCACCAGCTTGCGTAGTTTCGCACGTCGTTCGCACGACATAGCGTGCGCAGTCACGCAGTAATAGCCGGTTAGATCGGGCACGACCTTATCGACAAAAGTGTTGCGTTTGATCTCACGAAAGATCGTTGAGCGATGCCGGCCGAGCTGCTCTGCGATGACACTAACAGTCAGCCCGGCCGTTCGCCAGCGGGCTATCTTACGACGTTCATCAAGATCAATGTGGGAGTAGGTGTGTTCCATTGCATCTTCCTTGTGACTGATAACCCATTGGTATCATTCGCAAGTCGCACTTCAAGCTTGAACCCACCCCCCTACAAAGAATGTCAAAGCTGATTAGAGGCGCGACGTCTTCAGCCATTTAGAAATGCGACACTCAGCATCGCCGCTGGCGCTGACGGCAGCCCCCGATCCGACCGGCTGGGCCGGGTTGCGAGGGAGGAGCGGGGGCGGGTGAGGGACACCCCTTCGGCTTTAGCTTCCTTCGATCGTCACCCCAGAGGGAGACGATCGAGGAAGTAACCACGCTGCCGTATAAGGCATAGACTTGCGCGATCTTTTTGACAAACCGTGCTTTTCTATCTGAGAACCCGCACCGCCATTTAACGGTCCACGACCGCTCGGAACGTGATCTCAACGAGCTGTTGGGGAAAGGCGAGGCGCGTCACACCAATGATGTTGCTAGCCAGCTGAGGGAGATCGGAACCGTAGACTTTTTTCCGGATTTCCGAGGCGGGGCCGAAGGCTGCATCGACGTCCAGTACGTAAAGTGTCTCTTCAACCACGTCATCGAAGGTTGCGCCGAATTGTTGTAGGAGGACGCGGGCGTTCTCATAAGTTTGGCGAATCTGAGCTTCCATGGTGTCGAACGAAACTGGCTTTCCAGCGGCATCGATTTCGGCAGGTGCGACCAAATTCCCTTGGCTATCGTGGCTCAGCTGACCGGAAACATAGATCGTATCCTTAACCTTGACCGCTTGTGCGTAGCCAAATGCTTTTTCCCAGGCAACGCCGTGGTTTGCAGATTCAACGCGGGGTCTGTTTGCTTTGTTCGTCATCGTTGGCTCCTTCGAGAAATGTTTAGAACCCGAAACTGAACGAGTTTGACTGTCTCGTAAATTGCAATAAATCTGACGAGTGTATTGCGTTTGACGCAATGAACGGAGTCTTCTTTGTTGACCACGCGATATGGTGGGCGATGCGCTATTTCTGCGGATTGCTCGTCCGGCCAGATATGATGGTCTCTCCAACAATCTTGATTACGACGTCTTATGACAGCAATGGGCCAGCTGCAGTCTTCCGCTTTTGGCCGGAAGTGGATCATTCAGCCGCATCTATTTGAGCAAGAGCCTTTTGCCGTCTCGCAATGACGTCCGGATCATTCATGAAATCCGTGCGCGGACCGGGTTTGCGGCCTCTCGGCTTGTAGCCGATCTTCTCACTGTTGGTCTTTGGCGCAGGTGCGTGGTCTCGATCTTGCTGCTCTTTGATGTAGGCCAGCACTTCGCCGAGACGCTTGTTCTCGACCACAACCGCATGGGTCACGCGCTGGTCCTTATCGAATATCTTGTAAGGCAACGAGTGACCTTTCCATCGAATATCCAGTCGACCATCAGCGTAAGCGTATGTCTCGACATACTTTCCAACTACGCCGCGCGTGACGTCGTTCTCCTCAAGCATGATGCGTTTGCGCTCATAGGAGAATGAAAGCTGTGCGCCGACGTGTCTTTGCTCGCGTTTGCAAAGCACGTCATTCAGCCTGCTTGGCGCCAGATTGACAGGCCGATGGAGGTTGTCGGGGCGGGTAGGGGTCACCGCAAAGCGGTCATTGTATCGCTCGATGAAGGCTGGCAGAAACGCATTGCCGGTCTCCATGTCACTGATATTGGCAAGCCTCAATTCCTTGACCAGCCGATCCTGCAATGTCCTGTTCATACGCTCGACGCGTCCCTTGGCCTGGCTGGAATTGGCGCAAAGGATCTCGATGTGCAGCTCCGATAGCGCGCGACCAAACTGCGTCATGCCTTGCCCGCCCTTGGCGTCTTTCCGGGCGACACGAAAAACGGAATGTTTGTCGGAGTAAAAGGCGATAGGTGCGCCATGCTCTTCAAGGTAAAGCGAAAGCGCCTCGAAATATGTGAAAGCGCTCTCCGACCGAACAAACCGCAGCTGCATCAGCTTTCCGGTCGCATCGTCGACGAAGACCAATAGCGAGCAGGCGGGCCCACGATCCTCAAACCAACGATGCTCGGAGCCGTCTATCTGGACCAGTTCACCATAGGCCTCTCGTCGCAACCGCGGCTGATGAAACGTCCGCCGCTGCTTCCTCGAAAGCCATAGACCGGCATCCTGCATCCACTTGCGCAAGGTCTCGCGTGAAACCGTCACGCCGTGCTCTTCCTGGAGCTTCTCGGCCGCCAGCGTTGGCCCGAAATCAAGGTAGCGTTCTCGCACCAGCATCAAAACATAATCACGGACGCCGGTGGCTATTTTATTGTTTGACGGCCGACCGATCGCTTTATGCCTGATCGAGGCAGCGCCGGCAGCCTCAATACGACCAATCAATCTCTGAATATGCCGGACGCTGATTGCCAGTACATGCGCCGCTGCGACAATGGTCATGCGGCCATCAACGACTTTCGACAAAACCTCGATCCGCTGCAAATCGCGCTCGCTCATGGTGATCAATCCCATCTGCATCTCCCAGACGTCAATCAGGTCCGGGGAGTGTGACATTCCAACTTTGCAGAAACACGACACTTTAACTTTGCGGTGGAGAACCTAACCCAAGTGCATCATGGCCGTTTTGGAGGGTAGGGCATCAGCCACTTTCGCGCAAATAGGCAGCAAAGGCTTCGGCGGGGGTGCGGTATCCGAGGCATTTGCGCGGCTGTGAGTTTAAATGATGCGCCAACTCGGTCAGCTGTTGCTGGGTAACTTTGGCAATATCCGTGTCACCAGGCATGAAGCGTCGGATACGTTTGTTGGTGTTCTCAACGGCGCCTTTCTGCCATGGCGCGCTGGGATCGCAGAACCAGCTCCTTGCGCCGATGCCTTCCTCCAAAGCCCTGAAGCCGCTGAACTCCGTGCCGCGATCGAAGGTAAAACTCCGCCGCGCCAGTGCTGGCAACGGCGAGAAGGCATGAACGATCTTATCCATGATCGGTCGCGAATGACGGCTGTTGTTCTTGAGCATGACCGTATAGCGGCTCTTGCGTTCAACCAGTGAGGTGACATTGGTCGGCCCAAGCTCCCGCTTGAAGATCAGCAGATCGCCTTCCCAATGTCCGAACTCGGTTCTATTGCCAATAGAATCAGGTCTTTGGGATATCTTGCAATCGGCCGGGAAGACGTTGCCGCGCGGTCGGCGAGAGCCTCGAGGGCGACGCTTGCGACGTGCCTCCGGCAGGTAGCGATAGAGGCCCAGACCATAATCCTCCTTGCAGTAGACAAAGCGATAGATGGTCTCCGGGCAAATGCGAACGGGGTTTGCGCTGTCTTCGGCAAGGCGACCGGCAATCTGTTCCGGTGACCAATAGGCCTTTAGGCGGTCGATGACCAGCTCGCGCAATCTTGGGTGCCGCCTGAGCTTGCGCAGCCTTCGGCGCCGCTCCTTGGCGATGTCATCGGCGATCGTATCAAAGTAGCCGGTGTACTCGGGAAACTCGCGATCATGGAACGTGTTGCGCTTGAGCTCACGGTAGATCGTCGAGCGGTGACGTCCAAGCTGGCGAGCGATCTCGCCAACTGGCACCTTTCGCTCTCTGAGATGATAAAGACGGCGACGATCGGCGAGGGTGAACTGCTGATAGCAAAGCGACATGCCAAAACCTCCAAAATGAAGCCATTGAAATTACTGGCATGTCGCACTTGGAAATAGAATGTACCCGGCTACAAAGAATGTCAAAGCTGGATAGGGCTGCGACGTCGCCGGCCAGTTAGAAACGCGACACTCAGCATCGCCGCTGGCGCTGACGGCAGCCCCCGATCCGACCGGCTGGGCCGGGTTGCAAGGGCGGAGCGGGGGCGGGTGATAACATTCCCCTTTGGCTTTAGCTTTCTCACTAGCAATTGTTCTTTTGCCGCTCGATACTCGATGGCACCTGCATGGCGCAGGCGAGGGATCAAAGCCGTACGATGCTTCCGGAAATCAAGTTGCAGGGTGACGTCGACGTCGCCGCGCTGTCACCCCTTCTTCGCGGCATGCTTCTTTCTGTTGCCTATGCTGACGGTGAGGGTGGCATAGGATTGACGGCAACCGGCGCCATGAACCGCAAGTTCGTGCATTGGGCCGCTGTGCACTTCCTCTGGCCAGGATTCACAGCCGAAGACCTCTACAGCATGAACAAGGTGCTCAATGAAAGCGACATGCCGCCGCTTTGGGTCGTGCGCGACATGGCCCGGCATCTGAAGCTTCTTCGCCGGAAAAAGGATGTGCTGCTGCCAACCAGACGCGGCCGGGAGTTTCTGGTGAACCCGCAAGCCTTCTTCGATCTCATCGCCACGGATTATCTCTATTCGTATGTCCACACGACCGATCGCAAAGAGGAGGTGCGGGCGCGGTTGCGCTGGTGGCGCATGTTCCTCAATCTGCTCAATATCAAGGCCAGAGAAGGTTGCACGCCAATGGACGTTGTGAAGATCCTCTATCCAGACCTGGCGCCTCAGCCGGACACCGAAATGACCCTAGAAGCCTGGGAGTTGAAATCCGATCTCCAATATGGCGTCTTTCGACGCTTGTGCTGGCTCGGTTTGCTCTATGAGGCACGAGAGGGGCTCACGCTTCTCCAGGACGGATCCTTCTACAAGACACCCCTTTGGGCAGCTTGCCTGCAGTTGGAATCGGATACGCAAAGCGACATTGGCGTACATTGACGCTCTTTATTCCGCCGCTGGCTGCCTCATCAACGCCTTCTCCCGCTTTGCAATGACCTCCGGATCATTCATGAAATCCGTCCTCCGGCCCGGCTTGCGGCCCCGCTTCTGATAGCCATTGGCTGTGCTGCCGTCCCGAATGCCGAACATATGATCCGTCTGGCCGGTGCGCCTGGGACCGCTCCTGCTCCGCTGTTGTTCACGCTCTGCCTGCATCTCGGCGACGATCGACAGCATGTCGTCCAGTCGCTTGTTGTCGACGACCTCCGCACGATGCACCGAGCGCAACGTGTCGAAGATCCTGTAGGGCAGGGCAAAGCTCTCGTGCATGATCTCCAGTCGCCCGTCCGGATAATCGCAGACCACGACCTTCTGGCCCGCCAGTGGCCTAGAAATCTCGGTCGGATCGAGAATGAACAGCACCTTGTCGTAGCGTAGCGTCAGGGATTGCGACAGCGTGCGGACTTCCTTGCGGCACATGGCACCATCGAGGTTCTCATGCTCGGCCAGCGGCCGGTGCATATCCTTCGGATTGCGCGGTGGCTTGCCGAAACGAGTGTTGAAATCCGCAATGAACTCAGGTGCATAGGCATTGGCAGCCTCGATCGTATCGATGCCGCGAAGCCGCATCTCCTTGACCAGCCGATCCTGCAATGTCTGGTTCGCACGTTCCACACGGCCCTTGGCCTGCGGGGTGTTGGCGCAGATGATGTCGATGTTCAGTTCATAAAGCGCCCGGCCGAACTGCGTCAGACCGCTTGTCCTGTCCTTCTTCGAGGGATGCGTCGATCGAAAAACGCCGTGCTTGTCGCTGTAGAAAGCCAGCGGCTTGCCCCATTGCTGCAGATAGGCCTTCGTTGCATGCAGATAGTCGAACGTATTCTCCGATCCGGCAAAGCGCAGATGCAAAAGCTTGCCGGTGGCGTCATCGATATAGACGAGCAGGGCGCATTTGGGACCGCGATTCTCGAACCACCAGTGATGCGACCCATCGATCTGCACCAGTTCGCCAAAGCAGTCGCGCCGACCGCGCGGCTGGAAAACCCGTTTCTTGCGTTCCCGGCGCGAGACCCAGATGCCAGCCTCGGTCATCCATTGCCGCAGCGTCTCCTTGGCGACCGAGATCCGGTGCAGCTCGATCAGCTTCTCGCGCGCCAGTGTGGGACCGAAATCCAGATAGCGCTCGCGGATTAGATCCAGCGCCGCATTGCGAAACTCTTCGGTGTGGCGTCGGTTGCTCGGCTGCAATCGCTTCTTGGAAACGAGGCCGGCTGGACCATCCCGGTCATAGGCCTGCAACAACCTGTGGACCTGACTTCGACTGAGGCCGAGCAGTTCGGCAGCCTGGACAACGCTCAGGCGTTCGTCACGGATCTTCTGGATGACTTCGAGGCGATGCAATTCTTTCTGCGACATGGTGATCATAAAGGACATGACGACTCCGACTGCTCGTGGTCTTGACCAGGCTGAAGGTCGTCATCCTTGCTCCCAACGTTGGTTTTGACCAGTGCGTCGAGAGGCGAGACTGTCGCATCTCTAACTGGCCCAACTGTCGCATTACTAAATAGCCCTTACAAAGAACTGTCGCATAAGTTTAATTATGGAACTGAATGACATCGAATGACGCGTTTCCCATGGACCAGAGTCAAGGTCGCTCCGACAAAGCGTGCTTGATCCGGATGACCGCAATAGCTACCGCTGCAATTATAATCGGAAGAGACACGAGCATCACGACGGGACTTAGATGGTATCCAGCGTGGTCCAACGTCTCGAAGAATACCTTTATCAGGCTCAGTAGGTAGTAACTGATGGCTATAATCGAAAAGCCTTCGACGGCCCTCTGGATCCTCACCTGAGTTTCTGCCGTCTGGGCCATTGCTTGGATTTGCACAGCATTCTGATACTCGATCTCGACCTGGATCCGCGTTTGTAGAAGGTCGAGTAGATGCATGGCTGCATGCGACAGTTGATCGAGACGAATGGCCGTTGCCTCGCACGTTCTGACCGCCGGCTTGAAGCGGCGCGCAACAAACACGCCGAAGCGTTGGAAGCCTGAAACATGGGTCTCTCGCAGTTCAGAGATCCGCTCTTCCACGATCTTTGCATAGGCGGAGGTTGCGCCGAAGCGATTGCGGGTCCTTGCTGTCTCCGAAATAATTCTCGCCGATAACGTCGAAATGTCGTCGAGGAGTTGCTTGTGTTCGGTTGCGGGCAGGTCCTGGTTTCGGTTCGTCAACTCGACGAGCTTACTATCGAAATCCTTCAACTGAGGCGCAAGCCTGCGAGCTTCTGGAAAACCAAGGAGCACCATGGATCGATAGGTTTCAATTTCACAAATCCGTCGAACCATCCTTCCCAAGCGATATGCGTTCAGGTCATTGTTGAATAAGAGGACTCGACTCGAAAGGTCAGACCTGACCCGGAAATCAGAACAGACTTGCGCTGCGCCACCGCCGATTGATGAAGCGGCTGTATCCGCAAACTCAAACGTCGAAAGACTGGAGCCGAGCTCGGACGGAGGACTACCCAGAACAAGGATGCCGAGCCGGCAAATCAGTTGCGGCGACTCTATCGCAGCCAACGCAGATACCTCCGCAAGACCCAAAGTCAAGGTCGGCCAAGCCGAAAGGGTTTCCTCGATTTTGGTGACGCGCGTGATAGTAACAAACTCGGTATGGTGCTCAATCTGGGTCCGAACATCGTCGTCCCCGCTTTCCATCGCCACCGCGCCATGTTGCCGGTTTTGGTCCGCATGCATAACCGCGACGTGCTCCACAATGGCCGGCCCGGCGAAGTAGATAGACGGGCGGGCATGAAGCTCAGCATTGAAATCCGATTTCATGGGCTCGCGTTCGTGTCAGCAGATGGAAATAGGACATCAGAGCACGAAAGCTCATTCGTGTCGCGTCAATGAAAGAATTTCCAAGGCTTCGCCGACAGATTTCGCATTGAGGCTGAGAATTGCCCGATCCAAGCGGACCTCAACCAGCTCCCTTGTTATTCCTTCGAGCAAAGCGATGTCATCAATGGACTTCCCATGGGCAATCCACTGCAAACACACGATCTCGAACGGTGATTGGAGCAAGCGTTCAGTCATCACAGATGCTCATCCATTAAATGACAATAGGCGGGGCCTGGGATCGGGTCACATGATTCCCGTTTACAAAGCTGCTCTGTCGATCTCCATGCACGGCTGCGCGGCAGTAGCCCCGACAACGTTGTTAGTATGATCGGCCACCGTCAACTGACCGCTGCTCTCGTACTCACTGATACAATTGGTATGATCTTCGCCAGCAGCAGCTTCATCGGCCCGTCGGCGAAAAAAGGCGCAGTTTCTCCGGCTTCAAGAAGAACAGAATCTAGATATCCGAGAGACGTTTCATCGAGTCCGACTTCATTCGTAGTCAGAGAGATCACAAACATCGGCACGTGGAAGGAGCCGAGTTCCTGAAGATCAGACAATGTAACTCGCTGCACCTGCAGGCGAAATCGGTTCCGCTTTGCCATCATATTCAAGTCAGTGATCGCCCCTGCGACTAGCTTTGCGGAAGTCGCCTTGTCTCCGGGAAACGCGTGAGGCGCGGAAGACGTTGTGATATGGACGTCCTCCGCGCCCTCGACCGAAAGAGTGATGCCACCGCCGCACAGCACGCTTATCGTCCGGTCGATTCCGTCGAATATGGAAAATGGCCCGTCCTTTGAAACTGTTGCCATACTAATCCGCCAATCGAAATCTTCGACGGACGCACTCGGTGGATAGACCGCGATCTCCGTAGTTTCACCGCCACCGTTTTTCCAAGGCATGCGTTTGTAGTCTGCGGCACGAAGAATTTTCATATTCTGGCGACTCCAGTAAGGGGCCGGCACACGAAATTGTCGCATGCCGGTTTCTGATGTTCAGTTCCCGAGAATACCGGGAAGGCGCAGGCCCTTGTCCTTTGCGCAGTCCAGGGCAATATCGTAGCCCGCGTCAGCGTGGCGCATCACGCCAGTCGCCGGATCATTCCAAAGAACACGCTCCAGGCGCTTGGCCGCATCGTCGGAACCGTCAGCGCAGATGACGACGCCCGAATGCTGCGAGAAGCCCATGCCAACGCCGCCGCCGTGATGCAGCGACACCCAGGTTGCGCCCGAGGCGGTGTTGAGAAGCGCATTGAGGAGCGGCCAGTCGGAGACGGCGTCCGAGCCGTCCTTCATCGCTTCCGTCTCGCGGTTCGGCGAAGCGACAGAACCGCTGTCCAGATGGTCGCGGCCGATAACGACCGGAGCGGAAAGTTCGCCATTCTTGACCATCTCATTGAATGCCAGAGCAAGGCGATGGCGATCACCGAGGCCCACCCAGCAGATGCGTGCCGGAAGACCCTGGAAGGCGATACGCTCCTTCGCCATATCCAGCCAGTTGTGAAGGTGCTTGTTGTCGGGCAACAGCTCCTTCACCTTGGCGTCGGTCTTGTAGATATCTTCCGGATTGCCGGAGAGCGCTGCCCAGCGGAACGGACCGATGCCGCGGCAGAAGAGCGGGCGGATATAGGCCGGCACGAAGCCCGGGAAAGCAAAGGCGTTTTCAAACCCTTCATCCTTGGCGACCTGGCGAATGTTGTTACCGTAGTCGAGCGTCGGCACGCCGGCATCCCAGAATGCGACCATGGCTTCGACCTGGATCTTCATCGAGGCGCGCGCGGCAGCCTCGACGGCCTTCGGGTCGGTTTCGCGCTTGGCCTTGTGTTCGGCAACCGTCCAGCCGATCGGCAGATAACCGTTGAGCGGGTCATGGGCCGAGGTCTGGTCGGTGACGATGTCGGGACGCGGGCCGCCGGCCTTCATGCGCTTGACGAGCTCCGGGAAGACCTCGGCGGCATTGCCGAGCAGACCAACGGACTTGGCCTCGCCCTTGGCGGTCCATTCCGCAATCATCGACAGTGCCTCATCCAGCGTTTTTGCCTTGGCATCAACGTAGCGGGTGCGCAGACGGAAATCGATGCGGGTCTCGTCGCTCTCGACAGCAAGGCAGCAAGCACCTGCCATGACGGCAGCAAGCGGCTGGGCGCCGCCCATTCCACCGAGGCCACCCGTCAGGATCCACTTGCCCTTGAGATTGCCGTCATAGTGTTGGCGGCCGGCTTCCACGAAGGTCTCGTAGGTGCCCTGCACGATGCCCTGCGTGCCGATATAGATCCACGAGCCGGCCGTCATCTGGCCGTACATGGCAAGGCCCTTCTTATCCAACTCGTTGAAGTGATCCCAGGTCGCCCAATGCGGCACGAGGTTGGAGTTGGCGATTAAAACGCGCGGTGCATCCTTGTGGGTGCGGAACACGCCGACCGGCTTGCCGGACTGGACGAGCAGCGTTTCTTCCTCGGTCAGCGTCTTCAACGTCGCGACGATCTGGTCGAAATCAGCCCAGGTGCGGGCGGCGCGGCCAATACCGCCATAGACGACCAGCTCGTGCGGGTTCTCGGCGACATCGGGGTCGAGATTGTTCATCAGCATGCGCAGTGGCGCTTCGGTCATCCAGCTCTTTGCATTGAGCTCGGAACCATGGGGCGCGCGAATTTCGCGGATATTGTGACGTGGATTGGTCATTGCATATTGCTCCCGATTATTTCTTGAGATCGGGCGCGATGCGCTCGATCTGAGTGAGAATGTTTTTGAGATGGACACGCAGACGGGCAGCCTTGGCTTCGTCATAGGCGAAAGGTGGTGCTTCCTCGGCGAGGTGGGTCGACTGGGCAAGCTCCATCTGGATTGCGTGAACCCCAAGATGCGGCTTTCCGTAGTGTCTGGTTGTCCACCCACCTTTAAATCGACCGTTCAGCACGCGCGAATAGCCGTCGGCGTTTCTGACGACATTGACAGCGGCTGCCTCGACGCGTGTGTCGCAGGTCGTTCCGTTGTCAGTTCCGATATTGAAGTCCGGAAGAGCACCTTCGAACAGGAACGGGATGTGCGACCGGATCGAATGGCAGTCGTAGACAATCGCGACGCCGTGGATCGCCTTTACGCGCTCGATCTCCGCCAGCAGCGCAGCGTGATATGGAGCGTGGAATGTCGCCAAGCGATCCGCGACGTCCTGCGCGGTTGGCTCAAGCCCATCTTTCCAGATGGGCTTTCCGTCAAAGTCAGTTGTGGGAACCAGTCCCGTGGTGTTCTGGCCGGGATAGAGGCTGGTTCCTTCCGGATCGCGATTTGCGTCGATCACGTAGCGATGGAATGTTGCACGAACCGTCGTGGCATCTGCGAGCAGATCATCGTAGAGTTCGTGGATATGCCAATCGGTGTCGGCCAACGTCTTCCCGGTGTCGTTCAGACGATCCCATATGGCAGCGGGCACCTCTGTTCCGGTATGCGGCAGGCCGATAACCACCGGAGAGGTTCCCTGACGGACCTCGCAGACCTCCATCGCTTAAGCCTCCAGGACTGGAAGGATGCCGGACGAGATAGCAGAAACCAGTGCGCCGCTGGCTACGACCTCAATGGCCGCCTTCAGATCGGTCGCCATATAGCGGTCATCTTCGAGGACCGGGACAGCCGAACGCAGGACAGCCGCCGCCTTCTCCAGTTCAGGGCTCGTCTTGAGCGGACCGCGCAACTCTACGCCTTGGACGGCCGCGAGTGCCTCGATACCAAGGATGCCGAACAGGTTGTCCGTCATCGCCAGAAGGCGGCGTGCACCATGGCAGGCCATCGAAACGTGGTCTTCCTGGTTTGCTGAGGTGGGCGTGGAATCAACGGACGCCGGATGCGACATCTGCTTGTTCTCGGACATGAGCGCCGCGGATGTTACTTCGGCAATCATCAGGCCGGAGTTCAGTCCCGGCTTCTTCGAGAGAAAGGCCGGAAGGCCATACGAGAGGGCAGGATCGACCAGAAGCGCGATACGGCGCTGAGCGATCGCACCGATTTCGCAAACGGCGAGAGCTGTCTGGTCAGCCGCGAACGCGACCGGCTCGGCGTGGAAGTTACCGCCGGAAACAACTGAATTATCCGACAGAACGAGGGGATTGTCAGTCACGGCATTGGCTTCAATTTCCAAAGTGCGTGCGACAGAAGCAAGCAGATCGAGGCATGCGCCGTCCACCTGAGGCTGGCAACGAATGCAATAGGGATCCTGCACGCGCTCATCGCCCTCGATGTGGCTTTCGCGAATTTCGGAACCCTGGAGCAGATTGCGCAGAGCGCTACCTGCATCAATCTGTCCCTTATGGCCACGCAGGGTGTGAATATCGGGATGGAAGGGTGCCGAAGATCCCATCGCAGCGTCGGTCGACAGGGCGCCGGTGACGAGGGCCGACTGAGCGGCGCGGTGGGCGCGGAACAGACCGGCCAGAGCAAGCGCCGTCGAGGTCTGTGTGCCGTTAATCAGCGCCAGCCCTTCCTTGGCGGCGAGTACGACCGGCGAGAGACCTGCTTTCGCGAGGGCGTCCTTGGACGGCATCTGGACGCCTTGGTAAAAGGCTTCCCCTTCGCCCATCATTGTTGCCGACATATGAGCAAGCGGCGCAAGATCCCCAGATGCTCCTACCGACCCCTTTTCGGGAATGACCGGTATCACGCCCTTTTCGAGCATGCCTTCAATTAGGCGGATGAGTTCGATCCGCACGCCTGACGCGCCGCGTCCCAGCGAGATCAGCTTCAGCGCCATGATCAAACGTACGACATTTTCAGGCAGCGGTGCTCCTACGCCACAGCAATGGGACAGGATCAGGTTGCGCTGGAGTGTTGCCAGATCAGCCGCATCGATCTTGATCGAAGCGAGCTTTCCAAAACCCGTGTTGATCCCATAGACTGGAGCGTTGCCGGCGGCAATTTCGGCAATTCTGGCAGCACCTTTTAGAACGGCTGCATCGAAGCTCGGATCGAGCTTGGCGGAACCATTGTTCCAGTAGATGTCTGCGAGGTGGTGGAGCGGAACACTGCCGGGGCGGAGGACAATCGTCATGTTGATACCTGCTTACCTTTGAATACGCGTGAATGAAGGGGATTGAAGCCGATCCGGTAGACCAGCTCGGCGGGGCGTTCGATGTTCCAGATGGCAAGGTCAGCCGATTTTCCGACTTCCAGCGTGCCGGTTGTGTCGAGGATGCCCAAGGCTCGCGCCGCTTCTCGCGTCGCGCCGCAAATGCACTCTTCAACCGTCAATCGAAACAGCGTTGCTGACATGTTCATCGTCAGGAGCAATGAGGTCAGCGGCGACGTGCCCGGGTTGCAGTCGGTAGCGATTGCCATCCTCACACCGGCATCACGCAGTGTCTGGATCGGCGGCTTGCGGGTTTCATTGATCGCGTAGAAAGCGCCGGGCAGGATGACGGCGACTGTCCCGGCCTTCGCCATAGCCTCGGCGCCTTCTTTGTCGAGATACTCGAGATGATCTGCCGACAGCGCGCCGTAAGATGCCGCCATCTTGGCACCGCCAAGGTTAGAGAGCTGCTCAGCATGTAACTTGACCGGTATGCCAAGCACCTTGGCATGGTTGAAGACCCGACGCATCTCGTCAACGGTGAAGGCGATGCCCTCACAAAAGCCGTCAACGGCGTCGATCAGTTTTTCGGCGTGCCCCCTGTCCATGCCCGGCAGTACGACGTCTGCGATGTAGTCAGCGTGCCGACCTTTGTATTCCGGTGGCGTCGCATGGGCTGCAAGATAGGACGTGACGACGCGGACGGGGCGGACCTTTTCAAGCGCGCGGGCGGCCCGCAAAATGTTTAGCTCGCCCTCGATGGTGAGCCCATAGCCTGACTTGATTTCCAGCGTCGAGACGCCTTCTGACAGCAGTGTGTCGACCCGCGGCAGGGAGGCCTGTACCAGCTGATCGACGGTAAGCGCGTTGGTCGCCTTGACCGACGAGACGATACCGCCACCTGCGCGCGCGACCTCTTCGTAGGTCGAGCCTTCAAGCCGCATCTCGAATTCCATCGCCCGATCACCACCGAACACGATGTGCGTGTGGCAATCGACAAGCCCCGGAGTGATCAAGCGGCCTCCGCAGTCGATCGTCTCCGCGTCCCGATCGTCAATAGAAAGGGCGCTCGCGGGTCCGACAAAGGTCAACCGCCCTTCCTTTGCGACGATGACTGCATCGTTGATTATCTCGGCACCTGCGATCGCCGGATAGACGCGTGCATTTATCCAAATGCGTATCAACTTGGAGGCTCCGATCATTCAAAAAGTGGTTGCTCGTTTCGATTATGTATATATATATTCACTCACCAAACAAGATGGAAAATTTCATTCATCGAAAGAAGATCATGAAAATCATTCACGCAGATCACGCCCTACTCCCATCCGGATGGGCCAAGAACGTCGAGATTGTCGTGGAGGAGGGCCGAATAATCTCGGCAGAAGCCCAGCGTGCGAAGCCGGATGCCAGGGCCGAAAAACATGCATTTCTAGTCCCGGCGATGCCAAATCTTCACAGCCACGCCTTCCAGCGTGCAATGGCCGGGCTCACCGAGCTGCGAAGCAACGGAAACGATACATTCTGGAGCTGGCGGACAGTGATGTACCGCTTTGCGCTGTCCATGACACCGGACCAGGTTGAGGCCGTTGCGGCCCAGCTTTACATGGAAATGCTGGAAGCCGGGTTCGGACGGGTTGGTGAGTTTCACTACCTTCACCATGATCAGAACGGCGGCGAATACTCCAACATCGCAGAAATGGCCGAGCGGGTCTGCGCGGCGGCTACGCAAACGGGCATCGCGATGACATTGCTGCCTGTCTTTTACGCCCATTCCGGCTTTGGTGGCCTTCAACCGTCCGAAGGACAACGCCGGTTTATCAATTCGGTTGACAGTTTCGACAGGCTGCTTGATGCGTGCCGCGCAATCCAGAACCGCCTCCCCGGCATGCAACTCGGGATCGCGCCACACAGTCTTCGTGCAGCTACACCGGATGAACTGAGCGCTATCCTCCCTCTCGCGGGCAACGGACCAATCCACATCCACGTCGCGGAACAGACAAAGGAAGTGGAAGACTGTATCGCATGGTCGGGCGCGCGTCCGGTTGAATGGCTGCTAGCAAACGCTCCGGTCGATCAGCGCTGGTGCCTTATCCATGCAACACACCTCGAGAACCGTGAAGTCAACGGGATTGCAAAGTGCGGAGCCGTCGCAGGCTTGTGTCCTATAACGGAGGCCAACCTCGGCGATGGGATTTTTCGCGCAGAAGAATTCATTGCGGCTGGTGGCACCCTCGGGGTGGGGTCAGACTCCAACGTACTGATCAGCATGTCTGAGGAATTACGGATGCTGGAGTATTCGCAACGGCTGCAAAACCGCAGTCGTAACGTGATCGCAAATCCCGGCGCATCGACCGGCCAAAGATTGTTCGAGCTCGCTCTCCAGGGAGGTAACCGCGCCCTTGCGGCAACCTCTCGTATAGCGTCCGGCTCACCCGCCGATTTCATTTCCTTGGCGGCAACCGACCATCCCTGGCTGAATGAGCAATCGGTGCTCGACCACTTTATTTTCGCCGGGAGCCCAAAACCGAATTGCGTCTGGGTTGGAGGGGAGAAGCTGGTGGCAGACGGTCGCCACCGGTCCCGCGATCAGCTTCAAAAGCGGTTCAAGACTGTCATGAACGAGCTCTTCGCTAAGCTTTGACAACTGCGGCCTGAACAGAAATTCCAGGAGAAAGGTCCTCGAATAGCTGAAGGCCACCTCCGCTCTCAAGGTTCCTTGACGCGGAGAATGGCATTTTGCCACCACTCAATGTATGAAAGTTTTCATCTTGCTATTCTTATGAAATCTTCATACATTAAATCCGCAACCCAGCAAAATAAGGGGAACTCACGTGAAGAGACTACTTTCTGCAGCGGCTATTTCACTCGCGCTCGCCAGTTCGGCGCTTGCGCAGTCCAAGGAACTGGTTGTCGGCGCTTTCGGTGGCGCTTACACCGACGCGATCAAGAAAAACATCGCATCTTTCGAAAAGGAAAATGACGTCAAGGTGACGTTCGTGCCCGCTTCGGGTGCAGACGGCCTCGCAAAGGCGATGGCGAAAGAGCTCGATGTCGTACATGCCGACATGGCGTGGGCTTACCGCGGCGAGGCACAAGGCGCTTTCGAGAAACTCGACCCTTCGATCGTCACCAATCTCGCCAATCTTTATCCAAAGGCCCGTTTTTCCGAATATGGTGTCATCACCAATTTCGGTCAGTACGGGATCGCTTACAATCAGAAGGACGTCAATCCAGCGCCAACCTCCTGGCTTGATCTCTGGAAGGATCAATATTCCGGCGCCGTGACGACTGCCGGCTTCGACGCCGCAAACATTGAGCTTCTGGTGCTGATGGCCAAGCTCAACGGCGGCAGCGAGGACAACATCGATCCTGGCTTCAAGAAGATGGCGGAGCTCGGCAAACACATCAACGTCTTCTACAGCCAGCACCCTCAATTGCTCGACCTGTTCCGGACGGGCGAAGTGGTGATGGCGCGCTGGTTGCGCGGCCGTGTCGACTGGGCCAACAAGCAGGGCGTGGCCCTGAACTTTGCCGTACCCTCCGAAGGCGCCATCGGGCTGGTTTCGACCGTCCATGTCGTCAAGGGACGCCCGAACACCGCGCTCGCAATGAAGTTTGTCAATCACCTGCTCACCGCTGAAAGCCAGAAGACCTATGCGACGGACCTTGGCTACACGCCTGCCCGCGCGGGCCTCGATCTGGCTGGAGTTGACGTGCCCTACGGTGATCAGGTTGTGAACTCTCTCCTCATCTCCGATTGGAAGAAAATCGTACCGAAGATGGACGCCTGGAAAGAGCGTTGGGAAAAGGAAGTCGTCGCCCGTTAATTGAAACTATCGCCCGGCGAACCTATCGCCGGGCTCCTTCTATACTGAAAGTGGTGACGCAATGGGTGAGATCAGCGTAAAAAATATTTCGAAGAGTTGGGCCGACTTCAAGGCGCTCAACAATATCAATCTCGATGTACGGGAAGGCGAGTTTCTCTCGATCCTTGGTCCATCCGGTTGCGGCAAGAGCACGCTGCTGCGAATTATTGCCGGCCTCGAGAGCCCCACTGACGGCGACATCGTGATCGCCGGCAAGCAAGTGACCAACGATCCGGTCTGGAAACGCAAGATCGGCTTTGTTTTCCAGAACTTCGCTCTCTGGCCTCACCTGACTGTCTTCAAAAACGTCGCCATGGGCCTTGAGCTGCGAAAAACGCCGAAGGACGAGCTTCAGCAGCGTGTGACCAAAGCCTTGCGGATGGTTCAGTTGGAGGCCCTCGCTGACCGCCTTCCATCGCAGCTTTCCGGTGGGCAGCAGCAGCGCGTAGCGCTTGCGCGAGCAATTGTCTTGAAACCCGATGTCTTGCTTCTGGATGAGCCGCTGAGCGCGCTCGACAAGAACCTGCGACAGGATATGCAGGTGGAACTTAAGGCACTCCAGCGCACGCTTGGACTGACAACTGTTTTCGTCACGCACGACCAGGAAGAAGCATTGTCTCTTTCAGACCGCGTTGTCGTGATGAACAGAGGTGTCATCGAGCAGCTCGACACGCCGGACAACATCTATAACAAGCCGGTTTCGGAATATGTCGCGCGCTTTGTCGGAGAAGCCTTCTTCTTCAAGGGGGAAGTCACCGGCAGCAATGAGCTGGTACTGGATGGTGGAAACGCGGTTGCCGTGAAATCGGATGTGCCCGCAGCGGCCGGCAAGGCCGTTGCTTTTGTCCGTCCCGAATGGGTTTCGTTGAGCAAGCTTGAGAGCCAGCTCAATCCGGAGGCTCTGCGCGGGACCGTCGAGCGATTGATGTTCTTTGGCCAGTCGAGCGACTACATCGTTCGTGTCGGCGATGAACAAATGCGCGTCAAGCGCCACAGCGGCGATGCCGCACTCGCCGAGGGCGATACGGTCGCAATCAACTGTATCGCCAGGCTGCTTCCAAATGAAGGGAGAAGCCAATGAAAAAGCCCGGCATCCTGTTTTTGCCGGCGATCACAATTCTCGCCGCTTTCTTCATTCTGCCGCTTATCTGGGTCTTTGTTCTCAGCTTTATGGGATCGGGCCCCACTGGTGAGGTGCTCAATGCATTCACCCTGTCGAACTACGCTCGGTTTCTCGGCGACAGCTATTACCTCAACGATCTGCTCTGGCGTACGATCCGGATGGCTGCAATTGCGACGGCTTTTTCCGTCGTCATCGGGTATCTCGGCGCATTTCTGATTGTTCGTGCCGAGCCGCGCATTCAAACCTGGCTGATCCTGCTGGTAATGCTGCCGCTGTGGGTCAATCTGGTCGTAAGAACCCTTAGCCTTATGGTAGTTCTCGGCCGCACTGGCCCTGTGAACCAGTTCCTTGTCGCGATCGGCATCACGGACCGTCCTTTGGCTCTCCTCTATACCGAGACATCCGTGATCATCGGCATGATCCAGGTCGCAGTCCCATTCGTGGTCATGTCGATCTATGGCGTACTGCAATCCATCCCGCGCCAGCTTGAGCATGCGGCCATGACGGTGGGCGCTCCTCCGGTACAGGCGTTTCGCCGCGTCACGCTCCCGCTCAGCATGCCCGGCATTCTTGCCGGATCGGTCCTGGCGTTCGGCATCAATGTCGAGTCTTTCGTCGTGCCAATCCTGCTTGGCGGCGGTCGTGTAAGATTCATGAGCGTTGCGGCTTATGAAACGGCGACGGTCTCGAACAATCTTCCATTCGCGGCGACGATCGGGGTCATCCTGCTTATCGTCACAATGGTTATGCTCGCGGCGTACCAGTGGGCAATCCATTCCGCCAACCGGCAGCGCCCAGCAGTCTAGAAACGAGGGATCCAGATGCAGAAAACTCTCTTGGGCACGTCCCTTTGGTACATAGGAACAGTGCTGTTCTTTGCCTTCCTGCTTGCGCCGCTGCTGATCCTCATTGCGGTGTCTTTCAATCCGACCTCAATGGTCTTCCCACCCCAAGGTTTTACGCTCAAATGGTATGGGACTATCTTCGACAAGCCCGACTTTCTATCGGCGGCCGTATCAAGCACGATCCTTGGGGTGATCACCGCAGTGGCGACGACAACTCTCGGGGTTTTGGCTGCGATAGGCCTGCAGCGCTACACCGGGGCAGCGAAGCCGATCGTCTCTTCGCTACTCATGTCGCCGCTGTTCATTCCAGCCGTCATCGTCGCGCTCGCGCTCTTCCAGATCATCTTTATTATGGGGATTGGTAACAACATCTGGGTCTTGCTAGCGGCTCATATCGTCGTGACAATTCCCTACCCCGTCAGAAACGTGATGGCTCAGATGGAGAACTTTGACGTTCGCCTCGAGGAAGCGGCACTTAGCGTCGGCGCAACGCCGGCTCAGGCACTCCGTCGCGTGACGCTCCCTCTCCTAAAGGCGAGCATCATCCCCTCGTTGATCATCGTATTCGTGCTGTCCTGGAACAATTACACGGTCTCGGTTTTCCTTGCGAACAAGGACTGGACGACACTGCCGCTGCAGTTGCGGGCTTATCTGCAATATGAATACGAGCCGTTCGTCGCGGCGATGTCGACGATCCTCATCATCGCCTCGGTCATTCTGTTGGTAATCGTCGACAAGACGGTTGGCCTAGGAAGTGTCAGAAAACCAGGGTCTTGATACGATTAAGCTCGGCCGTATTTCGCGGCCGAGCTACCAACGGACTTTATACCTACCTGCTAGTTCGCGAACACCTTGCGACGTTTCGACGAGCGATCAATAGCGTCAAGTCGCTTTTGCGCAGCACCATTCATATTGGTGCACATCGAGTCCAAGAGCACTGAAACCAGGGCCGAGGCCGCCGCGTGAGAGTCGAATACCAGTCGACTGTTCACCCTTGGCGTCAGCAGGTAGTCGGCAATTCCCTCGTGATCTGTAAACCCGGCATCCGTGACAAGCGCGATCTTCATCCCGGCGTTACGCGCAAGTTCAACGGCTTTCAAAGTCTCGCGCGGATAAAGCGGCATCATGAAGACGAGCATCGTGCGCCCGCCGGCCGCATAGCATTGTTCAATCTGATCCTCGATAAGTGAACCGCCGGATGCGAGTAAACGAATATCTGGGTGAACTTTCGCGGCGAAATACGCAAACTGCGTGGCGAGACCCGCCGATGCTCGCAGGCCGAGGACGGCAAGTGGGCGAGACGCGGCCAATGCCTTACCAAATTGATCGATTGCCTCCTCATTCGCAAAACCTTGGGCGAGCTCCGTCAGGTTAGCAGCCTCGGCCAGTAATGCGGCTTGGTACCGGTTAGACTGTCCCTCTGCAGGAACATCCGGGCCAGGCTGTGCGGTCCGCAAGAATTTCCGCATTTCAAGATATCCATCGAACCCGAGCGCGACCGCAAAGCGGGTTACCGATGGCTGGCTGACATTCGCCAGTTCGGCCAGTTCCATGCTGGACAGGAAGCCAAGTTGAGCACTGTTCTCAATCATCTGCTGGGCAATGCGACGATGTGCCGGCGTCAACCGCTGACCTGCCGACCTTCGCTCGATCTCGGCGCGCAGCGCTTGTCGATCAGCAGGCTGCAGGCTGGACGAGGCAGCGGCCGTGTCCTCGTCGATAATCGCAACACTGTCTTCCGTCACGAAAGACCTCCAGGAGTCTTAATGTATCAAAATATTCAGGATTCAAGCTAACGTATAGACCCGTTTTGTTTCGAACGCAAAACGCATAGTCGACGAAAGCCCCGATTTACCCGAGTTTGAGCATGTTTCAGGCACGCACCCAACGCTAGGCGCTCATCTCTTCTGCTGTAACGATCGTCTATCAAGAACCGTGGGGCAACAGCGAACCCAACGCATGTCGGCGGACGAGCGCTGCCAAGCCTGAGCGATCCCCCTTTTCGAGAAGGGTGATCATCTCGAAATGTTCTTCCGCAGAGCGATGAAGCATGGGCGCATTGTTCTTTTCACGTTGCACCGCGACAGGAATGCGGTCGCGCAGGTCAAAGATCAGTTCCACAATGTCACGATTACTGCAGGTCCGGAGCAGTTCTTGGTGAAATGCGCGATTGGCGGTTTCCTGATCGGCCGACGTACCCGTCGTGACGGCAGCCTTAAACTGGTCCGCCAACGACCGCAGTTCCGTCAGACTTTTGGCGTCGATCGTGCCGACAACCATCTCCACCGCAGCGACTTCAAGCACCGCTCTGATATTGATGATGTTGTTGAAGCGCTGGAGATCGAATTCCTTCACTCGATAACCACGGTTCGGGAAGAGCTCCACATGCCCACGCTCAGCCAGGCGCTCCAGCGCCTGCCTGACCGACAAGCGTGATACGCCGTACGTCTTTTCCAGATCAATCTGCTTCAACCAGGAGCCAGGGCTAACTCGCCCTATGTTGATGTCGCGCTCGATCTGCAGTGCGAGATCTTTTGTACCGGCTCCGGTGTTCTCACTATTCAATTTCACGCTTCGCATCGTCTGAATCGCCTGCTCATCATAATTTATCCAATACCTCAAATTGAGACCATTGACAGCTACATTTTAAGCGACCATGATTGGCGCCAATCATGGTCATTATACAGCTACCGGGGAACGCGTGAAGAGCATGACAAACTCAGATGCTAAGCAATCCACATATCGAATTGGCGTCGATTCAGGCGGTACATTTACCGACATTTGCGCTCTTGATGAGCGGACCGGCACCTTCACCGTATGGAAAGTCAGCAGCACGCCGGTGGACCCGTCTATCGGGATCACCGACGCAGCGAACAGCATGGCGTCGCTTTTGAACGAGCGTGATGGAGTTGCACCAAAATTCAGCTTCTTCGGTCACGGCACAACAGTTGGAACCAATGCGTTGATCGAGCGCCGCGGCGCACCAACCGCGCTGATCACGACAGCCGGCTTTCGCGACGTCCTGGAAATCGCCCGCCAGCGGCGTCCTGAGCTTTACAATCTGCAGACAATGCGCCCCACACCGCTCGTGTCGCGCGATCTTCGTTTTGAGGCCAACGAGCGTGTGCAGTTCGACGGAACCGTCCTGAAGCCGCTCGATGCGGATGAGGTTCGCGCGCTGGCCGACAAGATCCGGGCGTCCGAGGTGAAGGCGGTCGCCATCTCCTTCCTCTTCAGCTTCCTCAATCCCGAACACGAACAGCAGGCAAAGGCGATCCTCGAAAGGGAACTGCCTGGCGTCTTCATCTCCATTTCATCGGACGTCGTTCCGGAATTCCGCGAATATGAGCGTACATCTACCGTCGTGATGAATTCCTACCTCGGTCCGATCATGCGCAGCTACATCGACCGCCTCCAGGGCAACCTCAAGGAAATGGTTCCGGCTGGCATCATGATTACCCAGAGCAACGGCGGCCTGATCGGGGCAAACGTTGCTGCGAACCAGCCCGTCCGTACGGTTCTTTCCGGCCCGTCTGCCGGCGTTATAGGCGCGGTCGAGATCGGCCGCCGGATCGGCAAGGGCAACCTCATCACATTCGACATGGGCGGCACGTCCGCCGACGTTTCGGTGATCAGCAATTTTTCCCCGCGCTACAAGCCGATGGCGAATGTTGACGGTTTCCCGATCAAGATCCCAATGATCGACATTCATGCGGTCGGTGCAGGTGGCGGCTCAATTGCCCGTAACGACCACGGCCTGATGAAGGTTGGTCCACGCAGCGCAGGCGCCAATCCCGGTCCGGTCTGCTACAATCTCGGCAATCTGGAACCGACCGTCACCGATGCCAACGTCGCGCTTGGGATCGTCAACCAGAAGCATCTCTTGAACGGTCGCATGAAGATCGACGCCGAAGCCTCACGCGCTGCCGTCGTCCGTCTCGGCGAAAGCCTCGGAATTAGTGGTGAGCGTGCAGCAGCCGGTATCCTTCAAGTCGTGACGGCCAATATGGTCAACGCCATCCGGGCGATGACCGTCGAGCGTGGCCTTGATCCGCGCGATTTCTCGCTGTTCTCCTTCGGCGGAGCCGGACCTGTCCATTCAGGCTACCTGGCCCGGGAGCTGGAGATCAAGGAACTGATCATTCCAGCGTATCCGGGCGTCATGTGCGCCGTCGGCCTGTTGACCAGCGGTCTGCGAATGGACTTCGTGCGTACGCATTACCACGCCCTGAGCCCGACCTCCGTGAACGGCCTACAGGAACAATTCTCAGAACTGTCGCAGCTCGCTGCCAAATGGTTCGAGGACGAGTCGATCGCTACTGAGCTTAGAAACGTCAACGTGGCCGTCGATCTCCGTTATGCCGGTCAGGCGTACGAACTGACCATCCCTATCGCTGACGCGAGCGGGAAGTCCAGCTACGAAGAACTTGTCGCCTCCTTCACGAACGCGCACCAGGAACGTTACGGATATACGATTCCGGAAGAAGGCATTCAGATCACCGCAGTTCGTGCTGAGGCCTTCGAGACACTCGGCTTGGAAGCCAAGGGCGTTTCGGCGCCGAAGGCGGACGCTGCCATCAATGCCATCGAATACCGCGATATCCTCGATATCTACGACATGAAATCCTACCGCACCCCCGTCTATGCAAAGACCGAGCTGCCGCAAGAAGTCGAGATCGCAGGACCCTGCGTCATCGAGCAGATGGACACGACGATCTACATCCTGAACGGCCAGAGCGCCGTCATTGATCGTCAGTCTAACGTCATCGTCAAAGCCGGTTGATGCGAGGAGGTACTATGAGCAAGATTGACCCGATCACCACCGAAGTCATTTCCAAATACCTGCAATCCGTCGTCGACGAGATGGGCAGCGTAATCATCCGCACGGCGTTCTCGACCAACATCAAGGAACGCGAGGACTGCACGACGGCGATTCTGAATGAGAAGGGCGATCTGGTTACGCTGGCCGAGCGCATTCCGTTCCACCTCGGCTCTCTGCTCGGGATTGGCAATTACGTCCTTCAGCACATCGATATCGACAGCCTGGAAGACGGCGACGTCTTCATCGGAAACGATGCCTATCGCGGTGGCGGCACGCACCTGAATGACATGGTCTTGATGCAACCGATCTTCATCGACGGTCGCTATGTCGGCTGGGCCACCAACCTCGCCCACCATTCGGACTTCGTCGATCGAAGCCACAAACACATTTTTCAGGAAGGCCTGCGTATCCCGCCGATCCGGCTTTACCGCAAGGGCGTGCTACAGCAGGACGTCATGGATTTGATCCTGCTGAACTGCCAGGTTCCACGCGAGCGCAAGAACGATTTCGCCGCCCAGATGGCCGCAAATCGCCTCGCAATTCAGCGTTATCGTTCGCTTTGCGAGCGCTATTCACTGGCCACGGTCAAGGCGGTCGAAGCCGAGATCATGGATTACGCAGAGCGAAAGACCCGTGAGAGCCTGCAACGCATCCCGAACGGAACCTATCGCTACAGCTCGCGCTTCGACACGAACCTTATCGACGACATCCTCGATCTCAATGTCGTGGTCGAAATCAAGGACGGTTCAATCCACTTCGACCTCTCGAACAATCCCAAGCAAGTCGATGCTCCGATCAACATGGTCATCACAGCGACGCTTGCAACGCTCTATTATTGCGTCAAGACGCTGGTTGATCTGGATGTCCCGCCGAACTCGGGCTTCCACCGAGCCATCAGCGTTTCCGCAGAGCCGGGCTCCATCCTGAATGCTCAGGAACCCGCAGCGGTCTACAGCCGAACCGACCTTTCGACCCGTATCATCGACATGGTCTTTGCCGCACTCCAGCCGGCCATCCCGGAGCAGGTCATGGCAGCTTGCACTGGCGGCGGCCTGGTTACAATCAGCGGAACTGATCCTCGCACCGGCCGCTTCTATGTCTACAACGATATGAACGGCGGCGGCATGGGAGCTCGTTTCGCACTTGATGGCATGGACGGCACCCAGGTCCATACGACGAACACCGGCAACCTCCCGGTCGAGGCACTGGAGCTGGAGTTTCCTCTCCGTGTCGAACGCTACGAGTTTGTGCAGGATTCCGGCGGTCCAGGCCGAAGCCGCGGAGGAATGTGCTTCCGTCGAACCGTGCGCGTTCTCGGCCACGACGCAGTTGTCCATGCCGGCGGTACAAATGCCATTCTCTCACCCTTTGGAATCGATGGCGGCCAGCCCGGTCAGGTTTGCCGTGTCGAGCTCAGCAGTGGCAACAAGTTGACCAAGCGTAGCGGAAAAATGAAATCCGGCGACACGGTCACGATGATTGCTGCGTCCGGCGGAGGCTATGGTCCTGCATCTGAACGCTCGCGCGCGAAGATCGAAAAGGATCTTCGCGAGGAAAGGATCTCGCTTGCGGCAGCAAAGGAACAGTACGGCTACTCCGACTGAGAACGCGGAAGTACCAGCAATCTAAATGCGGAAATGGCGTGATTTCATGCCATTTCAGACCACCTCGCAATGACGAGGAATTGAATTCGGCCTGACAGGCGTTGGAACGAGCGGATGGAGGCCTAGTGGCCTGAAATACCACGAAATCAGCGGGTTACGACAAAGAATTAGGCGAAAAAAACAATGCCGAAACTTTCACCAAGCCACTTGCGTATGAATTAATTCATGCAATAGTTGCTTGTAAAGATTTCATTCAAAAAGAAGTGGGAACAGAAAATGACGTCGATAGACGCGCCAGAATTCAACTTCCTTCCGACGCGATTTTCGCTGGAATCCTTGCTGGCCGGCCCTGTTGATCCGAGCTGCGCATGCGAGGTCGTCACTGACGTTGATGAACCTGTTTGCAGCGGTTTCGTCCCGCTTGCAACGCCGGGAGCCGCGCACGCCCTCCTCAAACAGATCGTTTCAGCCTTGATCTCCCGTGTGTTACGCGGGATCGGCGCACTGGGAATGGCTATAAGATGACCACCATTATTTCTGCCAAGGGATTCGCGAAGTCCTATGGCGACTACAAAGTTCTCCATGGCTTGAGCGTTACCGCCAACCGTGGCGATGTCATCGCGATCATTGGAGCGTCAGGATCTGGAAAGTCGACATTCCTGCGGTGTCTCAATCTCCTTGAGATGCCCGACGCCGGGGAAATCAGCTTTGCCGGCGAGACTGTGGACATCGCGAATTTCTCCAAGCTTTCAGAGCGGGAGAGAAACCGCCGCATCTACGAACATCGCAAACACATCGGCATGGTGTTTCAAGGCTTCAACCTTTGGTCTTCGAAGACGCTGCTGCAGAACGTCACGGAGGCACCGATCCATGTCCACAGACGCGACCCCAAGGAATGTAAGGAACAGGCCTTGGGGCTCCTGGAGACCGTCGGACTTTCCAGGTTTAAGGACGCCTATCCGAAACAACTTTCGGGCGGCCAGCAGCAGCGAGCCGCGATTGCGCGCGCGCTGGCAATCAACCCGTCGCTTATTCTTTTCGATGAGCCAACCTCGGCTCTCGATCCTGAACTCGTGGGAGAGGTTCTCCAGGTCATGCAGAAGCTCGCTGAAGCAGGCACCACCATGCTGGTTGTCACCCACGAAATGTCTTTCGCTCGCAACGTCTCCAGCAAGGTCATCTTCTGCGAGGGCGGTTCGATCGGGGCTCAAGGTACGCCGAATGAGATTTTCTCGGCGGACCAGCCGGCGTCCTTGAGAAAGTTTCTTTCCATCGCATAGCACCAGTCAACGAAAGGGGAATGAAAATGAATAAACTATCTGGAATCCTGACTGCCGCATTGATGACGGTTGCAACGTCAGCCATGGCCCAGGAAGGCGAGCTTCGCGTCGTGACCGAGGGCGGATTTGCGCCCTGGAACCTCACCGATCCCTCGGGTGCCGTGAAAGGCTTCGAAATAGACTTCATGAATGCTGTCTGCGGGGAACTGAAGATGAAGTGCACCTTCACTGCCCAGGCCTTTGACGCAATGATCCCGGCTGTCAACGACGGCAAGTTCGACGCAATCGTCGATGCGCTCGGCGTCACTGCGGCACGTAAGGAAGTCATTGACTTCTCGACGCCTTATGCCGCCCTTTGCTATTCATTCGCCTCTGTGAATGCCGACGTAAAGAAGAAGCTTCCGTTCGAAGACCGGATCGAAATCTTGACTGACGCAAACCTCGAGGCAAACATGGCGCGCTTCAAGACTGCGTTCGAGGGCGCAAAGGTCGGCACGCTTGCGTCCGGCACGTCGACCCGATTTATCGCGAAGAACCTCGCAGGCGTGGCGACGAGCCCCTACAAGACACCGGCCGCCCGTAACCTCGACCTCAAAGCTGGCCGCGTCGACATTCTGCTCGCCTCCAAGGACAACCTGCTCGCGCTCAAGAAGTCCGACAACATGACGGACCTTGAACTCGTCGGGCCGTGCTTGCGCGGCGACCTGTTCGGCTCCGGTGCGGTAGCGGTCGGGTTAAAGAAAGGTAACACCGAGCTCAAGAACAAGATCGATCCGGCAATCAAGAAGCTTGTTGACAATGGCACTGTCAAGAAGCTGTCCGAGCAGCATTTCGGGATCGACATGAGCCCGGTCGGGCTCCAGTAATCGACCGAATTTCGAGATGCTGGAGGCCGTTTAACAACGGCCTCCGCTCCTGCCTGAAGCGAAAAAAACTGACACCAGAATCCGCGTGGGCGCAGATTGGGCAACGTCATGGAAAACTCAGTCAATTTAATTGGCGTGAGACCTTGCGTGTGACTGACTTGCGCGTGAGGAGACCGAAAATGACGTGGCTCGAACCAGATCTCCAACTTGCGATCCAATGGCTTCCATTCCTGATGGCTGGAGTGCTAATGACATTGGTCCTAGCGTCGGGCTCGCTTCTGATCGGTCTCGTTATCGGCGGACTGGGGGCCACTTTCAAGGCCCGGCCTACCGGAGTTATGCGCTCCCTGACGCAGCTTTACACGACGATTGTCCGCGGCGTTCCGCAGCTCATCATCGTTTACTACTTTTACTTCGGGCTCAACGCCGGTATCCGCACCCTGCCGCAGATCCCTGGCCTCCCTTCACCGTTGGAACTACCAGTGATCTTGGTGGCATTCCTCTCCTTGGGCTTCATTGTCGGCGCCCTCGCCGTCGAACTGTTTCGAACGGCCTACGCAGCCGTGCCCCAAAGCGAGGTTCTTGCGGGGGAAGCCTTCGGCATGCCTCCGTTCATGCTGTTTCGCCGGATCCTATTCCCTCATATCGTTCGCTATTCATTGCCTGGCCTCGGCAATATTTGGATCGGACTTCTGAAAGATGCGTCGCTGATTTCAGTCATGGGTGTCACCGAGTTGATGCGATCGACCACCGTTGCTGCGGAATCGACTGGAGAACCGTTCCTGTTCTATCTGCTCTGCACGGCACTTTACCTGATCATCACCATCGCGTCCGGCGGAATTTTTGCCGTCCTTGAACGCCGCTACACTGTGTGAGGCCGGCATATGACCTATCTTGAGATCGCATCTGAAGTTGCGCGCGGCATCCCGGTCTCTCTCGGGGTCGCAGTTGGCGGTATCGTGATCGGATGCGTGCTGGCATGTTTTCTGGTGATGGCGCGCCTGAGTAGGAATAACGTTTCGAGGTTCCTTTCCTGGATTTTCCTCGAAATCATTCGCTGCATTCCGATGATTGCGCTGCTTTTCCTACTCTATTACGGCCTCAGCCAGTTCAGTGCGGTACGATCAAGCATCTTCTGGCCGATCCTTCGCGAGCCGCTATGGTGTGCGATAATTGCCCTATCTCTTAAGGCTTGCGCCTATATCTCGGAGATTTACCGCATAGGCATCATGTCTGTGCCTGAAGGCGAGATCCTTGCAGCACGGAGTTTCGGTTTCAAGGGTTTCCGGCTCTATCGGTCCATCATCGTGTCCCACGCAGCGCGCATCGTGCTTCCCGCTCTAAGCAACGAGTTTGTGGTTTTGATCAAGGCCTCGTCGCTGGCCTCTCTGATTACGCTGATGGACATCACCGGACTGGCGTCGGGCCTCGCAAGCGAACTGTTTCAGCCCCTACCCGCGCTGACAGTCGCCGCAATCTACTATCTCGTTTTCAACACGCTGGTTTTGTCAGCATTCCAGCATCTCGAACGGCGCCTCGCCATTTGAAAGGGGTGCGGCATCCAAACACGGGAACATTGGGATCATGCAAATTACCGCTGTCGATCTCTACGAGATAAGAATTCCCTATCGCCGCAATCATACGCTCAGCTCTGGCCCGTTGCATGGCGCGAACTCGATCATCATCAGGCTCAGCACTGATGAAGGAATATCGGGCGCTGGTGAAGCATCCATCCCGGGCGGCGCCGGCTGGAGTGAGGAATCCGCCTCGTCTGTGCGCATGGTGATCCAGGAATACCTCGCACCCGTCATCATTGGCCGGGATCCGCGGAATTGTTCCGAGTTCGCATTGGCGATGCGAAAGGCTGTTCGTGGCGATCCCTTTGCCAGAGCAGCACTGGAAATGGCCTGCTCCGATATTGCAGGGCAATCGATTGGTGTTCCTGCTGCCCAATTACTGGGTGGGACGCAACGGCAGACAGTTTCCATCGTTTGGTCTTTGGAATCTGGCGTCGTCGATCAGGAGATCGAGGAGGCACTGAAGGTCAGCGAGGACTTTGCCTACAAGGACGGCTGCGTCAATATCCCGGCAGGTACTAGTCTTGGCGTACAAGTGGACTGAGACAAAGTGAAAAAGCTCTCCGCTGCCTGATCGCTGCGCCGATGTATTTGACGCTCGCAGCTCTTCCGACACAACCGTGCTTCGGGTTTGCAGAACATGAAAGGGCCAACGTCCGATTCTATAGGCCAATCGGCAAAGGGGGCGATCGATGTGATCGCGCCCCTGCCACACCACCCGGCATGCGGGTCCGCACCGGGAGGTTCTTGAGATTGAGGTTTACGCGAGTCTGGGCATTCCGAGTTGGTCTGCCCATTTGATCGTGAGGACGGTGTTGAGGAGCTTGGCGCTGTTGCGCCCAGCGACGGGAGTTTCCCGCCACCTGCAGCGCCACATCGAGCCTCGCTCCTCTTGCCATCAGTTCCCGGAAGATCGTCCCGCCTCGTTTCCATTGCTTGAGTTGGACGGCCCTTAGACGATGGCGCATTCACTCGTCCAGCGCTTGCCAGACCGACGGTGTTTGCGCCAGCCGGAAGTAGGCTTTCCATCCGCGCACGAAGATGCGGCAACCGTTCCGCCACCGCTTTGAGGGAGCGCCCCGTCACGCGCGGTGTCAGTTCGCGAATGCGCTCCTTGAACGCCTTGATGGCCTTGCTGGCCACCCGTCGCTTGACCACACCCCCGGCTCGCCGGAAGGCATAGCCGAGGAATTTGCGGCCGAAGACGCTGGCAACGGCGCTCTTGGCCTCGTTCACCATCAGGTGAAGCCGGCCATCGCTCGCCATGACCAGCTTACGGTGGGACTTGCACCCACAAGAATGCGCCTATGCTGGGCGCACAATGAAAAACCCCGGCTCGAAGCCGGGGTTCCTATGCGTCCTGGGAGGATTTTAGAGCGCCATGACCAGCTTGCTGATCGTCTGAACTTCTGCCGGCAGACGGTGCGGGAATGCAACGCCGAGGTTCCACGGGAAGATGAAGTGGATCCAGCGGTGCATCCGGATGACGTAGGTCATCATGGCCCCGGTCAGTTCGACATACTGCTCCTTCGTCTCAAGCGTATCGAGAGCATCGGAGTACATCTGGCCGATTTCATGCATGTTCGTGAGGCCGAGGTCCGTCATGAACTCGAATACGTTGAACGTGCCGGTGAGGAACTCGCGGGTCAGGCGGTTCATCGTGGCGAGTTGCATGTCTTCGTACTGCGAAACCTTGAGGAAGCGATACATCACGTCGGCGCCGACGAGCATCATGTAGGCTTCGAGGTGCACGAGAACGGTAAAGGACTGCTCACGCGTACCTGCGCCGCTATCGATCACGCCCCAGCGAATCTTCTGGATTTCGGTCGGCTCTTCGAACCAGACGCGATCGATTTCCTTTTCGATGATTGCCTTGGCTTCTTTCCAGTTGCCTTCAAACTTCTTGATCCCGGACATGATCAGGCCCTCCGAACATTGATTTCGATGACGGTGCGACGCGGCAGAGCAACGGTGTGCTCGTAAACGATCTCGCCAAGTTCCTGGAGGATCGGGAGGTCTTCCTCGAAAACTTCAGCGAACTTGTTGACGTTCGCGCTCTCGGTGATTTTTCCATAGGTCAGGCAGATCGTCTGGCCAGGCGCATAAAGATAGACGGCGCCCGGATGGCGCTGAACCATGTTGCTGCGGCCGAGATGGACGATACGGGTCGGCATCCAGATCGCTTCACCGGAAATGACGACGTGGCCGAGGACGCTCTGCAGCGGAAGCTGGGCGAGAACCTGCTCGACGACATCCGGGTTGTCCTGGGCCAAGAGTTTGGCCCGGAACGATTTTCCGACGCTTGGAGCGTCGAAGATCAATATTTCAGAGGACGGCATAGAAGGCTCCCTTTCAACCTGAATACAAACTTGCCATGCATCTATGTATGAATACTTTCATTCGTCGTGTCAACGAATGAATAATTTCTCTTACGCGGTAGTCGTACGTGCGTATTCATTCGAGCCGGGAGCAGGATCTTGGGTGCTGCGCTCGGTAGCATGGGTTCATGGAGATCGAAGAGCACAAGATCCACGATGCCGTTATGGCTGACGCTGCATAACAGACGTTGTGCTTGGAGGGGCGTCGCCTGGGTTACGACGGACGAATTGGCTTCACAAGAAGGGGCGACCCAGTCAACAGGTCGGCGGGCTACCCCTTTAAGTCGACGTCGTTGAGGCGGCAAGACGTGACGACGGAGAGCATGATGACGGCACGATGGGCCTTACTAGCAGAATGGGCATAGCTCCGTGTGACGTGGGTGCGTTACACAGCGTATATAGACTCAGTTGGGACAATTAAATTTTTGAAGAATCCAGGGAACCCATTCACGAGTTCACGAGCCAGGGTTGACATCAAGCAAGCTATAAACAGACGAAGGCACGAGGGCACGAGGGCACGAAGGCACGAAGGCACGAAGGCACGAAGGCACGAAGGCACGAAGGCACGAAGGCACGAAGGCACGAAGGCACGAAGGCACATTACTTTAGAATATATCCTGTCAAACCTATTCGTTAATAGGGACGTCGTACCTACTTCCCTTCCAGCGCAGCAAACAGTAGGTCTGAAGGCAGGTGGCTCGTTAGGTAAATTGGCAAATTGCACGTTGTCGGCTGAATAATTTAGAGCATTGCGGGGCCCTCTTTTTTGCATTTTTAAATTTCAGCAAAGCTGGCATGCGGGGCCTCTTGCTCAAACAACCCTTATATTCTCCACTTCCAAGCCAACAAAGCTCAAGTGAATTCGACATTGAGAAAATCCGCAACTCCAGGTTCTTCAAATGTCTCGCTCCCCCCACATCGAAATCGACGTCGCTGGACGCACCATACGTGCGAGGTTAATGAGGGAACAAAATCCCCAAGTGGTGGATCTTGTTTACTCTCATCTGCCGGTCACCAGCTTCGCGCTTCATCCAAACGTTTCGGGGGCGGGCTTCTTATTGCCTACGATGATCACTCACACAGGAGAGAGCTACATGGTTAATCGCCACCCAGGAGCGGTCTATTTGTATGCCCCAGGACAGTCAATCGTCCTCACATACGGCGATACAAACGAGAGCGCTCCCGTCAACAAATTTGCTGAGGTTTTCGAGGAAGACATGCCCGAACTTATGACGATCGGAAAACTTGTTTATGACCAAACTCTTGCAAATGTTGAGCATAAAGTAATAGGTGCCACAGTCCGACTGGCCGGGCCCCACGACTTTATTTCGACAGAGCGGCCCCCGCTTGATCCCTTGGAGGTCGTAGGCGGATGGCGAAAAGCAGAAGCAATTTTCTTGACCGAAGCCAGGCGCGCGCTCTCCGGTGAGCCCGCTGATATCTCTTCTAGCTTCTCAGGAGTTATCCCCAGCGGGATGGGAACGGGGGGAAACCTTCTTCCAGTTTGGATGCATCAATGGAGCTACTTGATGACGGATGGGCCAAACACGCTTTATCGATTTGTTACCGACACGCAAATCCCCGATATGACACTCCCAATCATGGTTGAGCTCTCCCGCAATCATTTACTGAGGCCTTTTAACCATTTCGACTTTTTGGGGGACCTCGGCCTCACAAAATTCAAGACATGGGGTGCGATCTATTCTGCTGCACTTGACGACCTGAATTCCCTTGCAGAGTTCAAGAGACTGACAATCGCCCTCCTGACGCTAGTGAATCTCTTTCATCGAAGAGTTCAATTGCGTTTTCCGTTTTATCTTGGAAAGGCTTTTTTGCACGGCGGCAAATATAGCACTCGGCTCGACCAGGATGAAACTGACTTTTGAGCGGTACTCAAACGATAGCTTAAATATCTGCTTTTCATTTCAATCGGCAATAATTTGCATGTTCCCGGCGTTTGCGTAAAATAAGAGTCACGGTACCGTGACAACAATACTATCACCTTTGTATCTCTATCTTAATTCATGCGTTAAGCTTACAATATTCGGCTTATATTGTTGATTTATGGTTAGTTTCGATATTCCTCCACGAGAAATTGATGGTTCTTATTTCGATTCAAATTTTTTTTGAGGTGATTTTTTAGAGCGAAAAATCAGGTGACAAAATAAACATATTATTGATTATAATGAGACAAAAACACAGAGAACTGTAATACTGTAAATTACACAGAATACCACAATTTATTTAACGTTATTATTAACTAAAATACACTCTTTCCAGCACATACAATCTCTTCATACTTAAAAAACATATCGCTCTGATCCTCTGGCTGACGCTGCCGGGTAAAGACATCGAAGGGGCCACACTCGCCGTCCACTGTGCGTACCGATATCTCACCGGTCTTCTCAAAACAATTGCTGGGGAGGAACGCCACGAAATAGTCGCAACAAGCAGATTGAAGAGATCCAGGTGCAGCACCTCCACAAACAATGGAGTTAAGTTTCTCAAACGCCTCGGCCCTTGTAACCCCAGGCAGATATGGTGGAAGCGAAGTAATTTTCGCGACTGAATTGCCACTGTTACAAACGAGGATGCGATTCTTTACACACAAGTCTGCTATTGGTTCATCCATATACATAAAAAGAAGCTTGTCGACCGTCACAGATTGATCGAGATCCGCCACCGCGTAACCGTTGCTTTTCCAGAAGTCGAGATCATCGCGGTAGTCCCGTAGCGCCGCCTCAAGCTCGGCCCTCACATCCGGACCCAGGACTGTAACGAGAGAAATGCCTTCCAATTGACGCTCCAACTCATCTGCCATGCTCATGCTTTAGCAGGATTAGTGTTTTGTTCCTCCAGCTGTAAATTCTCTTCTGATCACTTTAGAGCAGCTGGAACCTATTTAAACACCTGGCCTCCTCCTTGTTGATTTCTGCGAACTTTTCGAGATGCGAAATAGATAAAAAATGAAATAAAATCTCAACCGGGCGTATCCGAATCTGTCAACTTGACTTTATTGGGGAGAGAACCTCTCACAAAGCATCATAATCAAAGCAGCCACACTTTCGATATTAGTGGAAGTTATTGGTGGTCCCGCAGCTCAGCCAATCAGGTAAGGATATAGTGAAGCGATGAATTCGATACGCTAGAAAAGGAAGCATTCCATTAGCAATCGAGTGGCATCCGCGTCAGTCTCTCGTGCCCAACCCAATTTCAATGCTTTTTGGATATTATTGACTGTCCTAGTGGACTGCCATTTTTGAAGGCTCTTCTTCCGCCACGGGATTATATTCCATTTCCACTAAACTCTCTTTTGAATATTAAATTTGGCCTCAATCGAGATCGGTTGGAGATCAATGCTATAAAGATAGGTTCAAGGAATTGGAAAACATGTTGAGGATGTCCTGTTGATTGGGCGCCGATAGTCAGGACGGCATGCTCACCGCTCACGCGATTCCAGTAACTCCCTTAGCAGCTGTCATGCTCACCGCCGTCTGCCGACGGGCAAATATGTTCTTCTGCCACCCTCGCTTGAAAAAGGTGCGCTACCGTTGTTCAGCAACCTTCCCAATGGTTATGGTCAACGAAAGCTACAACAAGAAGCACAAGGTCCGTTACAAGCCACCCGCCTTGAGTCCCCTGCGACCGCATTGTCCGGCAAGGTCGTCGTGCTCGTCACCTCGACGCCAGTCAATTTGGAACACCTGAGCTTAGCTTCGGTGCTACCGGCAAGTCACTCAACTTGGCTACAATCTGCGTGCTCTCTCAAACTCTGTCTGTATTATTTACGTATAACTGGCCAGCGGATATCCCAATAAACGCTGTATCCACCGTCTTTGTTATCACGTTGTACCCTTTGATATGTTATCAGATATTAAATAAATAATTTTATCATTATGTTATTTCAATAAGCACACGCCACTGTAATGCGATTGATTACCCAATAATATATATCATGATCATGTAACTGCCCATCGAGCGCACACAGCGCTTATATTATAGATATTCAAAATATAACATATTTTACAATAGCACTTGATAGCATCATCCCGTTATTTTAACACAATAACGTAACCGACACACGGGAGAACAAGCGAAACATGCATGATCTTAAGTCATGTAAGATAATACGAAATATAATCGAAACCCCCGTTGGATAAGCGGTGCACTGCCCTATTCCAACAGGACCTTGCCAATTGCCAGTATGGCTTCATAAGCTAAGGGCCCATCCAGTTGTCTGCTATAAATCTTGCAAAGTCCTTCGCCGCCATTTTTGGTGACAATTTCGCAGCTCTGATAGTCGAAATTTTCATCTGGCAAGATCGCCACAAAATAATCCATGTCTGTTGGATCCAGGTACCCTCCTCCCGAAACGGAATTGTGGATCTCCCTTAAAGCAGCGAGAGAGACATTTGTCTGATAGGGAGGAACGACGCACGATATCAGATCTCCCTCCAAATGCTCCTCGCACACGAGATGCTTGTTCTCCTTGCAGGCTTTAGCCACGGCCAGGGAGGTAAAGACGAAGGACAGAGGATACTTAAACCCGGCCGGATGCAGCCCCATTTCTGCATTGTCGACATGGACTGCCTCCACATGAGCCACACGCTCAGTTGCAGATGATATATAGTACTTTAACGTCTCTGTTTGTACAGCCTTGTAGGTTTCCACCACATTAACAAGCTGAGCCTTCAGTCGAGTGGGCTCCTTGATAAAACGAAAATCATCGACATGAAGCCGTTGAGAGCTACTGCCGAAATAACGAGCCATTCAACTGCCAGTTTAGGTTAACTTGGCAAAATGCATGGGAAGCAGAGGTATTTAAAGGTGCTTGGTCACTAGTGTCAGCAACGCAAATTATCTGACTTATGAACTTTTCTTCCGATTATTACTCCAAGGCCACATTGTTTGTAAAACGTTTTCCATTTGCTACAGAAATTATTGAACAATCATGAAGGCGACACTTTGGCGTATTGCGGCTATTTTGTTCAAATAATCAAGGATTAAAAGTCTTTCCTCTGACTTCTGGTTTCTTTATGTTGAATTTGCTATGTGACTTTTTAGAGTGGGCTAATTTTCTTGTCTTTATTATCAGTTTTCAAGGAGAACGAGTTTGCCTGGTTTAAACATGTCGGCACTCCTATCGAGATATTGATAGCTAAGTTTGACAAATTAATCATCTATTGCGGCATTGTGGGCCAGCTTCGGTCATATATTGCGGCTATGTGAACTATTTTCTTTAATACACAAATAATTAAAAACATAAATGGAAAAGGTAATAACCAAATCTCGAACAGGCAGGTTTCATTTCAAGCAAACAACCCATTCATCGGAAGAAAAAAGAACAAGTGCATCAATGGCGCAGGTTACATCAACCAGATCCATGATGTTTATTACATTTATATTTCTAGCGTGAAACAGGTACCACCTCCAGCCTCTGGGCACCGTCAGAACAGCTACTGCCATCACTCCATTCCAAATTTGCATTCGCCATGCCTCACCAACGCACCAGGTTCGAGCCTGAGCTGGTTGCTGGCATAAAGGTCGAAGGTCAGAGACTTTCCCTTTGTTGAAGTTAGCTCCATCTGCCCATCCAGCTTGACGAAGTACCCGGGGACAGAAAGTGCGGCGAAGTAGGCGCTCCGGATAACATCCTCGTATCCAAAGAATCCTGATGCCTGCCTAAGCCCCCTGCACACCTCACCGAGACTTACATCTTTCTGGTACGGTGGAAGATTGGTGATGAGCGCGCCGTGCCTGGAATTGTAGGGCAAAGACCCTCCATAAAAGCATCGCATCATCGTCGGGCAGTCGACGTAGAGGTACAGTATCCCAGGGTCTTGGCGACCGCCCTCTTCGTCAATATCCATCGACTGGCCCTCACCCGGCTCCGTCAGGGGGGTCCGCTCCTTTGAGGCGCTCTGGATGTGTTTCTTTAGCTCATCGCTGGACGATACGTCGCCTACCTTAAGACTGGAAAAGAGAGCACATAGGTCAAATTCCGCCATGTTAGCAAAGTAGGAAATAATAGTGGCGTGCACCCAGAACTGGAAGCATCATTCCTTTTATAGATGCTTTTGCTTATATGATTTGAATATCAGTTAGGTATAGCTGCAAAACCCAATATTCATAAATTATACGACTATAGATGTTCCACGTCTCACATTTGTAAAATAATTATAGACCGGCACGTGTCTGTACTTAAAATGGCCTTTAAGGGTTTTGCATCTTTGCAAAAGCACGGGTGGGAATAGGTTCTGCTGTCCAATAATGGTGTCACATCGTCAATAGCATCTTTCTTTTTCCTTTAATTATGGTCGCACGCGCCTACCTTTATTTATGTTGCGAAAAGGCACTACTTTTTCAACCTGTGCACCACGTTAGGCCTGTCTGCACCACACAGGTGTCGCTTTTCCATGGGATCTCATTCAAAGCACTTAACTAGCCACGACTCCTTCTTTTAGATAAATGCTATTTCGGCCCATTTTGATTTTTGGGCCCTAAAACGATTGATGGGCTTCAAATCTAAAACTTGTATCAGGATGGCACCTATAGCAAGATCCGAATGGACTGTTTGCCTGGCGTGGCAATATTAAGTCGTATAGGTCCAAAGTGTATTTAATATTACAATTGCTATATAATCCACATTTTATTGGCATAAGAGTAATTGCGTAATTGAAATAAATTATTTGTATGGGCAGACATATGCACTTTCAAAATATAACACATATATCAATAGATTTAATTGATATTGTCGGCAATAATTACATCTTAATTATAAATAGCATCGAGAGTGCAACCATAAACACGTTTTCCCGTGCAGCTTTCACGAAATCCTATATTCGGCCAACTTTAAGCTCTACCCCACCCTCCTCATTTCATGTATCTTTTAGACATACTTTCACTAAAGCCAAACAAAAAAAACAAAAAAGCTAGGCCCACTACTATGACCTCGTGACCAATCAAGCGGGCATTATTTTTCGCTTGATCCAGGTTTTAAGGCCGCCATGTCCGAGCATCGATTTTGATGCGATGGTGATTATTGCCAGATTGCCTCTGGCTTTCCCGACCGGAGACTGTGCCTGATTGGTGCCACTTGCCGGCGGTGCACTTTAAATGGCACTGAACTTGCCGTTATTCCATAGTTATCCCCAACCTCACATCACAATGGCTCCTCGATCACTATTCCTTCAACGCTTTCAACCACGAGATCTCACAAAAGCCTGGAACCAGCTTAACTTGTTCGATGAGATCCAATTTGCTTTTTTAATCTATAGCCAAGTCTATAGCAAAACTCTCATGGATTTCCAGAAAAGGTGGGCCCAAGGCGTGCTTGATTTGGAGGAAAACGCTCCGCCGGTGGTCATACTTAAACAACTGGCCCATCTTCTGAAAAACAAAGTATGTTATCACCCTCCCATGCTTGTCGATCACCCGGATCTTGCCAGAGAAAACGACCGACATGTATTTGTCTATCTATCTCGCGAGAAGATGCAGAAAGTACTGGAGGAAAAATCCATCACGTTTGGATTGGAGGCCGTGCTGGCGACCACGATGCAACCCTATCGTAGCGACCTCGTCCTCCAGGAGATGGTCCGTGCTCACAACATTGCTTGGCCGCACCGCCGCGTGGAAGAACCTGATCTGGAAGGCTTTATCGCCATTTTTGCAAGTACCTTGTTCATTCACCTGCTGGAGTTAAAAGTGACAAATGTGTACGGCAGGGAGGTAGCCTGCACCTTCTTCGTGCGGCAAGGCACTGGAAACCGCTCCTATGACGTCATTGCTTGCGGCATCACACAGTTCACCAAAAATGCTGGCGTGATGCCACGACCGGCGGTACCGTCACCGGAGCCAGACCTCACCCTGCGGCTCTCGGGACCCAACCAGAAACGTGAAGAGGGTGATATGAAGCCTGCTATAGTAAATCTGAAGAAAGAAACCTCGGCGACTTGAGGTCCCCTGCAGGCCACCTTTAACTATAAGTTTGGTAGGATTTCCATGTTTTCCGGCGTAGCCTATGCTCCTGTTAGGAGTTGTGTAGCGTACGCTACGATGTATTTTACTTGTGTTGAAATAAATTATTACAGCATTATTTCTGCCGCCAATTTTCAGAAAATAGGCAAATCATTTCGATATTTATAGAGGTCTCACACAATACTGATAATGCTTTTACATTGATATTGTTACAAAGGCGCCTTAACAGACAATAATATTCCAAACATTACAAATCGCCATAGAGAGACGTTAAAGTACTATATAGAAAATTAAAAACAATCGCACGGTGGCTCGCAACTTATTGTACCAACGAGAAAATAGCCGATATCATCTCCGGCGGAGAGATGAATCGAAATTATAGAGCCACGTGCGTATTAATCCCGTAGGTTTGTTTAGAACTGCGTATTAACCCCGTAGGTCTGAATATTCCGGTCCAGCGACAAAGCGTCCCCTCGTAGCAATTCCGTGATCATTGACCATCACGGTAGGCCCAGGAGAAGTTATAGCCAGAGGAGTGACGCTCAGATCATCAAGCTCTGCAATTTGGTCAGGGAGGAAATCGCCCGGCGACACACGTTTGGCCTTCTTCTTCTTGACCTTAGCCCGCCGAAATAGGTCGGAGACAACGAGCGAGGCCTCTCCAAAGGTCTGGGCCATTCCGACAACGTTTATTCCGGCTAGTTCCATCCTGAGAATAAAAGAAGTGCTGTTAGCAAAATAGATTTCTTGCAAAACGAAACAAACATTTAGAACTTACAGCATTGAAGCATTACAGCATGATCTAAATAATTCATTCTTCTGGTGAAGCGATCTATATAGGACGTTAACAAATGGCTGGCCGAAGACTAAGAAAAAAATAGTAGCAGGCCCACCGCCGAAAGTAATGGTCGTTGTAGACCCTATGCAATGATGAAGCATTCTTTTTTTGTTTGGCTGTTAACCTTTCTCCGTTGATTGCGGATTTTCTTTCAGCCTGCTCAATTGGCAACATTAAAGTCTTGTGAAAAGGAAATTCAAACCGAAGGTGATAGTGACCCCTTAGCTCGTCCAAAATATATGCAGTCCTAATTAGCGGCTAGTGGACCCCAAACGGCACAGTGGCGAATGCAAGTGGGGCGGCTGCCAATGACGAATGCAGTGACCTCATTGGGGTTAGTGGGAATATCTCGAATTGCGTGGCCGGCTAGTGTGTCAAGGGGCCCGCTATTAGCTGTCAAGATGCGAAAGCACGTGGAGACAAGCAATCACGAAGGTATTTCTCTGGAGATGTGAAGACTTTAATGTCATCGATCAAGGCGCTAATGGTCACAGATGGAAATTTTTGGAATCTGATTAATGTCATTTTAAGCCCACTCAAAGAATATTTTTTAAGCAGGATTCAATCAAAAATAAAGGAAAAACATTATTATTCATGGAAAACTAAGTTGAGCGCCGCTACTGCAGCTTACAGGCTTACGGGATTAATACGCACTAATACATTAATATACTCAAGCAGGAAAATATATTTTATTCCAATCCAGGGGATGGAGTGAAGATAGTGTCCCGCCGGTGCTGCGAATGACGGTGCAGGCCGTTATGATGCCCGTCTTAACCTGCTCTTCGAACAAAGCTCCGTTTACGCAGTCCTTACTGTCAATCTGGCAAACTGCCCCATGCTCCATTAACGGAGAATCATACATATGCGGATCTTGGCTGTACTGACATTTTTTAAGAGAATTTTCCCTCCATAAAGAGGCCCTGAAACCATCCTTCAAGTGGCCGTCGAAGACATATTCTTCATAATCTTCGTTGACTGGAACCAAATGACAAGCCAATTCAGGAAAGACAGCAGCAAGTTCTCTGACTAAATCCAAGCACCTTCTCTTCTTCTCATCGGACTGGAACGGGCGGGATAGATAGTCGTTCATTTCATAATGAAAAATAACAAGCCCCTCTCCCGATGGCGATTCGATGTCAATACAACAGAGCTCACGGACGAGCCCATCCGTCCAGATCAAAGCTGGGATATCGTCATCAAGCCAGAATTTTTGCTTTGTGATCATGAAAAGTGCTGCGTTAACAGTAGCAGACGAGTTTCCAGCGGGGGCTTCGATATCATAGCCGACACAGGTCACATGGCTAACCGGAGTGATATTAGTTGCATCGGGCCCACCTCGCCCGCCAATGATGACCTGGTCAAAAACGCGCGAACGGCCATCTTTCATGCATACCTTCACTTTCCCGCCCTCCTTGGCTAGTCCACGCAGGGGGTCAAAATGGAATCCTACTTTTCTCTTGAATATCTCAATGCGCATCAGAGCCTGCAAAAGATGAACCCCTCCAACAGAGATATGCTGGTCCTCCTCGTACCCATTGATTATCCAGTCCAGGACTGTCGAAAACAGTAGGGTGTAACAGGAAGAAACTCGGCCGCCGCCCAATCTCATCATCCCGAAAGCAGCAAAATCAGTTGTTTGCCATGCCGCCCCACCAGGACTCTCGACACCGCAGCTGAAGATCTCGACCAGAGCGGCATGGAAAGTGAAATTATCAAACTCCCTGAGCCAAGCCCGCCTTGCTTCCGAGGCTTCTTCATAACGCCGACCTCTCAGCATGGAAAAGATATCCATCGGAGCGATCAGCCTCCTGCCGTTCCGTTCACACCCGTGGTATAGTAGTTTCTCCCACCCTGCAGATATCCGCTGGAATTCACCTGGTGGAGCTTGTCCAGCCGGCCATTCGTAACGTTTTTTCCGGAAGTAGAGTGCTGTGTGATCGCTGCCGGCACAAGGAAAACGAAGGCTGGACGGAATTCTAAACTTATCCAGATAGTATGACAGACAAACTTGGTTGCCGGAGATGGGCATGACACCGAATGACGTCAAGACCTGGCGAGCGTCGCCGTTTGGCATCGGCGATACACCCAAACTCCGAACCTCATCTACTGGGGTAAAAAGGGCTATTTCCCTGACGCCAGCGTCAAGTAGTTCTGCAGCAGCAACAAGGCCAGAGAGCCCACCACCTACGATGGCGACACTAGGTAGTGGTGTGCCTTCCGGATAATGCCCCACACCATCATTGGCATCGCGCTCATGGAGGAAAACCTGATAGTCGTACCGCAGATCGAAGCAAGAAAGATCCTCATTGTAGTTCACTGGCTGATGCAATGCGTTGTGAAAGAGCACAGACCCTATTGCAACTATGTCGTAACGGCTGAAGCACTCAGCGGGACGACGAAAGAAGCGGCAGGTTGTTTTTAATCCATTTCGCCCATGCACATCACATGTACCCTCCTCAACAAATAGGCTGCTGAGTTGGATGGCAATAAAGCACTGCACGTCTGCAATGCTCGTGTGACTGCCTGGACAAAAACTATTGTGGGCTCGAGACATTTCCTGCAGTGAGAGGTCACTCACGTAGGGCGGGATCATGCAAGCAAGGACGGCGTCGCCAGGTTGAGCAATGCACTGGTTCTCAACAAAGTGGCGCAACCTGCGGTACGACGTATAAATGAAGACCTTCGTGCGACAAGGTCTCAGCACTTCCAGTGTGCCTGTTCGGGGACCATGAAGGCAAGGTTCAATCTGGAACACCAGAGCCATGTCTTCTATGGCTTCTGCAAATCCGTGGTCGAACACCCAATCCGTCCACCTTTGCTGATATTGTAGGAGTTCATCGCAAAACTGGTCATAGCAGACAAAGGCCCGAGAAATTGCTCGTTTCAGTTTGGCCGCACTAGGTAGACCGGTGATAGCAAACGGGGGGAAACGGGGGCGGTTATAGGGAAGATCCATCATGTAGATATGGAGTATTGAGAGAATATAGAATTTCCTTTTGTTTATAGAAGGCGTGCTTTGTTAATGTAAATCTGGATTTAATATATATAAATTGAAACTATTTGCCGGAATTATCTTTTTATTCTGATGTACACGTAAATGGCGACATGTCATTGAAATTCAATAAAGCTGTCTCACTAGACAACATCAACAATTAAATAGATGAACGAAAATTCAAAAAAAGTCGGAAAATTACGGCCTAAATTTATTCAATTTCGAACATGCAATAAGATTGACAAACGGAATTCAACATACAATGGCAACACAAATATCAAACACATTAGAAACTTCCGTTACTGCTTCTGTTTTGTATCGTGCTCATAATGTCCTATCAATTAAGCCAAATACATCTTTAACGCTCGCAATTTCATTATCATCGCTTCCATCGTCTTCCAGGAATTCGGCATAACTTTCGAGCATTTTAGCAGCAGCATCGAGGATCAGAACACCAATTTCATTGAACTCCTTACAGGGATGTGGTTCCCGGAAAGTTATATATTGGCTGCAGAAGCTCGCTCTGCTGATATCGCGGGGCTCAACCATTGTCCGGGCGTCGAAAAGACCGAGAACGTATTTTTTGACAACCTGGGGGTCGACGAGTTCAAACTGACTTTCATTTTCGAGGGAGAAGGCGGTGAGTGGAAGTCCGTCTTCTTTGGCGGCGTAGCAACGGCTGGCATGGTCGCAGAAGAGACAAAAAACATCACTCAGCGGGACGGAACAAAGATCAGTCCGTTTGAAAAAGGTGGCGAGTGCAGCAGCGGAAAGATTAAGACAAGATGAAGGGCCTGTGTGAAGACCGAAACTCGTGCCCCAACCAGCCCTATATACCTGCTCCCCAAGGCGGTGAAGCACCTCCAACGCGCGGTGTGACTCGACATCCACTTCCAGACACAGAACCTTGTCACACTGATAAACTACCGTCCCAGGTTTATTGGCGGCAATTCCGAAGACCGTACTGCCAAGCAATTCTCTATCCCGCTCGACCAAGCCGAGATGGGTGAAATCGGCGGCGGCAAGTTTACTGTTGTCGGGGACCGGAGCGAAGAGAAGTTCAAATTTGGACCTGGGCGGACGTGGACTTGGTCTGCGAATACCGTGCTGCTTCCAATGACTTTTCAATTTCTCTGCAGTCACTGTGCCATCGCCTTTCATAAAATTGTAACTCTCTATCATTCTGGCTTCGACAAGAGCTCCAGAACTCGCAAACTGGAGGGTGAAATGGACAGAAACCGGAGAGTTGCTGGAACTCATCCTCGGCTGAATGAAGATGTATACGATGGCACCTTCTCCAATATCCTGAGCAACTTCTTTCTCGATCTTTTCACGGACAGCATGGCTGATCCCGTCGGAAGTGGCTAACATAGCACTTGCTATGTCGGGGTGGCAGATTGCGCACTGGTACCCTATTCCGAGGTCTCGCACTGGAGTTTCACCGGCGGCGACGGCAATTCGGTGATTTAGAGCAGGCATCCGCCGAATGACGTCGCCGAGGCCTGTCACTTTTTCGGCATCCATTGCAGCAACGACATTACATATGCCGCTAAGACCTCTGGCGACAGCGGCCGTAATCACATCTACAGGATCATGCAAAATCTGCAGCGCAGCGAGTTCTCTCTTCCAGTTACCCTCCGGGAAGGCGACCGCGGCAGCGCACATCGCGTCGCTGGCTGGCATGGTAGCAAGGCAAAAAAGGCAAGACCTTGGAAAGGGAGAGGTGGATGATTGGCGGTGTTTATAGGAAGTCAACGGGTCTGCAGGTCTACATCGACATAATCCGGCCTTGCACGCAAACATTGTCAGCCTGGCCCCACATTGATAATGGCTGGCCAACTAATCCCTGCTAAGAGTTATTTCTCTCTCCAAAAAGTCAACTAATGCTTGCCGCGCTGCGTTACATTTAAGGCTTCATTCAGATCGTATTTACACCAGCTTTGAATATGTCTCTTGTTGAGGTCATTCCGGATATCGCGGAACGGGTAGCACGCGGTCTTACGGATCCCTCTCTCCGGGTTCTGCTCGCCTTCGATGGTGATGGCACCGCCTTTAAGCAAGATCGAAACCGTCAGTGCTGGGAAATTAATCCTGCCATCGATATCATCGACAATTTGACCAAGATCGCCCGGAAGGGACATTACCTACTGCTGACGTCCGCTCGCCACTGCGGCGAAATCGCTGCTTCGCCCTTCAAAGACATTCCAGGTATTGATTTTCAAGGGAATGACGGAACGGTCACAATCTTCAAAGGTCAACGTTTTGAATCCGTTCCCCTGCCCAACTGGAGCCGCATTCATGCGGTTATGGAGAGCGAATTTGGCGGCAACCCAGAAATCCGCAACATTCCGATGGAGCATTTCTATGGCTGTCAGATGTGGGACTCTCATCCACGTTACCAATCGGCCGGAGATCTGCTTTCATCGCTTCTTCCGCGTGTAGATCATTCCTGGGGACGCACTTTCCGGGCGACCGCAGTACCCGAGGGTCATTGCGTTATGCCCGAGGAAACGCCAGGCAAGCGCAAAGGCTATTTTGCTTATGTCAATCTACTCCCTCGTGAGATCGGCCTACATATAGCGTGCGGCAACGGCGAAAACGATAAAGATATGCTGACCGCTGTTGGCAACAAGGAGAATGGTATCGCGTTCTGGGTCGGTACCCGTGAGACGAAGCCCACTGGAACCAACGTCTTCGCCATACCGAATGAGGATGCTCTCTCTGCAATTCTTGGCGATCTCGGCGTGTTGTTGCCCGATCTGAGCAAGTGATCGCTCCGATCTGCCGCTGTTCTATTACATCCATAGTCACCGTAGGAAGGGAAAGAAGTCATAATTGCTTCAGTTGTTACTTAGTTTTTTCTATTTTAGTGTCTATGATCCGCCACTCCGGCGACTATTTCAATACACAACGCCAGAAATAATATAATATCTCCATGAGCCACTGCATTATTGAATAAATAACTATGGAATCTTTTTCACCGAAAATTATTTATATTTTATATACCTTATTTAATTAATCAATAATTCAGAATAGAATATTTTTAATATAAATTCTTTCAACATCATTAAGTACTTAAGACTCCCGCCGGATAAGTATTCATTATTACAAGAATCCTTTTTAGAAAAGCTCATATTTATCTGGCAGCCTTCCCAAACTGATGGAAAACGATATCCTTTGCCAGCGCAAACCGTTCCTCGTGAAAGGCACATGTTGGCCCGAGTGGAAGCTCGAATGGGATCTCCCAAATGGTGTCACGGCGGATGAGGTTCTCGCCCGGCACTCGGTACCGAACCTCCTTGAACGTCTTGAAGAGACTCTGCCTCTTCAAGTCATCGAACACAGAGGCATGTATAATCTCGGAAAGCGAGTACAGGAATGCACTGAAACGTCGTTGCTCGCTGCTCTCGGAGAGATAGGCAGGCGCAATCTTTCCGAGCTCGATGCCGCACTCAGCTCTGACGATGTGCCCATCGCCTCTCACGACTTCAACTTGTGGCGAGTCTCCGCTTTGCCCGACCAACTCGTACGGCATAGTCGGCAGATGTATTTGTTCTTTTTATAAAATGTTAGTAGTGAATATTATTGGCGCCCTTTCTAATTGCTCCAATCTGCTTGTATTTCCTATTTAAATAATTTGGAAAATAAGTGCAGGCTCACGTATTGTTGCACGGCGACGATTGGCGATAAAATTTTCACCTTTATTATTTAAAGGCGCGGATATTATTATTATTATTTTAATATCTTAAACAAAAATTGTAATTAGATAGGCTGTATTAATCACTTTTAAACATACCCGGACACCATCTGGTAATATAGCAAAAACGTGCTCGAAAATCGCTTCAAAGCTCTTGTACTTAGCTCGTTTACACCACAATATATCCTGCCACCCCACATAAGGCGACATCGTGCTTTGCCTTGGGTCCCACCCCACATAAGGCGACATCGTGCTTTGCCTTGGGTCGCTTATGAGGTGCGCCATGATCAAGAGCGATGATAGCCGCAACCTATTCGCGACCTTTTCATGAGGGAGCACGTTTCGGTAATATCTTGAAGCAAGGCCCGTTGTAAGGCGGTTTTGTTCGTTTGGAGACCTCGGGCGGTTGGCAGGAAAGTTCTGATGACAGTGTACGCCACTTCGCTTATTGAACTCGGCTGTATAAAACCAGGCATTGGGCCAAGACACTGCGCTGGAGACGGATATCATCGTCGTTTGCGCAACCGCTGACGGCTTGCACGTCGGTCAACTTCTTCCGGTCACGACGCTCCACCGCCCTTAAGAGGCGGTCCATAAAGTTGAGCGCAACAAATCGCCGATTGGCGACGCTATAAATGCTGGAGGCCCCTAAGGGATGTCGAGGCGCCTGCATCCGGAGGAAAACCTCTCGGCACGACGACGGCGGGCGGACTCTGTCCACGTAGCGTGCCAATGCTTCCGCAACGGAGGGCACCAGCGGATAGATCTGGGCTTGTCGGCGCTTTAAGCGGAAAAGCCAAAGCGTTCGCCCCGCCCAGTCGATTTGGTCGAGCCGCAGCGCGGCTACTTCGCCGCGCCGCATACCATATACCGCCAGCAACATTAGGATCGCGCGGTCTCGGATATCGCGGGGCCGGTCGGTATCGACATCAGCCAACATCTTTTGAACGTCCGACCAGTCTGGGGCATATGGCAGAGATTCTTGTCGATAGAGCCGAGGCCGCGATATTGACGACACCAGGCGGTCTGAGCACCAAGCCTCTTTTGCCGCATATCGAAGAAATCCGCGCAAGGCTGAGACGATGTATGGCCCCTGAACATTAAAGGGGCACAGATATACGGTAGGCGGATCAGACCGAGAACGGCAGAGGGCGAAAGCCGGAATCGTCGAGTGCCGGCTTCTCCTCCCATATGTAATCGCCGGTGAGGTTCACGTGCTCCCAGGTGAGCGGCGACAGGCTGGATAGCAAATGATCAGGCACATGCTGGCCGCCGGCATGCAAGGCATCGACCACACGGCCGGTATAGATCGTGTTCCAGTGAATGATGGCGGTGACGACCAGGTTGAGGGCGGATGCCCGGATTGAGAGGTTTTCGTGGCTGCGATCGCGGAAGCGTCCGAGGCGATGGAGATTGACCGCACGCACGAGGCTGTTGCGGCTTTCCCCTTTGTTCAGCTCTACCGTTGTCGTCTTTCTCAGATCCTCGTCGTTGATCCAGTCCAGCGTGAACAGGGTTCGCTCGATCCGGCCCATCTGACGCAGTGCCTGGGCAAGACCGCTCTGCCTGGTCGTCGCAGACAGCCTTTTGAGCATGAGCGAGGCGCTGACGGTGCGGGTGCGCAGCGAGGTCATGAGGCGCAGAATATCGTCCCAGTGCGCCCGGATTAAGTCGGCGTCGATGCGATCGCCCATGACATTCTGGAGAATGCCATACTGTTTGCCAGGTCCGAAGCCATAGAGGCATCGGCCGTCAAGATCGGGAATTCGCGGCACGAAAGCAAAGCCTAGCGCATGGCAGAAGGCGAAGACGAGATCGCTGACCCCGCCACCATCGACATGATGGCGAACGATGTCGAGGCCGGCATCCGTTTCGAGAAGTGCGTCGAGAACATGGATGGCCTCGCTCGCCGTGGCGGCAATTATCTTAGTATGGAATGGAGCATATCGTCCCGAGATCGCCGTGTAGAGCTTGATGATTGGGTTGGTCCCATAGCGGCCGTTGACACCGCCGGCAATTTCGCCGCCATCGCCGAGATGGATGTGTTGCCCATCGGAGGATGATATTGTGTGGGAACCGAAGATGGCTGCGAAAAGAGCGTTGTGCTGGGCCTCGACGAGGCAAGCGAGCGCCAGCGTGAAGGTTTCCTCCCTAAAGTGCCAGATTGCCATCTGCTGTAGCTGGCGGCGTGTGATGCCGGGGCAGGCCAGCGCCATCTTCGAGAAGCCGAGATTGGTGGCCTCGGCAATGAGCGCGGCATAGAAAATACGCATGTCGCCCGGCGTTCTCCCTGTCTGGAGATGCTCGAACAGCGAGCTGAAGCCGGTCATCCGATCCACGTCGGCGACAAGATCTGTCAGCCGGATAGGCGGCATGCTGCTCGCCACTCTCCTTGCGAAGGCGAGTGCGGCTTCGGTCTCGACGGTTTTGATTGCAGGCACGCGCAAACCCTTTGCTCCAATCCGCGTGTCGCCGCGACCAGCCTCCAGCCGGCTTGCTGCCTCACGCAATTTTTGATCGAGCGCTTCAGCTTTCTGAGCGAGATAGCTCTCGACATCGACCGGAATGGCGACGGGAATGCGGGCCTCGGCCTTGATGATGGCGTAAGTCTGCTGCGAGATCATACCCTCATCGAGCGCACGATATGTACGGGAGCCTCTGACCCAGATCTCGTTGGCAGCGATCCGGTTCTTCAGCTCGACGATGACGAAGAGTTCCAGCATCCTGCGATCGACCGAGCCGTCTGGTGTCCTGATCTCCTTGCTCCAGCGCTTATCGACCAGATCGAGTGCGCCTTGCATCCAGGGCACCTCTGAAGAGCGACGGCGGTTCTTTACGCCAGCCTTCATCTGCACCACCACGCTGATAAAATCACGGCTTTGACGATTACCCTCGAATGTAAAGGCCGCCAGGAATGGAGCTACAAAGCGACGGATACGCATATATTGCGCCGGCAGATAGGCGATCAGATCGTCGTCCTTGCGGGTACGAGACGCTGCCTTTGCAGCCGCAGTCGCCTGCATCAACTGTTCCCAACCACTGACCGCATTGACCGCTTCATCGAGGGAAAGCCCCGTTTCCCGCCTGGCGGTAATCGCTTCACCGAAGCCCACGAAGAAATCCAGCGCCGATGTCGCCGATGATTTCCAGCAGTTGCTTGTCGCGCTCGGCCTCGGCCTGCCGGAACGCCTTGCCGATCAGTGCCTCGAACATGGCGATCGCCGCATCCGTAAGGGCGATTTCCATCTCCAGAAGAAAGGCTGCGAGCGTGGCATATCGGCGTCCTGGCCGCATTTGCTCGAAATTCTGGGCTGTCAGGCGGCGGCCCTCCTGGGCCATGCGGCTCACACGATGGAGCGGGACAGCCTGAAGTACATCGCTGGTAAGGCCGACATGGCGCACGGCCTCAAGCCGATCGATCAAACCCCGCATGGCTGCTTCCCCGGCTTTTCCGGGCGGCTCACGTAACCAGGAGACCCCACTTTGGCGGACGCGTGGTCCGATACCGAGCAGCGCTTCCATTCTGACGATGATGTCCGGCGTCAGTCTTCCGGCAATATCCGCAAGCAGTGCTTCCTCAGCCTCGGTGCATGCCTGCCCGGCCATCCGTTCGATCACGGTGATGCCGGGAATGACGATACGCCGCCGGCGCATCTCATCTGCGAGAGCGGCGACGACGAATTTGTCCTTGGTCGAGGCGATCGCCACGCCGCGCGCGAAGGCAAGCAGATCGGCGCGCAAAGGATGGCTTAGCTCGCTGAACCCGTAATTCTGGCGAAGGATGGCCAGTTGCTCGTAGCGGGTGGGGGCTCGTCGTGCGAAGGTGGCGAGGGCCTCCGGGTCGATGTCGATCTGCTCGGCCAGAAACGCGAGCGCGGTTTCCGGGATGACCTCTCCGCGCTGGATGAGACGGCCGGGATAACGGAGCGCGCAAAGCTGAAGGGCGAGGCCAAGACGGGTGTCGTCGCGCCGGCGTGTTTCGAGAAGACGATGGTCCTCATCATCGAGGCTCCAATGGCGGATCAGAGTGTCGTCGTCTGTGGGCAGGGCGAGGAAATCCTGCCGCTCGGTATCTGTCAAAATCATGCGGCGAGGCATCGGCGCTCCATATGTCACAAAAAGACTGGAGATAACCGTTTGTGGAGCTTACTTTGCAAGACGGGTTATGTGACAATCTACAGGCTTTGGCGCGGCCAAATTGAAATTGTCACGCAGACGGACGTATAAATGACAGCTCTGATCGGATATGCGCGGGTGTCGAAAGCTGATGGCAGCCAGGTTCATGACCTTCAGCGCGATGCGCTGGCTCAGGTTGGCGTTGAGGCCGGCAATATTTATGAGGACGCCGCGTCTGGAAAAAGAGAGGATCGCCCCGGTCTGGCTGCCTGCCTGAAGGCGCTTCGCCGCGGCGACACGCTCGTTGTCTGGAAACTCGACCGCCTCGGTCGCGATCTGCGCCACTTAGTCAACCTCGTCGATGATCTGACGAAACGGAACATCGGTCTGAAGGTGCTGGCCGGCGAAGGCGCATCAATCGACACGACGACTGCCAACGGCCGACTTGTGTTCGGGATATTTGCAGCGCTGGCCGAGTTCGAGCGGGCGCTGATCGTGGAACGGACGAAAGCCGGACTGGAAGCGGCTCGTGCCCGTGGTCGCAATGGCGGGCGCCCCTTTAAGATGACGCCGGCGAAACTGCGCCTCGCCCGCGCTGCCATGGGCCAGCCCGAAACGAGGGTTGCCGATCTTTGCGCCGAGCTCGGCGTCACCAGGCAGACCCTATATCGATTTGTTGGCCCTAAAGGCGAACTGCGAGCCGACGGTGAAAAATTGCTCGCCCGTCACAAGCGCGGAATCTGAGTTATGCGGGTAGAGAGCTTCGCGCATTCTCCGGCCGCTCTCGACCCGTTGCTGTCGTCGCGAGTGCGCATGGCCGCAGCGGCGCTAAGGTATTCCGAGGGTGTAGCGCCCGGGGGGAGCCCTTCCCCCGAAGGGAAAGGGGTACAGGTTCATTTCATCAAGACAGTATCAGCCCTCGGAAGCCACCCCGCTGGCGATCCCGTCGAGAGTGGCTACCTGCGCGGGCGACAGCACCAAATCAGCTGCCGCAAAATTCTGCCGCAAATGATCCACGGACGATGTGCCAGCGATCACCAGGATATTCGGCGACCGCTGCAACAGCCAGGCCAATGCCACCTGCTTGGGGCTGGCTCCGAGCTCGTCGGCAACGCTCGACAAGAGCGAAGATTGCAGCGGTGTAAATCCTCCCAGCGGGAAATACGGGACGTAAGCCACGCCTTTTGCAGCCAATTCGTCGATAAAGGCGTCATCGCCGCGACGTACCAGGTTGTACTCGTTCTGCACGCAGACGATCGGGGCCATTTTTTCCGCCTCTGCAAACTGCGCAGGCGAAACAGTGCTCAAGCCGATGTGGCGGACCAGACCCTTTCGTTGCAGTTCGACCAGAACACCCAAGGGCTCGGCGACCGAGTTCTCATCGGGCCCATGCGGGCCCCCCAAGCGAAGGTTGACCACATCAAGCGCTTCCAGGCCGAGGCTTGACAAGTTTTCGTGCACCGCGCGCCTGAGGGTCTCCGGTGTGCGATCCGGAAACCACGAGCCGTCCTCTCCGCGCTCGAATCCAATCTTGGTGACAAGGGCCAAGTCGCTTGGATATGGCGCGAGGGCTTCGCGGATGAGCTGGTTTGATACGTGCGGGCCATAGAACTCGGCAGTATCGATATGGTTGGCCCCAAGCGCAATCGCTTCGCGCAGCACTGCCAACGCGGCATCCTTGTCGCGCGGCGGGCCCCATACGTGCGGGCCCGGAAGCTGCATCGTGCCATAGCTCATGCGCTTGATCTGTAACGACGTACCGGGAAGAGTGAACGTGCCGCCAAGGCGAGATGTTGTCATGATCTTTTCTCCTTATCTTGCGGAGCACAGATAAGCGTTGCCGAAATGCGTGATAAGCCGGTACAATCCGCACAGGCTGTACGAATTGGCGAACGATGAAGGTTGACCTAAGTGATCTGAATGCTTTTGTAGCGGTGGCGCGTACCCGCGGGTTCCGCGACGCCGCGCGCCAAAGCGACGCAAGCGCGTCAGGCTTGAGCGAAGCGGTACGGCGTCTGGAAAGCCAGCTCGGGGTCAGGCTGCTGCACCGAACTACACGCAGCGTCGTGCCGACCGAGGCCGGAGCGCGCCTGCTCGAACAGCTTGGCCCCGCCCTGCGCGAAATGGAATCGGCGCTCGACGTGGTGAACGGCTTTCGTGACAGGCCGGCGGGGACGCTGAAACTCAATGTGGCGGTCAGTGCAGCGCGGCTGGTGCTGCCGCAGATCGTCCCGGCATTCCTCGCCGCCTATCCCGACATCCGCCTGGAGGTGATCACTGAGGATAGCTTTGTCGACGTGCTCGCGACCGGGTGCGATGCCGGGATACGTTACGAGGAGCGGCTGGAGCAGGACATGATCGCGGTGCCAATCGGCCGCGCGTACAGCGGTTTGCCACCGCTGCCTCTCCCGCCTATCTCGACCGGCACGGCCGCCCCGAGCATCCGCGTAATCTGCTTGACCATGCCTGTTTGCGCCAACGTTTTCCCAGCGGCGTGATGCCACCATGGGAATTCGAGCGCGACGGCGAGAAGGTGCAGATCGATCCGACTGGTCCCTTGGTCGTGACGGCCGGCGGAGCAAGCGACCTCGCCGTTGATGCGGCGATCGCCGGTCTCGGCATCGTCCGCCTGTTCGAAGACTGGCTGCGTCCGCATTTTGACAGCGGCGCCCTCGAGCCCGTTCTCAAGCCCTGGTCGGAGCGCTTCTCGGGACCGTTCCTCTATTATCCGGGACGACGCCTGGTACCCACCCCGCTGAGGGCGTTCATCGACTTCATCAAAGCGTCGGTTGGCCAATCCTGACGTTCGGTGGATGAACAGAGAGTGAACGCCCACCCTAGGGCCATCATAGTCCTGAATGTCGCCGGACCCAAAAGGTGGCTGTCAGCTACTACACATTGAGCGTCGGCCGCAACACCCAGAAGATGTCGTTCAGCACGCGACGGTCATCGACACGCTGCACACTCCTTGGCTTGTTGGGAAGCCGCGACTTGATCACGCGCCACTCGAAGTCGGCCAGGTCATATTGGCTAATGCCAGAGCTGAATCAGAATTTGGCATCTGCCAGTCACGTCACACTGGGTGGGAACGCGCGACGAACGGTCAGGCCGTTCGTCGCGATGGTGATTTAAGCGGCCGACGTGTCGAGGCGGAAATTCTCCGCTGCCCATGCAGCAAACGTCGTCGGTGTCTTGCCCGCCACGCGATTTGCAAGCGCGATTTCATGGTCAAACGAGTGTGGGCCGAGGTAGGTATAGTTCTCGTAATAGGTCAGGTTCTCGGCAACCGCAGCAGCTCCCGGGAAGAAGCCCGCAAAGACCTCTGTCGGTACCTGCGTGAAGGAAAACTGATGACCCTGCTGGTTCAGCGTGTTCACGATGTCGCCAAAGCTCAGAAAATCACCGACGAGCGGGAGATACACGCCTTTGCCGGTTTCCTCGGGGTGAGCGAACGCACCGGCCACAATGCGGCCGAGCTCGCCAATGTCACCCATGTGGAAGCAGCGTACGCTCGGGTCGATTGGCAAAACCCAGCCATATCCGCCGTCCTGCTGCTTTTGTGGGCGGACCGGTCCCGAAAAGTTCTGATAATAGGCAGGGGGTACAACAAAGGTGTGGTGCGTAAATCCGGCCGCTTCCACGATCAGATCGATTTTCGCCTTGCCCGTGAATTGTGGAAGGCTGATCTTACCTCCGCTTATCGCTTCCACATTGGGGAGGGTGGACCAAACCATGTGGTCGACACCCGCCGCCTTGGCGGCATCGATCGCGGACGTCGCCTGCTTCATCTCGTCGGTGCCATCCTGCCAGTAATTGGTGACCAGGAAAACGCCGTGCGCGCCTGCCAGCGCCGCCGCCAAGGTTTCTGGCCTGTCCATATCTGCGGCGATCACTTCGTCAGCAGGGCCTTGGTACGTGTCGGGCTGACGGGTAAGGGCTCGCACCTTGAACTGGCCATTTGCCTTGAGGGCTCGCACCACACCGGCGCCTTGATGGCCGGTTGCACCAAACACGGCGATCGTCTTCTTGTCGCTGGAATTCATCTTACTCTCTTTCAGGTTTTGCCGGGCCACGCGCACGCGAACCCAGTCATTCTCAAGCGCATCTTGCACTTGAACGAAATCCGGTACAATTCATCAGATTGTGGCATCACCTGCTAGGATTTGATCCAAATGTCCGAACCCGTAGAAACATCCGAGATGGTGGCGTTCACCAAGACCGTCGAGGCGAAATCCCTCTCACGCGCCGCTGCCGGACTGCGCGTTCCCAGGGCAACATTGAGCCGTCGCCTTGCCCGCCTCGAGGATCGGCTGGGCATGCGTCTGCTTCGTCGCACAACACGTAGCCTGGCGCTGACCGATGCGGGTGAGTTGTTTTACCGCCATGCGTGCATTGCGCTGGAGGCGGTTCGGCAGGCCGAGCAAAGTGTGCGAATGACGAACGACGTGGTGCGCGGCGATCTGCGTGTGTCCGTACCGCCGATCATGAGCGCCAGTTTTAACGCTGCCGTGTGTGATTTTGCTGCCTCCTATCCAGAGCTGCGCGTCCACATCCACACCTCCAATCAGAGGGCAGATCTTCTCAACGGCAACTACGACGTTGCATTACGTGCCAGCAGCCAAATCGAGCCGGGCCTTGTCGCGCGCACTCTCTTGCGCGATCCGATGATTACTGTTGCCTCACCGGACTACCTCATAGCTCGTGGTACTCCCCAATCACATCTCGATCTGAAAAACCATCGATGTCTTCTTGGATTTGCCAGAGGAGAATTGGCAGAAACGCACTGGCCTCTCACGTCTGGAGGCAAGTTTAAGGTCGAGGGCGCATTCTACGCGAATGGCATCGAACTTTTGTGTGACGCAGCCCTGCGCGGCCTCGGTATCGCGCTCCTGCCGCAGGGGTTGGTCTCAGCGCACCTTAAGAGCAGCGCGTTGGTGCAGGTGCTCGACGGCGCAATCGGTTCAGAGATGCAGATCGCGCTCGTTTATCCCGAACGCACGTATATGAAGCCGCAAGTGAGAGCCTTCATCGATGCGATCGCCGCTTGGGTCAAGGGCGAAGTCGATGTAGATGCGGAGTGACAGGGAATGGGTGTCGCCACCCTTAGCTGGTGCAATCCATTGGAAGTCGGCTCCATTTTGCGGTTTGCCAAATGCTGCCTGTCAGGAAACCACCCATGCCGATCATTCCCTTTTATCGGTTCACGACCTAGCTAGGCGTTCATCCTTTGCCCTCTACCGTATATCTGTGCCCCTTTAATGTTCGGGGGCCATGTATGCAATCGAGACACGACCCCAGCGTCCGGCCCCTTGGGTCGCTATATAGTTGTCGATGTCTTCTGCCTTCAAATCCTTGAGCCGGTGGCTCGACTGTTCGCACCACAGCAAGAATCTGCCGGCTATGCGCCCCCATTGTTCCACCGTCGACGGTGTCAATCCGCGTTCGTCGCGCATCCAGCCAACATACCGGTCGAGTTGCGCCTGGTACGACAATATGACAGTGGGCTCACGCCACCAGCCAAGGAACTTCAGCCAGGGGCGCCCGATATCGACGACGCGACGTGCAGCGGTAGCCGCACCGTGAACATTCTGCCGAGCCTGCGCGATCGGCAACAACTCCGCCATGCCGACGCCGGCCGCAGCCTCTGGACCGAGATGTCGCGCGATCCACAGGAGTTCGTTGCGTTTGACCCTGAGAACTTCGGGTCTCGCTCCGAGTGTGGCGCAGTGATGCAAATAGCGGTTCCGCTCGTCAGCAAATGGCACTTCGGTAAATAGGGCATCAGCGGCTTGGTCGGAAAAGGAAGGGTGATCCATGTCGAACCTCCAAACGAGAAAAGGTCCGGCAGCCAAACTTGCGATTTATGTTGCGTCAAATCGGGCCCAAATACTCAGATGACAAAGGGTATAGGTCAGCAGGGCCACATATGGACGGCCGCAACATAGCCCCCGATATGTTCGGCAGAACATATTGGCGGCTACAATCCGCTGTTCAAGGTAGACCGCGATCCGGGGCCGCTGACGCAGGCGCTCTGCTGGTCGCACGCGAGGCGCAAGTTCTTCGTGCTGGCCGACATCGCCACGAATGCCAAACGCGGCAGCCGCGCCGCACCGATCTCGCCTATGGCGTTGGAGGCCGTCAAACGGATCGATGCCCTGTTCGACATCGAGCGGCAGATCAACGGGCTTGCCGCAGCGGAACGCCTGGAGCGCCGTCGCAAGGACAGCCTGCCGCTTGTCGGCGAACTGCACTGCTGGCTTCAAACCGAACGGGCAAAACTGTCGCGCAGTTCTCCAGTCGCCGAGCCGATCGACTACATGCTGAAGCGCTGGAACGGCTTCACGTCTTTCCTCGACGACGGCAGGATTTGTCTCACGAACAACGCGGCCGAACGAGCGCTGAGAGGCTTTGCTCTCGGGAGGAAGTCATGGCTCTTCGCCGGATCGGATCGAGGTGCCGATCGCGCCGCCTTCATGGCGACACTGATCATGAGTGCCAAGCTCAACGACGTCGATCCGCAGGCCTGGCTTGCTGACCTCCTGGCCCGCATCGCCGACACGCCAATCAGTAAGCTCGAGCAATTGCTTCCGTGGAATTGGCAGCCGCACGGATTGAAAGCTAAAGCAGCCTAACCTGCGGCCTTCACCGGATGCTTACCCTACAGTAAACTGACTCGTAGCATTGCACCAGGTTGGGTCCGCCGGGTGGCGTTCAACGCGGCACATACCCCTCCAAATCCGGCAACAGGACGACGCTTTCCTGCTCCTTCGGGTCGGTGCGGGCGATGACCGCTGTCGCCGGCCGGTCGCTGAGATTGGCGGGAAGATGCGGAACGCCAGCCGGAATATAGAACATCCCACCTTCGCGAACGATGACGTGTTCTTCCAGCTGGTCGCCGAACCAGCAATGCGTCTCTCCGGAAATCGCATAGATCGCTGTCTCATGCGAGGCGTGCAAATGCGGCCTTGGCGCGGGCGCCCGGCGGTATGGTTAAAAGATGCATGCAGATCCCCGTCGAGCCCACTGTCTCTGCCGCAATCCCTTCGAAATAATTGAGACCCTGTTTTCCGGCATAGGTGCTGCCGGGCCGCACGACACGGCAGGTGGGCTTCGATGAGACACTCGTGGTAGTTATTTTCGGGGATGGCACGGATTTCTCAGTGATCATTTTGACGCGAAACGTTGGTAGTTTGGGAATATGGCAGCAGGGATGAGCTCATTTGCCCGGGGGGCGACTTGACAACTCGGTGTGTGCCCCCCTAGTTTAGCTATCATCGCGACAAAGTACCTGAGCCGGTGCGATCCCGATTCATCGAACGGTCGCAAATTTCGGCTCTCGGCGAACTAAGGTTTTCCCTATCATTCGACGATCGCGATTCGTGCAATTCATTCAACCTGGATCCACCGCCATCATGAACGTGGCGATCGTCGCCGACGAACCCGGATCCGGCTTGATGGACGACGGTCATATCCGATTCGAGCGGCCCATCAAGTTCGTTTCCAAGATGACTGTTGGTATTTTCCCGCTGCGACCGCGAGGGGTTAGCTGAAGGGTGCTGCCAAGCCTGTTTATGGAGGGCACGTTCCGCTGCACGTAATACTTGAGCCTCGAGTTCGCGTCCACTTAATGTCTTCAATTCTTTACCGACCGTAACTCCGAGGATTTTTTTGGAGACCTCTTTGATTTCGGCGTTCAGGTATGTCGCTTCCGCTTTGTATATCTTCCCAAACGTGTGCTTGCTGCTCTTTAGCTCCCCTGTAGCGTCATCGTAGACGGCTGAACGCTTGTTGAGGAGGCTTCGATGTGCGGAGACATCCCGACCTAACTCGTGGCCGTCCTTATCCAGCCGGGATCTATATGATTCACTGAAAGCTCCGCCAAGCTTGCGGATACTTGTTCTAGATGTTTGTCGATCCGGTGCCTTTTGTGAAGACATCGAATAGCCCATCCGTTTGCTTTCAATGAGCTCCAGATTACCCTTGTCATCGCGTTCGAAAGTCTTTTGTTGGGAGCCCTCCCGACGCGTTAAAACGCGATAAAGCCTCTTCTCCAGGCCACTCTCATAAGGACGTCCGATTTCCTCGGAAATGGGATGCAACGCCCGTCCAGTAAGTCTGCGCCGATCGATGTATCGGGTGCGCATCAGTTCACCGTTTTCGTCCCGCTCCCATTTTTCTTCGAAGGCACCGGCTTTGCTTTTGATATGTTTCTCGCTCAACACGCCGTTCTGGTCGTAGTCATAGCGACGGACACTATTCCAGTCAGACCTCTCGTAGTGAATAAGCCGAAGGGAGCCAGTTGTTTGATCTCGAATGAAAACCTTCTTCTTCTTTTTTATGAGACCCCGACTATGGGTCAATTCTCCATTGCTATCGACCCGCAGTTGCTCGCTGCGAAACGGCTTGTGAGCGATCACACCACGGAAATCTGCATCGAGCTTATTGAGGAGTTGCAGTTTGGAGGCATATTTTTTCAACGCCGGCGGCGCTTCAAGTCGCGCGCGCCTTTCCTGCGCCTCGCGTTCCACAAGGTACGCCTGCCCTAACTGATCAACCAGGCGTTCATCAGAATTGCGCGTGGTCGCTGTAGAAGATTTCTGCGGGGCTTTTTTATTTATACTGACCATTAGGTGGGCCTTCCCTGTGCACGCTTTATCGATGCTCGTTTAAAAATTCGCTCGTCAACCAAGTGCTTTCTTCGGAGAAATAATCGAATATTCAGACCAAGTTCTACCGGCTGAGATCAGAATTTGACCTCCCTCGCGGTGCCCGGGTTAAGTTCGCGCGAGCATCGCGGTAAGCCTTCTCAATCGATCCAGCGATTCCTTCCGCTTTTACCATCTGGTCGTGAGCACTGAGAGTTTCGGGAAGGAGCTCAGTGCGGATTTTTTGTTCGATCTGAAGAATGTCCGTGGCCAGTTGTTTATTGCTCCGCTCGTGCGGACCTTCGGATGTCGACGCAAGCCCCAAATGCTCCTGCGCATGGATGCGTTCGTCGGCGTAGAGTCTCGCAAGCTGGGGTCTCTTCGCCATTGCATCGAAGATTTGTGACTTGTGTTCGAGTTCCAACTGGTTGTGCGCCGCTGCAATCGCGTAGGCTGCATAATGGCGACTGTCGTAGTTGATAGGCCCGTCTACCTTGAAGTATTCAATTGCTCTGTCGATAAGGCGTCTCTTGTCGGCCCTCTCGAGGTCACTCAAATGGGACGTCATCGACATAATCGCCTCCGCCTGCTCACCGCCTTCCGACATATTGAGAATGTGATTGCCTATCGCTGTTTTCCTGGCGGGCGATTGGAACTTCAAAGTTGGACCAATTGCCCTGATGCGCTGGCTCGCCAGCGCAAACTCGCCAGCAGGGTCCGGTTCCGGATAGTTCGGATACTCGGCAAAGCCGTTCCGGGGTACAGCCAGGTCATACAATGCCTTGCTTGAGGCACCCAGTCGATTTACGCTTCGGTGGAACGTTCCGACATCGCTCTGATCGACCGATGCCCGAACCGACGGGCTCGCAAGTTTAAAGCTTGTGAGGTTGGCTGCCGTTTCGACTGGATCGTCGGTCGGCAGATGTTTGGCAACTTCCACCAAAATGTCATTCGGTAAGGTGGCTGCACTTTCGGTCTTATCACCACCGAGGACCGAAAGCTCGCGTTCCTGCATTTTCTGGCCGTCTTCGAGCATAACTCACACTCCAACGCGGATCAAGGATATGCGAAGTCTAACACCTGCGCTTAAGGCGTTGAATGGACATCGTGTTTCAACTGAAATTCAGGCCCTGGCGATCGATTGCACTACGGCGCGTTTTTTGCGGGGGATTTCAAAGAGTAGCAGTACAGCCTGCGGTTCAAATGCTGAACCATCATTTTTAAGCATCGATACAAAGTCCGCTAACGATGGTCATCTCCAGCTTTGTCACCGTTGTAATGCTTTGTCCCGACCGCGATCGCGCGGATCATAAACCCGTCGTTCATCAAACTCGTGAGTTGCTTTTTCAACTTCTGCGCTCGACGATTGGGCTTTCAAGGGTGAAGTGCCTATTGAGGCGGCAGTCCGGTTCAACGCGGAAACAAGCGCAGCTTTTTTCTTCCGCAACCCAAGTGTCTTGGCCTCCAGGTCCTTCTTGACGTCATAAAGGGCTAAAAACTCTCGATAGACTTGCTGCTCACGCTCGCGTGTTGGCCATCTTCCTGTCAATGCTGTTTCGCGAGCGAGTACAGCTTCTGTCTGGCCACGTGGCCCAAGGTGCAACAATTCCGGAGCTTGCTCTTTACTGGGCGGAGAAAGTACCGGATCGCGGCTTACCGTATAGTTGTAGCTAGTAGTCGCGACCTGAAGCGGCATGATAACCCCATCTGGCGTTTCGCTCTGCAGCCCGTCGTTAGCGAGCTGGTGTGCGTAGCCTAGCTGGTTTAATTGATACCCGTTTGACGCCGTTGCACCTTCCGTGGACGCAACAGGGTCCGATAGAGTTGCCCTTTGATCCGAGCGGTAACTTGCGTCATCTGGCCAGCCGCGCCCCACCAGTCGGGTCCGCCCCCTTCCCGTACCAACATGTTGTCGATGAAGTTCCTTGCATTCGAGATAGGCGGGCATAGGCCTTTCCAGCCGCCGGCCCTCTTTGGTCGAGCGCAGGGTATCGTGGACAACCTTGAACCCGAAAATATGCTCCGACTCGTATTTCCCGGTCTCGGTCGCAAGCCGAGCTCGTTCGTTTTTTCGACTTCCATAAGTGCCGATATTGTCGCTTCTCGAGCAAGCGGCTTTTTCTGGCTGAGTGGACTGAACCGTCAAACAACCCTCGTGAGACGACAGTCTTTCCGCACTTGAAATTACGTCATAGGCCGTTGCTTTAGCGCCTCGACGGCTCTTGGCACCCAGCCGTTTAACTTTGCTTACCTCGTCAAGGCGATTACTGTCGGCGATGCTGGCGGTTTGGTCTGCATCCCTCCCAGAGGGCCCGAAATATAGAGCACGTCTTGCTTCCAATTGTGCGCATGTCAGGTTTTGCACGTGAGTCGGCTGTTGTGCTGGCTCACGTGCGAGACTAGGCGAGCGCGCTTCCGGTTGATCACCTAAACTGAGGCGGGACTTATTGGTCGTGCTTGCTTGCGACAGAAGACCAGTCGCCCCGCCATGCTCAGACGGATCATGTTCATCGGGAATCCAGGCCGCCGGGTCGAGCTCTGCCAGGCGCGCGTTCACCACCAGATTTTGCCACCGCGGCTGGGCTAGCTGCCTCCACCGTCCGTACGCCTGACGCTCCGCATCCCCAAGCAACATTCCCTCGTATAAAAAGACTGAGGAAGATGTCTTCCCGATCATCCCATTCGAAACGGCATCGCCTTCGATAGCAGCTTGGCGCGCGACTATGATAAGATCTTCCCAGGTGGGCCGGTCCGGCCTGTTCCAGCGATCATGCGCAGCGCGCTCGGCTGCTCCGAGCGCCACTCCATCGTACACAAAGAACGCACGCGACACCTGCTCGGCGTTAATTGGGACGCCCGAGATGCGCCCGGACTCGTTGGAAGAAACGTCGTTGCCTGGTTGGTGTTCGCACCACGTCGGAGCAGACTGGTGCAATTCCGCAACGCGTGCGTCCACAACCAGGTCTTCCCATCCTGGTTGCGCGGGCTCGAGCCATTTTTCATATGCTAGCCGTTCCCCCTCCCCAAGCGGGACGCCTTCGTACTCGAAGACCGAGGTGTCATTTGATTCGTTGAGCCAGGTGGAGGTGTCGATTGCGTGAAGACGGGCGTCAACTATCAGGTCTTTCCAGGATGGCGGTTGCGGTTTGCTCCAATTCTCATATGCTTCGCGCTCAGGCGAGCCGAGTCTCATCCCATCAAATTCGAATGGTTCAGGGAAACCGTTCTTTTGACCAATGGAGCTTGTCCGCTTACGCTTAGGTGCCTCCGATCGGAATTCCTCTTGAAGGGGACTACACTCATTCGGAATTGCAGCAGAGGTGTTTAGCTCTTCAATACGCGCGTTCACAACGAGTTGTTGCCAACTGGGCTGTCCCGGCTCCACCCATTCCTCGTAGGCACGCCGTTCCCCTTCCGCCAGAGGAACACCCTCATAAACAAAAGTTGAAGAGGTACTTTCTCCGACATCGACATTCCAAGCGAAACTGTCAATCGCATTCAGGCGAGCGCTCAGTATCAGGTCTTTCCAACTCGGCCGGTCCGCTCTATCCCATGTCTCGTACGCGGACCGCTCGGCTGCGCCCAGTCTCATTCCATCGTAAGCGAATTGCGCAGATAAATTTTGCCGGTGATCCATTTGGCCGTCAATTGGGGAGCAAGCAAAACCGTTCCAAGGCTCTTTGGGATGAAGGACAGGCGTAACCCCGGCGCGAACCTGGGGCGAGGATCTAGCCGACCCGGCGTATCCAGTTTTTGAGCTTCCCGACGGTTTCATGGCGATGTCTCATCAATTGGCAACCTTCAACGTTGGAAATGCATTCCCGAAACGGGACATCTGACGGCGCTAACAAGACTCGATCCGAAGCGGTATCACATCGAGCTTCAAGTGCCGGAAGCTGTTCTACCTCGCAGCTGGAGCGAAATGATCTGGTCGAGGAGTTCGCGCTGCGCCAAAAGAGCCGGAGCAATTTCCGGAAGCTTCTCAGAGGTTGCGGCGTCCGCGCCTTGGTATTCCCGCTCGTCATCAACTTCGTTTGAACGGGGACGAACTTCTATTGGCATTACTCCATCAGCCACAGTTCTGTTTTGGGGGGAAACGACTTCCCCATGGTCGTTCTCTTCAATCTGCACCGGCTTTTGCGAAGTTGTATCGGCTGTTCCCTGGTCGAGCTTGCCTTCAACGAGGTTTGTGTCTCCCGGCAACATCAAAGATGCGGGCTCGGGAAGGGAACCGTGTTGGCTTTCGAAAATTCGCTTCAATATGAGATCCGAATAATATCGCACTTTTCTCAGTTTGAGGGGAGGTTGGCCTTTGATAAGGACTATTTCATAATCGTCGTCGAGTAGGCGGACTTGTTCGGCGCGCAAAAGCGGTGCTCCTTGGTCGGAGATTTGGATGTTATGATCAAACATGCGCGCTTGGCTGTACGACGTTGAGCGAGCCTGGAATGTGTAGTCGCCGATAGCTTTGGAAATGTAGTTGGGCGTCTCGTCATCAGCAGTCGCCATGAATACCTGCACACCCGTATTGCTGAGAAAATTTTGCTTACCAGCTTCATCATAAGTTCCTGTCAAAGCCGAAAGACTCTGAATAATAAACATGAAGCGGCCCTTGTAGCCGGCGATCGTCGTAATTGCCGTCTCCACAGCTTCCAGCTTGCCCAAGTGCTTGAACTCATCGAGGAGAAACAGAACTTCGTGCCGTTCATCTCCAAGTGGCAGCGATCGCTGCAGGATTGATACAACCTGCTGGAAGAGAAGACGCATCAAGGGCGCTATGACTTCGAGATCGTTCGGGCTGACACAAAGATAAATACAAGTCCTCTTCCGCCGCAGATCGTAGACGGAAAAATCCGAGGTGCTTGTAGCCGCTTTAACGAGTGGATCGGCCCAAAGATTGAGTCCGCCGTCGCCGAGCACCGATGTGTAGGATGTCAGGATTTTGGTGTCATTCCCCGCCATATTGTCGAAGATACGCTGAGCCTCTTTGTTTTGTGTTTCCTCCGCGAGTTGCGCAAATAGTTTGTACTTTTCACCCGGCTGAGCAAACAGATCGTAAACGGCACCGATCGTTGGTGTGCCGCGCTCAATGCAACTCAATATGCCTGCTACGAAAAGATCCCGTGCCCCGTCGATGAAACCTTCGGCTCCCTTGCCTTTGGCGGTGATGAGATTCGCAGCGAGGCGGCGCGTTTCTGTAAAGCGCCGTTCGGGCGGCAACGCGGCAATATCCAGCACGGGATTGTAACAATGCGTTCGCCGCTCTGGATCTAAGGGCGAGAACTTGAAAACCGCGTCACCACTTGATTTACGCGCCCTCGATGTGAGTTCAAATAGCTCGCCTTTCACATCCAGAGCAATTACTGAGCCCTTGAAGGTTAGCAACGTCGGGATAACGACGCCGACACCCTTACCAGCGCGAGTTGGCGCGACAACAAGGCTGTGAGGTTGTTCTCCGTTACTTAGGTAGCTGCCAAACCAACGTGGTCCACATGTCTTGCCGAAGATGGGACCCGTGACGTGACTGTAGCGCCGGAGGTACCCGGCGTGCCGCATCTCGCCGGAGCCGGCCCAGCGAGCAGTGCCGTGATGTTCGCGCTCGCGCATCGATAACAGTAGTTGGCATAGCAACACGAGCGTTGACGTCGCAACGATGATGGCTAGTCCGCGATAGAACGTAGGACTTGCGTATCCCAAATAAGGCGGTGTCTCGTACAGGAACGCAAAAACGTTGAAAGTCATCATCGTTTCGCCCGTAAAGCCATGGCGAAATGTGACATAGAGACTGGCCGCACAAAACCCCACGGCCAGTGAACATGCTATGCTCGCAGCCAGGCCTATTGGCGTGTACTTGCCTGAATTCATCACGTGACCACGCTCCGTTTATCCTATTGGACGGCTGTTTGCTTTACGGGCAGCTGGATCTACAGCCCATACCTTTCGCGCACGCGCGGTTCCAAGGTTCTCTTACCACCCTGCGCGTCACGGCCGTCCCCGTTCCGGCCCATCGACTGATCTGCTAACCGGTCGGCCTGTTGCGCGCGATCTTCGTTTCGGCCGTCAACAGTTTTTGCGTTTGAAGTTCCAGGTTCCCGCAGGTGGTCGTGGACAGGAGCGGGACGTAGGAACTCGATGAAAAGGTTTTCGGCGCCGTTCGCAACCTTGGAATTATAGGTTTTCGGCGTCATGTAAGCATTGGCTGGCGATTTGAGCCAAACATTTTCCGCGCCATACGTATTCGTTACTGTCGCAAGCTTTTCCAGCCTGAGAAGTTTTGGCCAAAACGCGAAGAAGGTTCCGCTATGATGCTGAACCATCACCTCTGGATTATGCACGCCTGCCTGCCGCGGGAACTCATAATCATGTTCACTTACCCGTGGTCCAGCAGGTGTATCATAAAAATATTTGCTATCGGACTTCAATCCGCTGAAGGTATTATCGGATAGACCGAGCGCTTTCATTCGTTCGTAATACTTTTCGGATCCGAGATGCAAGAGCAGCTGATTTCGGGGCATATAGGATCGTTGCGCGCTATCCGTTTTGACGAGGATCACACTGTTTTCCAACTCCTCCGCAGTCGGCCACTTCTGCAATCTTTCGAAGAGCTGCTTGCCTGTTTCAAAACGAACAACGTGCTCCCAGGGGTAAGGCCACCGCGGAACTGGCTCATTCCCGATGAGCACTTCGTCACCAAGCCGTTCAGCATCGAAAATCGCTTCCGTCGGCATGCGTCGCGGCTGGTAAGCATAGGACGCGCCAGGACCTTGCTGAATCTGATAATCTGACGAGACTTTTCGTTTCCCTTTATCCGAAACATCTCGCCGTATATCGGCACACGACGCCTTCCCGATCCGCAGTGGACCCGCAACGTCCGAGCCAAGAAGTTCCGTATGGGTAGCCTGCGGCAACCTAGGTACTCCGCTTTCGAGCGTGATAGGTGCCGCCCTGGCGGCGCTTGTTCCCGAAACGGTAGTGGGCGAGCCCGCCTCCTCGATAGCCTCGTTCAGTTTGAGCCTATGAGATTTTCCCCCGACAACCTGCTCGGAGCGAGATCTCTTCGAGCGCGGTTCAGAGATTGCGTCAATCCTTACCAGATCCTCGTCGGTCAACTCCGGCAAGCCATCGAACTTCATCTCTGATGGGCTCGGGTCCTGCCGAGAAGCTTCCTCATGGAACGCAGGATTCGTATGCCGGCCGCCGCGGCCCACGGTATAATCTTCGGCTGAGAAAGCATCGTCCAACCTGACTCGCTGAATAGTGTTCGCACCTTCCCGCCCCGTAGTCGGGCGGGGTCCAGAGAGTGCGTCGATCCGGGCTAAGTCCTCTTTGGTCAATTCGGGGAAGTCGTCGGACTTCATTTCTGATGGGCTCGGGTCCTGCCGAGAGGCCTCCAACCTGACCGCATGAATAGTGCGTGCAACATCCAGCCTCGAAGTTGAGCGGGCTTCGGAGAGTGCGTCGATCCGTGCCAGGTCCTCGTCGGTTAATTCCGGGAAGTCGTCGGACTTCGTTTCTGATGGGCTCGATTCCTGCAGAGAAGCCTCCTGACGGAACGCAGGATTCGTAAGCCGGCCGTCGTGGCCCGCGGCAAGATCCTTGCGTGAGAAGGCATCATCCAAGCTGACCGCATGAATAGCGTGCGCAGCATCTCGCCTCGAAGGAGAGCGGGCTCGCGAGAATGCGTCAATCTGCGCCAAGTCCTCGTCGGTCAACTCGGGAAAGGCGTCGAAGCGTTCCTCCGGTGAGCCAAGCGAACGAACTGAACCTTCATGGATCGATCCTGAAGCTGTTTGGCCACCGGTTTCGGTCGCGTCGTCGGAATAGGCACTGTCGGCGAGGATTTGGGTGCTTTCGACGCTGGCGGACCCTGCCTCAGTGCTTAAATTCGTAGCGGCTACGTCAGGAGGAACAACCTGAGTACTGAGCGGTGAACTGCTGTCGGCGAGCAAATCAAGGTCATCTAACCCTGGCCAAGATAAGCCTTGTTGGATCGACGGAAGGCTATTGGTCTCGCTATCCCCGCTGTCTACCATCCAATATGGTGCGCCGTCGAATGTTTCTTCAGGCTGGCCCTCTCCAGGAATGATCACATCATGACCTGAACCAAAAGCGCTTGTGGCAATAGGTTGTGTCGCAATTTCGTGCTGAGATTGCGTACGGCTCTCTCCAGTCCCTTCGATATTATCCAGCTCCATCCCAGACCGGTGCGGCCCTTGCGAAGCCGGCGTCGCGGTCGAGCTATCTTTCATAGCCAAAGACGCGGCAATAGTTCCCACCTGCATTCCCGAGCTGGTACTCCGCTTCGCCATTGATTCACTTTGATCACCGGTTTGCTCGTGTTCGCTCAGCTGCTTTCTTTCCCCCTTGCCAAAACGTGACGACGACGTCGCCTCGTGGTCCGCCCTGGCAGTGGACTGCATTTCAATCTCCCGCAGGTATTGCATGGCCGTACGAAAATACCCTTTGCTCCTCGGTAAGACCGCTGATTGGCCTGCCGGAGCTTCGGCTGATCTCGCCGGGAGCATCTCTGCGGTATTCTGGGCATGGGTTGCAGGCCGTTGATTTCCGGTGGAAGTATCTGCAAGGTCGCGGGTCCCACCAGGAACTAACGGTCGTAAGAAACCAGTCCTTATCGAGGGTTCTCTTCGGTTGTGTCGGATAGCGGTCGATAGCGGTGTGGCCGGGATTGGGACGCTTCTGGCCACTTCGTTATTCGAGTTCGCCGAAGCGGAGCGGCTGAAGTCTCGACGGGTTTCTTCGTCTGCCATAATCGATCCTTTTCTACCTTCTGTTTCCCTCATCCCCTTGGCTGCGCCCGTCCCTTGACCGCTTGCGAATGCTCGGCTCGGCGTCATCATCACGAGCACGCTTAGAATTTGGCTCTCCCTGCTGCGGGCGATCGGCTGTCGGAGGCAATGCGTCCGTAGCGATGCTGGTCTGTCCCGGGTCATGCAACGGATTTGGTCCAGGGGGCTGGATCGGCGATGTAATCGGATCGTCCTGGGCAACCGGTACGTCGCTGATTGTCACTCCCGTCCGAACTCCGTTTACCCTGGTCAGTTTTGCGCCGCTCTGCTCTTCCTCATCACCGCGAGGCCGCTTTCGATGGGGCCGTTGCCGAACGTCATCTTCGCTTGTTGTGTGCGTGACGGGTTCGGTTGCCAAACGATGAATGCCGGAACGGCCTTCAAGATCCTGGCCGTCTCCGGCGATGGTGAGAGGGCCGTTCCTCAAATTGTCATCGTCCATAAAGGCTTCACCGCTACCGGATTGAGAACGGGAATCGTTTTCTGATGGTACACGATCCGGCGTCACGCCGTTGCCGTTCGATCCGATTGGTGCCCGGGAACGCGCTTCAGACACCGGTTGCAGACACTCGTTTCGTTCCGAACTTACTGACACGTTTTGAGGCGGCTCACCGTGCGAAGAATTGAAAGATTGATCCGGTTCTCGGTCGTTTCCCCCAGGCGAGAATTCTTCGAACTCAGGATCCTCGAAACGAATTTGATTGGCCTGTTGTCGCTCAAGGCGTCGATACTGGGCAAAAGTCATCGGCCGCTCGGTGATGCCGCGCTCAGCTCGCCTGGTCGCCTCGAGGACGACGCCATGGCGAAGTGAAATCTCGGACATTTTAATGCGCAAGGCGTCGTAATTCAGTTGGGGGTGGCGCCGGGATATTTTCAGCCAGCCGTGCCCCAAAAGTTCGCGACGGTTGACGACCACATGCAGATGTGGGTGATCGCGATCGATGTGAAAGGCTGTAAGATAGTTGTATCGGCCTCCCCCTGCGCCTGACCCAAACATCTCGGCTGCCCACTCCCGGCTCGCTGCATAAGCTGCTACCTGACTTGTACCGGCAGGGAAGCTTACAATAATGTGGGTGGTCAAATCCTGTTGCCTTTCCTCGTCTGGCTGACTTTCGTGATAAGTCCCGGTTTCTTGAAGCCAGCTTCGGGCGAGCTCGCGGATTTCATCCGGTGGTACGAAAATATCGAGATGCCGGGCCGAGCGCTGCAGCTCCAACTTGCCCTTCCGGGATAGATACTCAAACTGATTGATAATCTGTTGGAGGGTCTTCGTCCCACCTCCCGGCACAATGCGGATGATGACTTGAGACCGATCGGGCATCCAACAGATTCCCCCAAGTGCTACGTTAATGCTGCAAGGCGTCCGCCAGCATGGAGCAACCGTCGATCCGTCGCCGTGATACGGACAAAATGGAACGGAGCAAACCGTCGAGGTCAGCGAACGATTTACCGAAAGCGTTTCGTTCAGCTTGCAGAGCGCCCAAATCCGTTGTCGGATTTTCAGCATAGGCGCACAGCAGCGCGGCGATGTTGTTTGAGAGTGCTCCTATTGAATGAAGAATGGCTTCCATCATCTGACGAGTCTCTGCATCGATTTCGAGAAAGCCGGCAATGCGGCGAACCGCAACTCTTATGGCCATGCTGTCGGAGAGCCCTAGCAGACGGGCTTGGCGAGAGAAGCTCTCATATTCCGCCGATCGCAAACGAGTGCTAACGACCTTGAAACCTTCAATCTTCGGGCCTTCACGCCGGTCGACAATGTCACTTGAAGTGGATTTTTCGCTTTGCGACATGGCTTGCTCCATAGAAAACGGAATGATCTGGATTTGTTCCGGAGTGGAATTCTCCAGTTGAGACTGAGGGAGCCTAGCCGCCAACAGAATAAATTCAAGAATATACTGTTCATATTCGGATCTATATAGTTACATTTGCAACTATCCTTCAATGCAAATGAAATATACTCCTGATAATTTCGCTATACAGACAGTCACACATACAAACAATGATACAGACGCACTTTCGTTCACAACGTCGCCAGGATAAACTCATGAGACTTCTGACATTTTGCTCATTTAAAGGAGGCGCCGGCAAAACCACGGCGCTCATGGGCCTTTGCGCTGCGTTTGCAAGAGACGGCAAAAGAGTGGCTCTCTTCGATGCGGACGAGAACCGGCCGTTAACGCGATGGAAAGAAAACGCGATGCGTAGCAACACCTGGGATACATCCTGCGAGGTGTACGCTGCAGAAGAAATGTCGCTTCTTGAAGCGGCTTATGAGGACGCCGAGCTTCAGGAATTTGATTATGCGTTGGCCGATACGCATGGTGGTTCGAGCGAGCTCAATAACACAATCATCGCTAGCTCAAACCTGCTTCTGATCCCGACAATGTTAACGCCGCTGGATATCGATGAGGCACTTTCGACATATCGTTATGTTGTCGAGCTGCTGCTGAGCGAGAACTTAGTGATTCCGACCGCCGTGTTACGCCAGCGAGTCCCGGTTGGCCGATTAACCACGTCACAACGCGCGATGTCAGACATGCTGGTGAATCTGCCTGTCGTACAATCTCCAATGCATGAACGAGACGCGTTCGCTGCAATGAAAGAGCGTGGCATGTTGCATCTCACATTGCTGAACACGACAAATGATCCGACGATGCGCCTCCTTGAGCGGAACCTCAGAATTGCGATGGAGGAACTCGTAACAATTTCAGAATTGATTGGCGATACCTTGGGGAATTGAAGATGGGGATCCGCAAACCTGCTTTGTCTGTCGGTGAAGCAAGACGGCTTGCTGCCGCGCGACCGATCGTTCACCCAATCCCAGCTCTTTCCTCGCAAAACTTGGCGCCTTCGCAATTACCTGAAAGAGCCGGAAAGGAAAAACGACCAGCGCCTCCTATCGCCGCCAAACGTCGTGACAACTTCGATCGGCAATCAATGCTAACGGCGGACGCCTTGAGTTCGACTGCGCCGCCGGAAAAAGTCCAGGTCTTTCTTTCGGCACGCCCCCCCGCTCCTGAGGTATCGAAGATATATGACAACTTGATTCTGCAGTACAGCGCTACCAAGGCGCTGCAGATGATCTTGCGCCGTGCGCTCGCCGATTTTGAGAACATGTTGGCGGACGGATCATTTAGCACGGGGCCTCAAAGCTACCCGATCTCAAAAGTAGTCGAAAAACCTATCGTTGTCCTGACTTCTCGCATGTTCCCGGTATCGCTGTTAGAAGTCGCACGCAATCACTTTGATCCATTGAGATTGGAGACCGCCAGGGCTTTTGGCCACAAACTGGCTACGGCCGCACTTGCATCTTTCTTTGCCGAAGAGAAGATAAGAAAAGAACGCTAATATGATGAGGCCGGTCACTTGACGGCGGTATTGTATTCGACAGCAGGCAATGAGGCAGCCCCTACCCAGCTACAACACAGCCAGCTCACTCTAGGCTGTGTCCCCATAACGGGGTTCATGTTGATGACGTTGTGTGATTCAATTTCCTGGAAAGGAGATTGTTATGCGCCGTCACGAACTGACCGACGAGGAATGGGCGGTTATCGCCCCTTTGCTGCCGACCAACAGCCGTGGAGTTGAGCGCGTGGATGACCGCCGGGTGATCAATGGTATCCTATGGCGTTTCCGGACAGGTTCATCCTGGCGTGATGTACCGGAGCGCTATGGTCCGCGCACGACGCTCTACAATCGCTTCTCGCGCTGGCGCAAGGCAGGCGTCTGGGATCGCCTTCCCGGCGCTGTTTCAAGGCATTATGCCGGAGAGATCGTCATGATCGATTCTTCCTGCGTCCGCGTTCACCAGCATGGTGCAAACGAAAAAAAGGGGGATCTGCCGATCCTTGCATGGGACGTTCGCGTGGCGGCCTGACGACAAAGATCCACGCGCTCGTCGATGCTGATGGTTTGCCGGTTCGACTGGCATTGACCGCCGGTCAGGCCGCCGATGCTCCTATGGCCGAAAAGCTGCTGAGTGACATTCGGCCCGGAACGACACTGCTTGCCGACAAGGCCTATGACACCGACGCGATCCGTAACTTCGCCAAGCAACGCAAATGCTGGGCAAACATCCCCGCCAAGGCCAACCGAAAACAGACCTTCAGTTTCAGCCGTTGGGTCTATCGCCAGCGCAATCTGATCGAGCGTTTCTTCAACCATCAAACAGATGCGTGGTCTGGCAACACGATACGACAGACGTGCTGACAACTACCTTGCCGGGCTCAAACTTGCCGCGACGAGAATCTGGATCGCTTCAATTAACGAGTCCGCGTCCTAGGATCAGATCGAAAAAGGCATATGCGTCGCTGCTTCAGGCCGCCATCAGACCTCCATAGGAAACATCCACATCAGCGTCGAAGAAATAGCCGGCACCCCTGGCAGTTTTGATCAAGTTTGGGCTCGCTGCATCCTGCTCAAGCTTTCGGCGGAGCCTCAAAATGAGAACATCAATGCTTCTGTCATATACTTCCTCCTCACGCACTCGGCTCGCGATGAGGAGCTGTTCTCGGGAAAGCACGTCGCGTGGCTTTTCCAGGAAAGCGACGAGCAGATTGAATTCCCCTGCCGTAAGCTTCACCTCGCCATTTTGTGCGGATACCAATCGCCGCTGTCTGAGACTAAGTGTCCAGCCGGCGAAACAAAATGAACGCCGGTCTTTGGTTCGCATGACATTCGGTCGCACGCGTAATGCGACACGGATGCGTGCTAGGAACTCGCGCGTTCCGAAAGGTTTCGCGATAAAATCCGTTGCTCCCAGCTCGAGCGCCACCACTTTATCCGCCTCATCAAGGCGATCACCGCTGATGATTATAATTGGAACATCGGATTTTGTGGCGAGACTGCGAACGATCTCAAGTCCGTCTTCACGCCCTAAATTGAGATCCACGACGACGACATCGACCGTCTCTGATGCAAGTACCCGGTTGAATTGCTGGCTATCTGATACCGCGGTGACCCTTAAGGCATGAATCGTTAAATACTCGGTAATAAGATGGCGCATCGCGGCATCGTCATCGATGACAAGAACATGTTTCACCAGTTCGCCTCCGTATGGGATTCTGCAGAATCGATAGATTCGTGCAAGCAGAGGATGTACGTCTCAGCCTCAACCTGATCATTTTCTCTCACTATGAGGGTAGTTCGGCAAAATTTCGGCCAAGCCGTGCATGACAAAAATGCTAACGGAAGGTTTCAGATTGATGACAGGAGTTGCTGCAGCGCGCTACACTTGTAACGCTTTAAAATCTGCGCGAGCAGACCTCCGTGCGGCTCTATTGCTGGTTTAGAAGATCCCCTATCGTCTCACCGCGTCGGCGGGCATCGGCGGCGAGCCATACTTCGCCCACTTCGTAAACATCGCCGTAAGCACGGAAGGGAACAATGACATCGATTGCCGTTGCCAACATGTCAATCAGTGTGCGATCTTCCAAGCTTGCCCCCTGCACACTGCTCTTCACAAGTGAGAACAGCTTTTTGAAGCCTTGGACGGGATTCGCCCCATGTATGGTTGAAATCGATCCGGGGTGGCCTGAGACCACCTCACTCAGGTACGCCCACGCCGCGTCGTCGCGCATCTCACCGAGCAATATTCGGTCAGGCCGCATCCGAAGGCTTGCCTGGAGCAGCTGTTCCGCAGTCACTGCACCTAGCCCTGCCCCACTCTTGGAGTAGAGCAGTCTGACGTGGTTCTCATGTGGAATGACGAGTTCGAGCGTATCTTCAATGGTTATCAGCCTTTCTTCCCGCGGAATAGCACTGATCAAGGTCTTGCTCATCGTGGTCTTGCCGCTTCCGGTCGGCCCACAAAGCAACATCGTCCGCTTACCGATAACACATGCACGTAAAAATGATTCCAGATCGCCATTGTCGTAGTCGCGCAGAATCGCTTCGTCTAGTTGATCTCGTCGCTGCGTCCGGATTTGCCACTGATTCCATCGACGAACATCGTAGCGAGCCGAGACTTCCCCCAATTCAGAGACACGATTGCTCGGTCGTCGAATTGTCAAGCTCACGGTGCCAGAGGGTACCGTTGGCGGCAAGCAGATTTGCATCCGCTCGCCACCTGGGAGCTCGGTAGCGCAAAGAGGGTTGCGGGGGCCGACATCTTGTTTTCGCAATGCCCCTGCTAGAATGGCGATGTCTTCGAGATCATCATAAGAGAACGGTGCGGCGAACCTCGTGAAGACGCCACTTTGGCGTACAAAGGCTTCTCCCGGTCCGTTTATGGCAACTTCTTCAGTCCTCGGGTCATCGAGCCATTGCAAGACTGGGTTAAGAAGGGCGCGCAATTGCGGATTTACTTCCATTGGATGCATCTCGCAGCTTTGGCTATCTGTGCATTAGCGCAGATGCCGACGTTTCACCGATCCACCAGTCATATGAAGCTGGTAGATTCCTGAGAAATCCAAATCCCGCGCGACGAAGATCGAGACCGTGTCACCCTGATTTTTTTTCAAGGTTGGGGGAATGTTTATGGCCGCCCTTAGGGCCGTATCGGCCGCTTGTTCGCCATTGTTTTGGAAACTATTGAAGCTGGTCCCGCCGGTCGAATTCCCTGCGTAGCTACTTGCCGCCTGGACTGCGCCCTGGACGACACTCAGGAGCATGGCCCCGCTAAAGCGTTTCCAGAAATGATTGTCGACCGTACCCGGCAGTCCGGAACGGCCGAGTTCGTCGGCCCCCGGGGAGGAAAGAGAGACGACGGCGTGTGAGGGCGTCTCCGCGCGATTCCAGAGAACGAAAACGCGGGCGTCTCCCTGCTGCAGTCCACGCTGGATTTCGCCGACAACTGTCGTTCCGCGATCCAGAAGCACAACATTTCCGGTTGCTCCGCGTATGTCTTGAGGAAGTACACATTTCACATACCCTGCCAGATTTGTATCAATGGCGGTTTGCAGTATGCAGGGAATGATCGTTCCTTGCGTAACAGTGAAATCTGGGTGCGGCAAAAGTATAGCGAGGCTAGGCTGCAACACTGTCGGTTTCAAGCGCACAGAGAGATCGTTCTCAGCAGAATCCTCCGACGCGGCTAGGGAGTTGGCGTTTATATTGTCTTGGCCACCGTTCTGAATATCAGCGTGTGGGGCGGATTTGACACCATTCTGATCACCTCCGCTGTAGGCAAAGATCGGTGTTTCTTCGGGCCTCAGTTCGTTGTGTTCTCGCTGATGTTGATCCGACGGCAAAACCGTTGCTTCCGCAGCTGGCGGTGTCATTGCAGGTTTGGCGGGAATATCAATCGGGGCCGGCCGAAAGGGCTTCGTGTTGGCATCGATCATTGTGTTTGGTGGAGACGGCTCGGTCCTTTTCTTTGAACGCGCCCCGAGCCAAATGAGGCTCAACGACAGTACCAGGACTAAACCCGCAACAAGGAGCTTTTGCGACCCCGAGAGGCGCCGGCCATGAGGATCGGTGACGAGGGATCCGGGCGCGTCGATACCTTCTCTGGATTGGGCATTCACGTCCTCCATCACCTCGTCTCCTTCAGCACGCGCACTACATCGGGTCTGACTGTGCCAGTGCCCGGCTTCCGTCCGACGGCGTCATATGCCTTATTCCAGATGCAAAGTACTGTATGGCCGTCCCGCAGACGCCATTCCCTGGAAACTGATGCTACTTCAACGTAATCTCCCTTAACTGAATAGTTGGCCGTGGCTTCCTTGCCATCTGGGTTAATCACGTAGATTGAAGGTACACGCACGTTTCCGGGAAAGCGAAATGTCGTGGAATACCCGTTGTCGAAAACCTCGAGCGGTAATAGCGAGCGGTCTCCTTGCGCGACATAGCTCCAATTTTTCGCATCTGTGCTGCCACCTGCTGGCGGACGCTCGAGCAAGTCCTCGGCTCGACGCTGATATTGTGCTTGCGCCCGCATCCGATCCGCAAGATCTCTCTGCTCCGCTTCTTTTCGGCGAGCAGCGGCAACGTCGGCAGGATAAGTGAACTGTACGCTGTAGTAGAGGTCAGGCTGCTCTTTATCGAGCCGAGACATCGTTCTGGTCGCGAGGCTGAAAACATAGCGCCGCATTCCTGCGTCGCTTGCGGTAAGGACGATCACAGGCTGCGGCTGCAGCACTTTGCTGGCCTTGAAAAACAGATAATTGCCGCGTGGGAGCGCAGCGAGATCTTTGCTGTTGGAAACGGCGACGGCTGTCACCGCTTCATTGGGCCCAAATGTTACGACCAATGTGGCTCCAACAGCGGTTGAAAGGTGCACAACCTCATCGGGATTGTAGGCGAGATAGCGCATACGTGGATCCAGTTTGCCTGCCGCTGGCGTGTCTTCCGCGTTCGCGCCGCTGGTTACAAAGAGGATACAAACCAGGCCCAGAAACAAATTCTTGATCATTGCTGGCTCCGCGTCGTGTTCGAAACGGTATCTTCCGAAGTTTGATAGGAGGTAACGATTAAGCCGCCTGGATTTGTCAGCCTCAATCGGCCGGGCAAGTTAGTTACCGTTTCATAATGTACCGTTGCGGTCCAGGTGGTTACTATTGGAGCTTGCCCTTCCATGATGAGAGTGCGTTTGTAGCGGATCTGCTGGACGCCAGGCATAAGTTCGTTTGAGCCGATGTGCTCGGCTTCCAGCTTTCCGCGCTTACCAATGATGGTTTGGGGGGAGCTAGGACTGGGGTAATTGAAGAACTGCTGATAATCTTGACGCACCGTTGGGGCACTGAAGCTCGAGACCAGATCATAGGCGTATTGGGCTGTATCCGCCGAGTAGCTCTCCCGCAGACGAACATACTCCCATAGAGACGCATTCACGACCGCTTGCTCCTGCGTCGCCGGCAACCGCGAAATAGATACCTCACTGTCAACTGTACCGTCTGGGCGCACCCACAGATATACTGGAACAAGTTTGTTCAGCGGAAGCATGACGGCGATAGCGAAGGCCTGCGCCACGTTTCCTGCGACTGCAATGACAGCCAAAGCAGCCAAGGCTCTAGAGATTCGCCGAGCTGATCTAGCACGTGCAGACTGAAATGCTTCTACTTCCTTATAGTGGTCCGCCAATGCTTCCCGCTCTACTAACAGCGCGTATTCAGAGCCGTTCATTAGCCTCTCCTGCGTTGGTAGGCTGAAGGTCCGACTGAGCAGGCTGCCATCGCCCGACGTTCAGCGGAAAAATAGGCCCCTTACAAGTCGCCAACTGATCGCTTGTCTGACAAGACGCCAAGCCGATGATCAAAAACAATAGAAAGTACTTCAAGGAAATCCTCCATTTGTGAAGCTGGGACTAACGGCGGATTGTCCGGGCGAAATGGCGATTTAAGCTACCGGCCGTTTGCGTCGCACCGCTCCAATAGCTCCCTCCAATATTCCCGGCGATTGCCGGAAGAGCGACGATCAAGGCGTCGCCGGTCAGAAAGAACATGTCGAGTTCATAGAGGCCTATTATCTTGGCCGCCGTTGTGCCAGCAGAAGTGATAACCCCGAGCATTAGCACGAGTGCCGTCGCTTCCGTCAGAACCACGATAGTTGCCACTATGTTTAGAAGAAGCAGAAGTATGCCATAAGTGACGAGCTGGCCGATCCATTTCGCGGCCATGTCTCTAGTGCGATCGAAGAGATAGCCAACGAGCATCAATGGACCGATCGCCAATAGCACCTTGGTGAGGATTCCGACGGCATCGTAGATTCCAAACGCAGTCCAAAGCGTTCCATAGAAAATCCATTGTGCGCCTTGAAAGGCGAGGATGTCTTGGTCGTTCATCGGCCCAATTTCAGAAGCAATCTTCTGAAAGGCTACTTGCGTGAGTGAAAACATCGTGTCGAGCTGAGCAGGAATCGTCTGCAAAGGAAGCCCACTGATACCGAACTGTTGAATGAAATTCGGAATCGTATCCTCGAAAACCGAGACAACGTAATCATGATATTCCGCCTGCTCAACGATAAGAGCAACAACTACCGATACCATGATTACCCGGGTGATTCCGCCCCGTGCGTCCATTTCCCCACGCATTACGAGGATGCCCTGGACAATGATCCATAGCGTCACGCAGGCCACGAGAGGAGCGCTGACTGCCCGTTGAATGTCCCCAAGCAACGTGTCCAGCCCGACGGTGAAGGCGAGGTCGAATATCGTATGTATCGCCGTAAAAGGCGCAGGAATGCTAAAATTCATTGCCCTTACCTGGATTTAGCTTCGATTTTCTACGGAGAAAGAGGGCCCTGAATGAACAGTAGCGGATCAGTGCAGTTGAGCGGCGCCAAATATAAGCGCAGTTGCCTGATGTTCCTTTCGTTGGGTCGCCGCCTCCTCCGCCTCGTGCAGCCCCGCCTGTGCGGTGGTCATCGTCAACAGGCTGGTCGCCTGAATGTTTTGAATAATTGCGTCATGGATCTGTTTGAGAAGCAAACCGTTGGTGACGGTGGCCTGCATGATATTGCGTGAGCGGGAGAGCTGGCCCGATGTCTCAGAATTTGCCGCAAGGCGCTTGTCCATTGCATCCAGATTGTCAGCCGCGACACCGGCAGCATTTGCGGCGCCTGCAATCTGCTGTCGCAAAAGATTTCCTTCAGCGTCGTCGCCCACGACTGCGCGATCGGCATCTAAGGTAATTGCACGCGCAGTTGTCGAAGCAGGCATCTGCGGCGAAAACATTTCCTTGTCGAGTTGGCCGGCAGAGGGATATTGGTTTTTCTGGTCGATCGCTGATAACATGCCGGTGACGCCAAAGGGCGAGGTCAACATTGTCACCATCGTGATCAATTGCTCGAGGTTCGCCGCAGTATTGATCGCTGTCGTCAGCGTTTCGGCCTCCGTTGCAGGGTCGCTGACAACAAACTGCGCCTTGGCAGTCCCCGACAGAACAAGGCATATGAAAAGTGCGTTTATTGCGAGCTTCGTAATATTCATGACTTCGAACTCCAGATCAATCCTGTGCCTCATGGTAGCGCGTCATGAATTTTTCCAGCCAGGCAGAGGGTTCCTCTCCATGGGTCTCGCGCAACTGCTGGGCAAAACGCACCGTATTGGCACGCCCGGATAGTACGGCGACGTATTCCGGCATGTCGCGCAGATCGAATTCGCACACAACACTTCCGCTCTCGCGCTTCAGCAGAAACTTGCGGCTGCCAATCGCCATCTCCTCGCGAATAGCCTGAAATTCTCGCTCGGTGCACTTCAACCCGTCTATGTAAGCAGAGCGGTCTGCAGTGGGTGATGGGTAGAAGATTTTGGTCATACATTGTGCTACGAGGCTTGCGCCCAATGGTGAATCAAGTACGTGCTCGGGTTGCTGCGTCGCAAGAACTAACATTCCGTTGTTCTTCCGGACGGTCAGCAGGAACTTGTCGACGACTGCTGCGAATTTCTGATTAAGCAGGTAGGAACGAAACTCATCGCAGCTCATGACGAAGCGTCGGCCATCTACCATCGCTCCTATTCGATGCAAAAGGTATGCTGCGGCCGGCGCGCATACCTCCTCATATTCGAGGAGATGGGTCATATCGAAGCCCGTAATCGAAGGATCTAACTTCACTTCGTCCGATTCGCCGTCAAACGCCCAGCCAAGAGCGTTGCCTCGGCACCACCGCTGCAATCTAGCTCCCGCACCTTCGGAGGGCCCGTGCAATAAGAACTCCCTTAAGCCCGCAAGGGATCTCATGTTAGGCTCAAACGAAAGTTGCCGTTGGATACCGCGCTCTAAGCGGCGATTTTCCTCCGGCGAAATTCCCCCCCTGCCGTCGCTTTCAATCAGCGCCACGATCCACTCGCGGAGAAAGTCCCGCGCCGCTGCCGTATCCTCTAGGCCGCGCAAAGGTGCAAGGCCGCTTGGGACACCTCGTCGTAACGTGAGGTACGTGCCCCCGGTGGCGCGCACAAGCAGTTCACCGCCACGATCCTTATCGAAAAAAACGATCGTCCCGCTGCGGTCAACCACGCTCTGCTCAAGCATCGCCAGGATGAAGGTCATAAGTGTCGTTTTTCCCCTGCCAATCGGCCCGAAGATCGCGGTCATGCCCACGTCGTTTTCGTGCGGAATATAATCGAAGGGCGTCCCGCCGTTTGTACGGAAACGAGCAACCGCACCTCCCCAATGGCCCGACTTCCTTCCGATAGGGAAGTTCTCGAATGAAACCAAGCCGGCAAAGTTGCGTGAAGTGATCGCTCCGGGACGGGTACGCCATCTGTGGTTTCCTGGAAGCTGAGACCAGTATGCAGCCTCCATTCCAATGCTTTCCTGCACGATAACCGCCCCCGCGTCCGACAAGCTCGTGCGGGCTCGCGCACCATAGTCGGCAAGGGTATCGAGATCATCGCCGTAGACACAAAGGCTGAGATGATGCGAACCCATGACGAATTCGCTACTGGCCAATGAATCTTCTGCTTGGGCGAGTTCACCGATCTGGGTGACCGCCTTGTCACCGGAGCTAGTCATCTGGTTCGATTTGAGGCTGAGCTTGGCGTGAGCCTGTGCACGTGTGAGGAAAGAGAAACTCTGGCTCAAAACGAGCGGAAAACTTGATGACAGGAGTGTGTTAAGCATTCCGGGCCGCGTCTTTGCCGGGTACTCGCGGAATGAAAAGATAGATCCAACGTAACGATCTTTCGGCGCTCTAATCTCGAGGGCACGCTTGCCGCAGATGACCCGGTCGGTATAAACTGAGGCGCCGAGGGAGCCGCTAACGACCGGCACCGGTAAAAAACGACAAGTCATTATCAGGCGAAGGGCTTCACCAATTTCCGTGAAAAGCACCTGATTTTTTTCTCGGATGCCAAGTCGACGAAGTCCATACCCATCAAGCGTGCCAGCGACAACGTTCCAAAGATCCTCCAGATGTCGGATCTGATGCGCAAGATCGCCTGGGTTCTTCCCATAGCGCCTGGTGAATCTGCTTCCCACTTTACCGAGAGCGGTGCGAGGAGAGACAATGAGCGTGAGGAAGTGGTCGTTTCGAAACAGTTTACCAGACAGAACACGCCGCTCGAACGTTTCGCTTAGGCTTGACGCGAAGGTGCTGCGAAAATGGCGTACCGGCGGTACTGGCACATCGTTGTGACGGACGAGATGGGCATATACTGAGACGTTATCATCGGCAATATTGCGAAAGAGCGTGTTAAAGGCACGGCAGCGCGCATTTCGGACCTCTACTTCCTCCAGTTCGAAGGGAAGGCCACTGATATGCGCCATGGTCAAGATGGAACCGTCCTCTAGAAGAACGACATGGTCGCTGAGGTGCCCTACGTAGGGCAGGTAGATTTCCCCAGATCTCTCGGTCCGTCCGCTTGCTCCGAACATTACGTCATTCCTCTTCCTCGCGACGCCACTCTGATGGGGTTGGGACTGACGCTCGCGCCGCCCCACGCATGGCCGTCAACGCTTCTCCCTGCCGTCTGGAGAAACAGCAAGACCACGCTTGCCGCGTTATAGTCCCGCTCTACGATGAGCCGCGCTCCAAGCCACAGCGGCAAGAGAACAATTTCATAGAGGGGGTTCTGCACAACAACGATGAGAAACCCCGCCAACATCATGAAAACTCCAGCAAGCGTCAGCGGTACCCCAAAGAACAATGCAGGTCTCGTTGCCGCCAAGTAGAGTGTGGCTTCTTCAAGATCGGCATTCATCCCCCGCCCCCTGTCAGTGTTTGGCCGAGAAAGCTGGCTCCAAACATGATAACGATCCCGCCAACAACACCTGCTACCAGACCAAGGGAAGCTCGGCCGAACATCCACGATACCCCGATGGCTACGATACCAAGAACGGCGAGCGATTGACCAAACGGACCGAGAATAAACGTGCAGATATTGTTGACCATGGTGGCGGGGTCAGTGCCCCCAGCGGCCTGCGCGGCAGCTGGCTCGCAGAAAAACAAGCTCCAGCCGATCGCGCCGGTGACGCTCGGCACGTGCGGAGCCAGCAGGCGCACAGCTCTGTGCCAGAGGCCACGGAATTTCGACGGTGCGCGGTATCCTTCAAGCCATGCCATTATGGTGCATCTCCATCATTCGGTTCGAAAACTTGATCTTGTTCGGGGGATTTGCGCTCATTCGGCTGCTGCGCCTCTGGCGGCGCGGACGAACCGACTGCTGAGTGGGAGCGGTCGTATGAACCCCAGACGTTCCAGGGTTCTTCTGGACTCCGCTCATCACGGTCGCCTTTTTTCCCCGACTGAGCCAGCGGGGGGACGAGTAGCTGAGCCGCCACTTCGACCCTCCGCACATAGCCGTTCGCGAAGCCGCGTGTCGGGTTGCCGGTATTGTAAGCCGAAATTGCTCGCCGGATGGCAAGTTGTTCTGACTCTACCGTGTCGCCGCCACTATAATGCCGTACGAGCAGGTCCGCCGCCGCCGACAGGGACACGCAAGGGTTGATTGCATTGCCGGCAGTCAAGCCCAAGTTCGCGAAATTTTTCGAGTTCACTTGCATTAGGCCTACATCGACTGAATGCCCTGCTGCGACGCGATTGTTTACGCTTTGCGTAGCATCCGCCGGATTCTTGCCATGTAAAGTTTCGCCGGTGGTATTGTCATGCAGCACGAGCGGATCAAACTGACTTTCAACCTTCGCAATCGCTCCAAGCGTCGATGGAGCGACTGAAGGTGCGCATTCGCGAGCGAGTTGGTTAAATTCAGCGAACGAGAGCGGCGCAGCTTTGCTTGGCTGGACCATCAGAAAAATGATCCCGAAAGATCCTGCCGTCTTCCGCATTGTTTATTCCCCACTGTATCGCAATGATCTTGGTCAGCATGAAATGACTCGATCGCTAACAGTCGCGACTATGGGAGGTGTCTGTTACTTTCTGATTTTATTATCTTACCTCTCGGTTTCATTTGAAGCATCGAAGCGAAGCCGTTTGATTTCTTGAATCGAGGGAATCGGCGGCCCAAGCGGTGATCCCTAGGCCATGAGAGCGAATTCACCATAGCGGCGGTTTTCGAAAATTTTCGCAGGCTGGCGCGGAGGATGGTGCAGCCGCAGGAGATTTCGCAAAGCGCCCCCGAAGCGGAGATCGGCACCGACTGCACCCTAGACAGGGGGCCGTTCCTCACGTCTCCTAGTGCCGCGCGGCAGATACATCAAGTCCGTTGCATGAAACGCGATCGCAGTATTGACCTGCGAGACCGATGTCCTAGGATCACAACGAGATCTTTTTGAGGTGTTGTGTTGCAAAAGCTCGAACTCGTTTTTTTTGTTTGCGGTCTGTTGGCTTTGGGAACATGGCTTTATTCGAACGAGTATTGGGCGTATGGCGCACTTGCGACGATTTTCCTTCTGATGATCGCTTCGATCCATCTCCTCTTAACATCAAAAGAGCAGGTTTACCGGTTTTTCGCCTGTATATCACTGGCGGTGATTGCAGCCGCAACCGGAGTTGCGTTGTTGCGGATGTCGGGACTGACCGGCTGATTCCGCGACTGGGGATTAAATTAATAAGCAATCGCGTTGTGCGGCCGGCTTCTGTTCAGAGGGAGTATCGGTTTATGACGCAATCACGATTCCGCTGCTATTCGAGCCGACCATTCGTTCAGTTCTGATATTCGCACGAACGACATAGGCGAGAGTCTTTGCTGAAATCGGCTTTTCCAAAAAACGGGCAGATCCCTCGCGATCCGCAGAAAGGGGAACATTTTTCTGGTTTTCGCCAATAATGATGATGGGCGCTTTTGCTAGCTTTGAGATTAAGGACCCTGCACCGTCTCCATCCAGCAAAGACGGTTGATCAATTAGAACAAGATCAGGTTCTTTTCCTTCCAACACCCAGTCGATTAAACCATCCAACGTGTTAAAGCCGACTGGCTCATAGCCCAGCGCCGCGATCTTTTCCTCGTACATTTCCAGCGTGGCTAAGTCGGGTTCGACCACCGCGACAATCTCGCCGTTCCCAAGCGGGATTCTTCCAGGGTCAAAAAAACTCTCTGAATTTACCGGCTGCTTCGACGAAGGTGGCAAGTAGACGTCGAAGCGCGTACCTCTGCCGACAGTTGATACCACGTCGATGTAACCAGCCATCGCGCTAACGTGACCGTGAACCGTGGATAATCCCAGGCCCGTGCCACCGCTGCGGGCGCGGGTAGTAAAAAAAGGCTCGAAAATGTGCGATAATACCGCCTCTGTTATGCCTGCGCCGTTATCCTCAACTGAAAGAAGGATATACTCGCCGGTGGGAATAGTACCGTTTGTAAGAACCTTGTGTTTCCGTACGACAGACCTCCTAACGCTGACCTCCACACGCCCTAACTCTCGGCATGCTTCAGCAGAGTTTTTGCACAAATTCATCAGTATTTGCTCGACCTCAAGTGAGTTTCCTTCGATAACCATTGGAGCGCTCTGATATTTGAAATCGAGCTCGACGCCCGGAGGCAACGCAACACGTAACGACGGCGCGATCACGGTCACTAACTCCGAAAGATCGAATGGTTTTGTTGTTCGATCCCGCTTTCGACTAAGGGCAAGGATCTGGTTGACAATCAACCGCGCTCGATTGCCTTCAGAAATGATGTGATCGATGTAGTCTCGAGCATGAGTACGACGGCGCAGAACGTTGTGTGCCATTTCCGCGTAACCCAGAACTGCACCCAAAATGTTGTTAAATTCATGCGCAATGCCGCCGGCAAGCGTACCAACTGCTTCAAGCCGTTCCGCATGTTTCAAACGACGTTCCAGAATATCTCGCTGGGACTGCTTGCGCCGAATGACCGCATAGTGGCTAACACATGCAGCCGCTAGTTCCATCAGCTGCATTTCACGTGCGGTCGGCGTCTGTAGATGCTCTCGATCAAATCCCAGGCCAAAGACAGCGACTATTCGATCGGATACCTTGAACGCAAGCAGCACCCACAGAAATGGAGAGTCCTCACCGAAGCAGCTCGCTTTTCGTTGAGGATAGGCTCGGAAAATCCGCCCGCCGTCCTCGGCCCCTACCGTGGAAACAATTTCGCGCACCCGTTGTTCGTTCCACTCTGGCGCAGGAGTGCTTCCAAAAAAGGTGACGCCAACGTCATTCTCATTGATGTTGACCAGTCCCAGCGCGCATTGATGAGCTTCAAAGAATAATTGGATAATTCCCAACGCGGCATTCGTTGAGGATTCCAACGACGGTTTTGCTTCTGAAGCATCTTCGAAGCAAAGCCCAATCTTTTTGATCACTTCTTCGAAGTCCAGTCGTCTCGTCAACACCTTGGTTCGCAGATGTAACCTATGGACTAGGGAAATTATGCAAAAGCAAAAGAAAACCGAAACTGCGCCGAGGAAGACCCGTACCCGCTGTTCACCCGCGCTGGCCAAGCTATAAGCTTCAAGGTATGCTCGCTGCAACTTCTTCGTGTTGTCGATGGTTTCAGAAGTTTGGATCACTCCAACGGTGTCTTTCAATCGCGGCAGTAGAGTCAGGATAATCCTCCCACTGCGAACGATCTCCTTGACGCCTGCCTTATCCCCGTTAGCCGAAACCTGAAGCCGGTCGAGACGTTGGTTGATTTCCCGTGCAAACTCGAAATTTGGCTGAGACGAAAACTGGAGCATCAGATAGCCCAACTCAGCGACTTCTAGCGAGTTCAAATCCCTCGTATCCAAAGACCTCGGAAGCGAAGCTATCGACTGGTTAAAGGTCGCCAACGAATCCTGGAACATTACATTTTGCGTACCGAACGCTGCAACGGCTGCGTCGGTCGCATCTACTGAGCTCTTCACCCGCGCCAGCAATTCAGAAAATTCACCGGCCCCGTCGAGGCCCGCCCGCCTAAAAAGCTGCTGTAAATCTGCGACGCTCGTGCGCAGTCGCCCCAGAGGGACGATAAGAGGATGGTAATTCCGAAGAAGGCCGGCGTGAGCACGCAACACATTCCGCTGCAGCATCGCGCAATCCACGTCGATCGATTGCAGCTCTGTCAGGATCGCTTCGTTGCTTTCGTTGTCTTGCCAAGATCCTATGGCCAGAACCGCAAAAGATATCGAGGCAATTACCAGTACCAATACAGACCACGATTTGATATCAAGCAGAACCCTTCGGGAAGGTGATAAATGATCCCAAATCATGCGGTCACCTCTCCTTCTGACAGCCAATCCAACTAAGCAGATTTCGCGGAATCAACGGAGCCCAGTGGTCTGACCCAGTTTCTCATTACTCCGCATCCACGGTGAAAAACACCGACCGAACAAACCAAGCTGGTCCGACAAGAATTTGGCGGCGACTCCTATGCGCTTTCTTCCCATCAGCCAACGAGAGAAAGCAACTCGCTTCAATTTTCTCGATTGAAGCCAACTCTCATCTCCGCAATTCGGCGCACACCTCCATGACCCTGTACCGCCTGCCATTCACCTTCAATCGAGAGATTGGGAGCATGTCTAAGCACCGTAGCAAGTCCTTCTTGCAATTCCAAACGAGCCAACGCTTCCCCAAGGCATCGATGTTCACCGGTGCCAAATACCATATGCCAGCGCATCTGCTTGCGATGAATATCGAAAAGTTGAGGGTGGACATAGTGTTTCTCGTCTCTTAGCGCGGACATGGTGCAAAGTGCGAGAAGACTATTTTTGGGTAGTATGAACCCGTCAAGATCAATATCTGCCAGTGTTGAACGGGGATAGGATCCGACTGGAGGCTCAAAGCGCAGTCCCTCCTCGACGGCGGCGGCCACGAGAGTACCATCGTTCAACAGTGCGTCCCATGCCTGTCGATGTTGCAAAAGCTGTCCGGTCAGTGCAGTGAGGCCGGTTTTGGTCGTGTCAGTTCCAGCCAAGATGATAAGCATCAGCTGGGTTAGGCCTTCGACGGGCGAGAGATCCTCCGCTTCTCGCGTTGCGTTTATGTAGGATGAGAGGAAGTCATCACGCGGATCCGTTCGGCGATCGTCAATTACCGCTTGCACGTAGTTCTTAAACTCGACCGCTGATTTTTCGATGTCCGGAAAGTCGGCATCCCGCCATGAAGGGCTCAGGCAGCGAGCAACGCGATAGACGAGTTGAGTAAAATAGGGAATGTCGCTTGGCGGGAGGCCTAACAGGCTGGCTATCGTAACGGCTGGGAGCTTTGAAGCATATTCCCCCACGAAATTGAAGGAACCAAGCTCCTTCAAATCTCGAAAAAGGATCTCCGTCAATTGCCTTATTTGCGGACGTAGATTTTCAATCATCCGGAATGCGAAAGTCCGAGTAAAAGGAGAGCGACGCCTGCTGTGGGTTTCCTTGTTTGAAAAAAGCATGCTGTAGCGAACGAAGTCGAAGACCGCTCCTTCGTTGACCCCCCGATTGAGCATCAGTTCCGTCTCTATCTGACGGGTCCGAGGGTCACTACTTAAGCCCAATACATCGTCCGCCCTAAGTACGAGGTATACGCCGTCCTGCCTGCGGAGGAAGGGCCGCTTCGGCCGCCATTCTTTAAAAATAGCGTGGCCGAACCGATCTAAGTCCGCGATACTAACGTTGTCTGGGTCGATCGACGCCGATATCATTGGCCCGGACTCTTCCGACACTTTTTGAGAAACTCTACCATTCATAAAATAACCTCTGGAGGATACGCTCTTACGAGCAATTCGAGCAAAACTGCTGAATGCGGCGGCAGGCTTCCTCGAGAAGCGCTTCCGACGTCGCATAGGAGATGCGGAAGTTCGGGCCGAGGCCGAAGGCCGAGCCGTGAACGACGTCAACGCCTTCCGATTCCAGAAGCTCGGAAACGAAATCCTCGTCCGTCTCGATGACCTTGCCCGACGGCGCCGTCTTGCCGATCAGGCCGGCGCAGGACGGATAGACGTAGAAGGCGCCTTCCGGCACCGGGCAGACGATGCCCTTGGCCTGGTTCAGCATGGAGACGACGAGGTCGCGGCGGCCTTCGAAGATCTTCTTGTTCGCCGGGATGAAGTCCTGGGTGCCGTTCAGCGCTTCGACAGCCGCCCACTGGGCGATCGACGTCGCACCCGAGGTCTGCTGCCCCTGGATCATGTCCATGGCCTTGATGAGCTGGAGCGGGCCGGCGGCATAGCCGACGCCAGCCGGTCATTGCATAGGCCTTGGAGACGCCGTTCATCGTCAGCGTCCGGTCGTAGAGGCTGGGCTCGACTTCAACGGGCGTGACGAACTTGAAGTCGCTATAGGTCAGGTGCTCGTACATGTCGTCGGTCAGCACCCAGACATGGGGATGCTGCATCAGCACGTTGGTCAGCGCCTTCAGCTCCGCATGCGTATAGGCCGCACCCGTCGGGTTGGACGGCGAGTTGAAGATGAACCACTTGGTCTTCGGCGTGATCGCCTTTTCGAGATCCGCCGGCTGAAGCTTGAAGTCATGCTCCTGGGTGGCCGAAACGAAAACCGGCGTGCCGCCGCAAAGCGCCACCATCTCGGGATAAGACACCCAGTAAGGCGCCGGGATGACGACTTCATCGCCCGGGTTCAGCGTCGCCATGAAGGCGTTGAACAGGATCTGCTTGCCGCCGGTGCCAACGATCGTCTGCTCCCAGGAATATTCCAGACCGTTTTCGCGCTTGAACTTGGAGGCGATCGCCTTGCGCAGCTCGGGGATACCGGACACCGGCGTGTACTTCGTTTCGCCGCGGTTGATCGCGTCGATGGCGGCCGTCTTGATATTGTCGGGCGTATCGAAATCCGGCTCTCCTATATTGAGGCGGACCACGTCCCTGCCCTCAGCTTTAAGCTCGCGAAACTTCTGCGAGACAACGATAGTGGCAGAAGGCTTTATACGGGAGAGAGCATCGGAACGCACGAACATGACAGGCTGACCCAAACGTTTCAAAAGGAAGTCTTCCCGATGTTTTTATGTTGAACGCGCTTCGGATTTCAATCGACGCGTGGTCCCCTGTTACAAATGAAATCAAATTTGACGTCCTCAGCGAAGCGCGCGATTTGAAGTCGTTCAAAGCGGCTTGGTATGCCGCCGCGTCTGCGATCGGCAATTCTGAAAGCCGCCCCTGCGAAACTCGTCGCTTTAAGAGCCCGAGTGGTCCTCGATCAGCGCATCAGTTTGCCGAACGGATTTGCAACTTTGTGAGCGTTACAGATGAAGCTCGATCCGACGTTTCAGCTCTGTTGAGATCATGAGATAAGGCCTCAAAGAAACGCCTGCATCATCAAAGAATTCTTCGACCGGTCAATTTTCCAACGCCGTTGCGAAAGCCTTTGTTGCGTTTTAAACGATGCGGGAAAAGGAGGCTGGGGCTCCGAAGAGCCTGTTGAAATCATGTCCGCAGAAAGCCATCCGACCGAATCCCAGATGACGCCGAAAAAGCTGTTCTATCTGACGCTGGGTTCCATCGGCGTCGTTTACGGCGATATCGGGACCAGCCCGCTCTACGCCTTTCGCGAGGCGTTGAAGCCGGTGGCCCATGACGGGCTCACCCGTTTCGAGGTCATCAGCCTGATCTCGCTGATGATCTGGGCGCTGACGATCATCGTCACCATCAAATATGTGCTCTTCCTGCTGCGCGCCGACAACGAAGGCGAGGGCGGCACGCTGTCGCTGCTTGCTCTTTTGATGAAGACCGCCAACGGCCATACCGCCATCCTGATGCTGCTCGGCCTCTTGGGGGCTGCGCTTTTCCTCGGCGACGCGATGATCACGCCGGCGCTGTCGGTGCTGTCGGCGGTCGAAGGCCTGAAGCTCGTCACGCCCAGGCTCTCGGAATATATCGTGCCGATCTCGGTGGTGATCCTGGCGCTGCTCTTCGTCGTGCAATCGCGCGGCACCGGCGCCGTCGCCAAATTCTTCGGCCCGATCACCGCCGTCTGGTTCCTCGTCATGGCCGCCGCCGGCATTTCGCATATCTCGGACGATTTCGGCATTCTTGCCGCCTTCAATCCTTACTATGCCGTCAGCTTCCTGCTGCATGAGGGCTTCTACGGCGTCGTCGTGCTCGGCGCCGTCTTCCTGACGGTGACGGGTGCGGAGGCGCTTTATGCCGATCTCGGCCATTTCGGCCGTCGCCCGATCCAGTGGGCCTGGTTCCTGCTGGTCTTCCCGTCGCTGACGCTGAACTATCTCGGGCAGGGCGCACTCGTGCTCGGCAAGCCGGAGACGATGTCGGATCCCTTCTACCTGATGTATCCGCAATGGGCGCTGCTGCCGGTTGTCATCCTGGCGACCGCGGCGACGATCATCGCCAGCCAGGCTGTTATAACAGGCGCTTTCTCGATGGTGCGCCAGGGCATCAACCTTGGCTTCCTGCCGCGCAGGGAAATCCTCTTCACCTCGGAAACCAATACCGGGCAGATTTTCGTGCCCTCGGTCAATGCCGTGCTGTTCATCGGCGTCATCTTCCTGGTCCTGAGTTTCAAAACCTCGGACGCGCTGGCGACCGCCTATGGCATCTCCGTCACCGGCGCCATGGTCGTCACCTCGATCATGGCCTTCGAATTCGTTCGCGCCCGTTGGAACTGGTCGCTGCCGGTTGCGGTGATCGCGCTGGCGCCGCTGGTCATACTCGAATTGATCTTCCTCGGCGCCAATCTTTTGAAGATCCACGACGGCGGCTATATCCCGATCCTGATCGCCACGGCCTTTACCGTCATCATGTGGACCTGGCGCCGCGGCACCGCGATCCTGATGGAAAAGACCCGCCACACCGATATTCCGCTTGCCTCCTTTGTCAGCTCGATCGAGCGCAAGAGCGAACATTCGCCGGCGCAGGTTCCCGGCACGGCGATCTTCCTGACCAGCGATCCGGAATCCGCACCCGCCGCCCTGCTGCACAATCTCAAGCACAATCACGTGTTGCACGACCGCAACGTCATCCTGACGATCCGTACCGTCAACAAGCCGCGTGTGCCGAGTCAGGACCGTTACAAGGTCGAGCAGATTTCCGAGCGTTTCTCGCGCGTCGAACTGCTGTTCGGCTTCATGGAATCGCAGAACGTCTCACAGGCGCTCGCGACGCTGCGCAAGGCCGGACTGAAGTTCGACATCATGTCGACCTCATTCTATCTCGGCCGGCGCAAGCTGGTGCCGGACGCCAATTCAGGCATGCCCTACTGGCAGGACCGGTTCTACATCCTCCTTGCGAATGCGGCCTCACTCCCATCAGACTATTTTCACCTTCCTGCCAACCGGGTTGTTGAACTGGGATCGCAGATTATCGTTTAGACGCGGCCCCTGACGGCGACCGGCGAGGACCACTCTCGACAGTGTTTGGCAAACAAGGGATTGTCCCGACTTTGCGAGCAGGTTCGGACCAATATCTGCCTCTAATGCAGAGCGAGCCGCATTCATCCAGCCCCGTTGGATTACAGCTGAAACTGACCTTCTCCCACGGCAAATCATTTTAGCACATTCAGATTGCATAGGGGGTGAAAGCTGTACAAGGAGACTGAACCATGAGCCTGAACGAAAAACCAGGTACTGCAAACAGCCGCTCGGATCTGGAGCCGGCTGGTGTCGACGGCACGCAATCGACAGGATTGCCAACCGCTTCAGAGATCGAGGGACCAACCGTTGCGCTACAAAGATCATTTTTTCAACAGTTGCTCTTGGACTTTGCCTACGGATGTGAATTTTTTTATCCACTACAGCAATATGAAGCTTTCACTTCGAAAGCAAAAGACGATGATGAGAACTGATGGCGGCCACTCGCCGAAGGAGTTCAAGGCGGCGACGCTTGAATCGGTTCTCGTTTACGAATGCGCCGCGCCTGACGCGGATTCAGATCAAATGTTCCAAAGCTACCCGCACCCCATTGCCAATGTCGAGAGATGACGACTTCCAACGACGCCTTGGCGCCTCAAAGCGGTATGGCTTGTCGTGATACAATAACCGACTGCAGAAATTGCCATGTCAATGCGGTGGGAGTGGGCGACTGACCGGGGGAAAGCCGTTTGGTACATACATCTACGTCTTAATCCGAAACAAAGTGCACTCGAATTTCCTGAAGTAATGAGAAGCCAACGTAGTTTTTTCGGTATGACATCCAACGGCAACGCGTCCGAAGGCAATGCTTTACATTTGTAACACGATTGACATTTAACCAACCTCGAAGGAACGCTAGAAGTTCCAGTACACCAAACGAGCTGAACTCAACGGTGGACAATCAGAACGATTGGGCGGCCGGCGGAAGATGCATGAGCAGGCACGAAGGCCGGAACAAACTGCCCCGCTGGCCACTCCGCGAACAGCGATGCTTCCAGTCCTCCCCAAGATCAACATTCAACTCGCCCACGCACATCCAGGGAGTAATTCAGTATGTCGAATTTTTGCTTAAAGTCTGTGCAGGTAACAGCAATCGCATCGACTATAGCGCTCGTGCTGGCCGCGAATACCTTGGCACAAGAATCTTCCACCGCCTCTCCATGGCCGGACACACCAACCGCTCGGATCGAGGCGCTCGCAGTTCTCCAGACCTTGAATGCAAATCTCCTGGGAAATCCTAGCGCCACCTTGACGCTCGATCGCTGGTGTGCCGCGCACAAACTCGCCCCGGAAGACTCCAAGATCGTTGCCCAGCGCGTGCGCGTACAAGACACGCCCGCCGATAGCAGTATCCGAGAACTTCTTGCCGTGGGATCAGAGGAGCCTATCGCTTATCGCCGCGTTCGCCTGGTTTGCGGAAATCGCGTACTATCAGAAGCCGACAACTGGTATGTTCCGGCGAGACTGACAATGGAAATGAATAACGCGTTGAGCACCAGTGATATAGCGTTCGGCAGGGCCGTTCAGTCTCTTAACTTCACCCGCACCAACCTATCTTCCAATCTGCTTTGGTCTCCTCTACCAGAAGGCTGGGACATGGGAAATGAATTAACTGCGAACCGGAGAGGACCACTGGTCCTGCCACCGTTTCTTCTCGAACATCGTGCCGTGTTGAAGCTGCAGGACGGCACACCATTCAGTGCTGTGGTAGAAAAGTACACAAACAAAGTGTTGGATTTTCCGGCTCCGATAGCAATCCAAGGCTGGCTATTGGGACGCACGACCCGAGCGTCGGGCAGCACGCCCACGCGCTCCTGTTCTACATCTCCGGTCGAGCCTTGTCCTATGTCAATCTCACGATGAAAGCCCCTACTGCGGATTGCGGCTAGCGTTTTCCCCTTGGAAAAGCCGTTCCGGGTGCCAATCAATCCTCATTCCTCGGACCAGCACAGCTTGCAACGAGGCCGATGCCGATTGACTGCACCAAACACGAATGAAACCTGGAGCACAGCGGGGACAAGTCACTTTGTAATCCCTCCACTCACGCCAACACGGAACGGCTGCCGAGAGTTACCGTGACAATGCCGATCTGTCCCGATCGCGGGAGGATGAATCGAATTCGGCGCGCGTACGGGTGTAGGCATCACCGACGTTCTTGACGAAACTCTCGTGTGCCGTCAGAAGGCCGATAGCATTTGGCCCTCTCGTCACGACCGATCGACTATATCTTTCGATTATGTCAATCACCTCGTCGATAGGTTTCACCTCCGGTTCTTTCGCGTCTTGATACCTGCGGGGATGCGCCGCCATGTTTTTTTCAATCTCAAAGTCTGCGACAGCCCGGCGGAACAGGCGCAGCAGCTCCGGGCGATTGTTCCTCTCGTGTTGTACCCGAGTTTTTTGGTCGTCGTTTAAGTGCTTCTCGCCCTGGACCAATACGTCTGCGGCGGGGCATTTCTGACCCTGGTTCCAAGTAAGAGGGGGATCAAGCTGCAAGATTTCGATCGAACGTTCGATTAAGCGCGTCTTATTGACTTCCCCAAGATCGTCCAGATGCTTTATCACGCTCAGAATTGCGTCGCACTGATCAGGCTGAGGGAGGTTCAGGATGTTGGTTGTGAATCGTGCTTTTCCAGCCTCAGATTGAAACTTCAGAAGTGGTCCTACCGCCCGCGTTCTTGCCGTTTCAGATGGCCGGTTCACCTGCCAATCAGGCAATTGCTCCCCAGGGATGATTGTATCGAAGACTGCTTTTGCCGATGTACCAATCCTTTTCACGCGAGCGTGATAAATTCCGATAGGGCCTCGACGTAAAGCTTCGCGACCTGCGGAGCCAGTTCGCTCTAGATTTCCGAGATCTCGTGCGGTTTCGACCACATCCTGTGGTTGGAACGTAGGTAGCAACTTTTGCAAGTACATCGGAAGGTAGGTTTCGGTTTGGTGACGCAGGATCACTCTTCACCCGAGCAGACTCAGATTCTCGGGGAGGTGTTCGTTGGCTGCTGGACGGCATGAGAAGCTCCATTTTTCTTCAATCACGCTAACCTTACTCAGATGAAAAGGGCGTCTCCACTGCTAATCTATTACTTTTGCAACACTTGAAATGCAGGTTGGCTGCATGAACGAGCGCCAACGCTAGCGCCCCTGCCAGCCCAGCGGATCAAATACAGCCACCCTCTTTTTCTCCAACTTTGCGAGGTGACGCTACTTGTCGCGATCTAAATGTCGCTGATGGTCGAGGGAATAGGCCCCTCCCGCCGGCGCAGAGATTGGCAATCTTACTGGACACGGCGCCATATCACGGCAATCGGCTTCTTCAAGTGCATTGCAGAAAAACGAATGCGCTGTTGACGGATCTGCTCATGAACACGGCAGGCGGGATTAAGGATCACAAACGCGCCACCTTCTCAACGATGCTAGATAAAAGGCTCCGCATGTACGGCCACGATCGCGCGAGCTAGCCTTCATCAACACAGCCGGCGAGTCGGCGCATATATCCCGCTATTTTTCTTCGGCTATAGCCGGTCGATAGGTCTTAGGCTAACGTCGAATCAGCGGCAAGGTCCGCAAAACGTGACATCGCGCCCTCGATATCATCCCACGCAAGGGCATCTTTCCGATGTTTCACCTGCACATAGATACGGATGCCATCGAGTTGGATTTCTACATCTTCGTCGCTTTCGACAGCGATCTCCCGCGCAGCGATGGTTGCGGCTGACAACAAACATTGAACCGCATAGAGGTGCTGGAATAAGTAGCCGCGATGCACGGCTTCGATCCGACGCAGTTGCGCTGGGTCCAGAACACTGTTTCCTGAACGGCCTAACTCACCCAAAGCAGCGCATCCTCTTTTATCACAGCCTTCGTTTGCGGTCCCATTCTCTTTCCAAGTCAATGCAGGAACGGCATCAGGATGTTGCCCATACCGCGCCGTATCTCGATGCAGTCGCTGCACAGGCGCAGGGAGGGTACGCCCGGCATCGTCTGAGCGCCATTCGCAAGACGGTAGGACATGGCTGGCCGGTCGCCGCATGACGAGCAGACTTCCGAACTTCCTTCCGCCGTGACGACCATGCGCGACAACGCGGCCAGCTTCGGTTCGACGCGATCAACGACCGAATACCAATAGGCGCTGTGCGGCTCGATCTGCTCCAACTGTTTCTTCAGATCGTCAGGATAGTGCTTCAACAGCCACGCACACGCGACCTCCCTGCGGATCTGATCGTTAAGCACAAGAGTTTCGTACAGGTCCACCAACAGCCGGAGGGATTGACCGCCGTGCTGGGTCTCTAGCATCTGCAACTGTATGAGGTTAATGGAAAACCGCACGCCTCCGCTGTAAGCCTCGCTCACTGTACCTATGCAGTATTCACGTATGTCGGCCATCTGCTCGGGCGCGGACATCGTTGCGATTAGGCTCTGGTCGTAGCGCCAAGGGTGAGCCGCTATTTCACCGCGCCACAGATCAAGGTAGCCGCTCTCGCGCAGAACCTCTGCAATCTCCGGATCAGCCTCAGGGCGAACCACGAGTAAAGCATGGAGTTCGTTTAGGCTCTCCAAGTCCGGAACGAACGTACGAGCGACGTCAAGAATGGCTTTGTGGGCCTGATGTGTATCTCGGATCGGGTTACGATTGGTTTCGAGCCAACGCCATTCTTCCTCGGACACGGCTTCGGTCTCTATCGGGATTTCCACCAGCAAGCGACTACGTCGTAAATCCTCCGGCGAGCAATAGTCTGCGTCCGGCACAAGATTGATGCCCGCGTTTCTGTAGACGCGGGCCACTAAACGAGAGCAATATTGCCGCTTCGATCTCGGCTTTCGGACAGCAGCGACCGACCGCATGGCCTCCGGCACAGAATAACGCGCACCGATCTCGGCCCGCGCGAAATCGATTACATTTGAAAGTACCTCGCGGGGGAGAGCTTCCTTCAGGCGGAAATGGAAAACCTGCTCGTCATCCTCGAACAACTCCCGCTGCAGGTTACGCGCCTGTACCCCGTCCGCGGTGGAATCGATAAACGAACCATGCTGCACGCAGATCATCGCGTGTGAAACGATGCCCCCCGTGCTGAAGCGGATCGATTTGCTTATCTTTCCCGGTCGAGCTGTGAAGAGAATATCTCCAGGCTGAACACTTTTGATACTAATGCGCTTCATTCCCCTCCCCCGAAGCCGGCCGGCATCTATTGCTGCTAGTGCGGCCAGGACAATTGATCGCGCGGCAAACGATTGTCTGGATCGTGAACATGCACGTCATCATCTGGGATGAGATTGGCAGAAAAAATTACAAGATTAGTTCCGCCAGCGTGCCTTAGTGACGGAAAGAGCAGCCCCCGAAGGCCGGATGAAATGACTTTGTCTGCCAACTTCCAGGAGGGAGGGACCTTTTTGTCGATGCGAGCGATTTTTCGCCATGCACAATCCCATTGAGACCAAGCTGCATCCCAAAGAAGCGGATCGAAACCTTGCGACAGATCGGCTACTTCGCTGAGCGTGATCTTGTACGCTGCAAGCGTCGCCGGCGGTGTGATGCTCGCGCCCTGTCGATATTCTTCGAGCGCGGTTTGGGGGGCCTCGGAAAGATAGAGAGCCTCGACGCCGGGTCGATTGAAGCGACCGCCGTCAATAGCGGCTCCGGCGCCGCTGGTTGGAAGAAACGCCCATTTAGGTGTTAGATACCGATGAAAGACTGCGTTCGGGCCGATGCGGGTAATCTTCACCCGCGCGCTCCATTCTCCAGGTCCCGAATATAGGCAAGAACAGCCTCTATCTCACCATCGGCAACAAGCTCCGCGGCCGTGCGATGGCCATAATCGGCAATCGGTTCATTTCGATACCAGTAGATTGCCTTCGCAAGATCACCAGTCAGCTCGGCGGCCGCAGAGATCGCCTTGATCATTTCCCGCATCCTGCCCTGCAAGCGTTCGGAGGAGGGATTGCGCAGGGTGTTGCGATGGACACCGGTCAATTCTGCAAGGTTTGCGACTTTGACGCCGAGCGCCTTTGACAAGCGAGACGGCGAAATATAGGGCGTCCGCGGTTCCTGAAGGCTATCAACAAAGCCGGAAACAACTGTGTATGAATGTACTGTCTGAGCCTGCGCCATGCCTAATCTCCGCTCAATCTTATGCACAATATATGCACATTTGGATGCACATCAAGGTTGGCTAGTAAAAAATCACGCCTGCTGCGTTCTTGAACGACATTCCACGTTCACGCCTCTGCCTATCAAGCGCCTGCGTCTACTCTTCATCGATGAGCGTTTTAGTAGTAGCCGGTATAGTCAGCACCAAGATCGAAAGCGCTGGCCAGTTCCTCGAGCACGACGAGAACGATGGAAAGCAGCATTTTCGTACGCTCCGGGCTATCGAAGCCGTCGGTACTGCTCTTCCCACCATGAAAGAGGTTGTTACGGACGGTCTGGCAATAGCCGATAACCTGCCCAAGCTCAGAAGTACTGGCGGGAAAACCCACAGATCTAAACGCCAGCATTCCATCGTCGCCAATGATCTGCTTTTTCGGGTTAGCCGCGATCAACGCCACAGCGGCTTCGCTGCTTTTATAATCTCCTTCCCAGCGCTCTCGAAATTGTCTCCACCCAGCCTCCGCGGGCTGACCTGGCTCTGTTTTCTTTAGGTAACCGTTGGCCTTGAGCGCATATTCGAAACGCGCAAAAAAATAGAGAAAGTCAAAGGCGAGAGACACTAGGTCCTCCCCAACCTCGTCTCTTCGCATAATGCCCACCGTTCCTAGGAGATCCGTAATGCATGAAAGCCTGATACATTCAATGCGTCAGCATCGGGAGTAGCGACCTCCAAAACTATCAGGACAACGGCGGTCGCGCACCTGTCACCGAAGGAAAATTCCATCGATATAGATGTTGCGAGAAATCTTCTTCCGACCTGGATACATTCGCACGCCGCCGCGAGGATGAGCTCGAAGGAAGTCCGCAACATCGTCCAAGGTATTAAGGGGTAAGGGATCCACGTTTGATCCGAAATGATGACAGGCGTAGTAGCCGTCGGAGCCGCGTTCGACACGTTCGATGACCAGGCCGCCGACAATTCGCTCAACTCTCGTGACTGGCATCGTTACAGCTCCCCAAGGGCCGATCAACATAATCGCGAAATCGGTCTCCAGTTCCGAAGCAAGATGATAATCGAGATATTCTGTTACATCCGCGTTCGTAGACCATTTTACACCCCAGGCTGCGACTGAAATCAATATCTCACATTATCGCCGTGAAGGCGGCCGTCATTGATACATTTAGGCCATAATGAAACGCCGCAGCTTTCGGCGAAGAAGCGGTAGTGTCATTTGCTCATCAAATCGAATCTCGACAAGTTGGACGGCATTTTGTTCACAGAGACTTCTCTTTAAGGCGTCGCGTTCCATGTTACGTTTTAGCGCCATTTCTCCTCCAAATGCAGTAATGGCTCTGTAGTGCTGCTCACCATGGTGTTCCAGAGCAAGGCCGATGGCGGGCAGATACACGTCAAATCGTTGGCGCCCCAGCCATGGGGGCGACGCCTCCCTCAGGATAACTTGGTCGGGAAATAGCTTTTTCACCAGACTGTACATTTCTGCCTCCCTCGTCCATCGGCGAAGACCAAGAGTGTACTGGACTTCGGAACGCGCAGTGGACCTGTCCATTCCAGGCATCAACATCAGCTGATCGATATACGGCGTGATAAACTCCCCAATATCATCACCGTAGAAGCTGGCAGCAGCCTCCGGTCCCGAGCGACGGGCGATACACAGGTGGCATATTTCGTCGATGTAGGTCGCATCCGACAACAATCGAACAACCTGATGGGTCCATGCGCCTGAATGAGATGCAATCCTTATAGCCTCTGACATCATCTTTTCATGAGCTAGGCGAGCGCATGAACAGAAACAACGCTTCCCGGTAACTAAATGATCGAATGCAACAAACTCAAAGCCCTCGATCCCAAACTCATAGCCTTGCGTACGCGGACCAGGTCGAGGGTTCGCGACCAGCGGCTGCTCAAGGCAAATCGCCTCCATCATTTTCTTGGTTTCAAGAAACGTGCTGGGCGGAATCGTCACGTGGTTCAAACGCAGGATGTGATTGGTTTGCGTTTTTAGCTGCTTCGACCAAAGTCGGTGTGTGATCAGCCCTGCAGGGCCATAATTTATGGGACTTAGGTGCAAACCCTGTGTGTCAATCTCAACGCCGTCAACCATGTTCTCTCTGGTTGTGGAAAAGGCCAGTTCGGCATACGAGGTGTCGTACCCGATGTCCGCAAGCCGCGCTAAGGATGCACAGCGCTCCTTGAAATACATCGAATGAAGCTTCACCGAGGGGATCTTCCGGAGCGCCAAAGCTGTTTGCTGCCGAAGATTTTCGACGAGAATTTGTGTGAGCAGTTGTTCAACGGCATCTACCGGCCTCGTGCCCACGGTAGCGACCCTGGGTGCCAACGCTTCGGCAAATTCCTTCTCGGAAAAACCGATGGAAATGCGGCTACGCCTCACGAATCTGCCTCGCTTGCAAGGGCCCAATCGCAAATCCGGAGGACACCGACCAGCTAGATCTCATTCGAGACCTCGATGTCTTGGTTCAAGACGGCGCTTTCAACGAAGTTTCCGAGCGCACGAGCTGTTGAATCATAAATCGACTTCTCTCCGTCCGCGCTTGAAAGCGTGAGCACGAACGCAACTTCTTGCGCGCCCGCTTGGCTGTGATGCGTCCACCCAAATTGGTAGAGGTCACGCATGAACACGCGGGCGTAAAGCCGCAGGTATGGTCCGGAAAAGCCAAGTCCGCTCCCTTTTGAAAAGTCTCTGCAGTGCCGTCTGATAGGCTGCCATTTGCGAAGTTCATCGCGAGCGTCGTTTTCCGGAAGCGTCGACTCTTTCATTGAGCCAAGTAGCGACGGCCACCTATCCGCTCCCGACTGATACGCCAGAGATGTCTCCAAGCGGGAAGCGAAGTAGTTAGCGCCGCCAAACGGCGACACGAGAGGCCGCAAAACAGCGGTCAAGCTGGCGCGTCCGAACAATTTTCCGTCACGCACCAGCTCGGGAGGGATGGGAATATCGTTCCAGTAGTATGCGGTTCCTGGCTCGAGTTGTGCCCGCCACGCAAGCGTGACACTGCCGGGCGCGCAGGTCCAAGGGAGGTGCCCTTGATACGGGGTTCCCCAACCGAGGTTGGGATCGTGCTCACTTCGCTCGGCTGAATTGATGAGGAGAGCCTTAACCAGATCCGGCGTTGGTTCCCGTAAGCTATCGAAGGTGTGGGCTGCCAAAGACGATACCAACGGCGTTGCGTAACTGCTTCCCGTATCCACGACCCCACCCAGCATCCTGAGATTCGAAAACCACGACAGGTCCGGTTTCATCATCCCGTCAGGGCCGGGACCTGGTAGGCATGCGGGGCAACTGTCACCCGGCGTACCGTCAGCAAGCGCCTGACGGCCCCCCACGACAATCGCCGCCTCGCAATCTGCTGGGGGATTAGGTCTTGAATTGTTATCTGGGGTAACATTTCCGACAGAGATGACGGGGAGGAAGCCCGCCGATCTCGCGAGAAGGCTGATTTCATGGCCGAGAACGCTGACCTCGGTGGGATCCAAACCGGCGCCGTCCTGATTGGCAGAGATGTTCCAGACGCGCGCTTCTGGATAAAGACGCGCAACCTCCGCCAGATAGTCGACCAACTCCCGCTCATCAAAGCGCCGATTGGCGTTCCGATGGGGGACGGCCTGAACAGTTCCGATACGGCAGTTTAGTTGAGGCAGCGAGCGATTTTTGTTCCAGGCGTGCCCATGGATAACGAGGGAGCTAACGCTATTTCCGTGAGGCTTGTCGGCTTGGGCGTTCGTGACGAAAGGTGTCGCCCTGAAAGCTTCAGCTGCGGTGTAGCTTCGCGCATGCAGACCGCCATCGACGACGGCAACGATTGGAGCATTCTCATCGATTACTGGTGCAGGAGGCTCCGCTCCTTCGCCAGGTGCTGCCACTCTGATCGGCCGCACAGGATCAATGCGATAAGAAGCGCCTGACGCAATGAGCTGTCTCAACCCTTCTTTATTCGGAATTCGAACTGTAGCGCGTCCGACGCCGGTGTTTCGATAATCTCGCATTGCCCTTGCAATGCTGGATTGTCGTGGTGTCGTGAGAGAACGCGGTTCTTCCGATTCCTCAGATGTTCCGAGCGTGAGCCGCACGCTGGTAAATGTCGGCATGACCAGCCTCTCATTGGCAAAGCGCTGGATACGCTCGAGGACTTCGGCCTTGGCATCTCGATCGCGGAACGGCGCAAGCCAAACAACGAACAAGCGTCCGTCATCATCTTCCGGTGCGGAATTCCAGAGCTCATTGAACGATCGACCGCGCAGACGACTTTTCGCATCAAATTGTCCGAGAGACGAAACACGGGATATGTCGGCTTGCACCGCATAGCCGATTGGATGTTCGATTGCGCGAAGGAGGCGAGGCAATTCTTTGACTTCAGCCTCGATCAAATAGCCGCCAGGAAGAGGAGCAACTAGCCTGCATCCATGACGCTGCGAGAACAAGTCATCGGGGGTGTGCGTTGGAGCAAGGGAATCCTCACTGAACATCCGAACGACTAGGTGCGTCAAACCCGAGTATGTGGGCAACTCTGTACGGTGTTCATAAATGTCGCGTGTTTCGCTCGCGAGCACGTCCTGCTGCCGGCCGAGCCGCTCCTTGACGATGCTGTCGATGCCTTTGCCACGCCCCGTCGGACTCCGCAGCGCCGGATCCATCTGAAGGCTCAGAACGGGATAGAGAAGAGGTTGGTCTCTAGGCTCCACCATACTACACCTCCCCTTCCTGTTGCTTCAGGTAAGCGTAAATGGCTTGCCGCGACACTCCGAGAATGCGGGCGGTATCCGCGCCCCCAATGGCGTACTTCTCCTTGAGGGCTATTGCAACCTGGCGTTTCTGCTCCGCATCCAATGGCTGCCGCTGTACAGGGACAGTACGGCCTGACCGCGGCTCCAGCAGAGCCACAACGACGGCTCCAAAATCAATGTCACGCGACTCATGAACGGCATGACGCCGCGCCGACAGACTCATCGTTTCGATATCGGCCCCCGACAACCCTTCGGACACGACGGCGAATAGCTCGGCGCGCCTCTCCTCATCTTTGTCCTCGAAGAGAAAATGGCGCCAAAGGTCAGCGCGAACGCTTTCATCCGGAAGACCGAGTTCAATTTTATAAGGAAACCGCCTCCATATTGCAGGATCAAGAAGATGCGCATGATTGGTTGCAGCAACCACGATCGAGCTCGGGTCTAGCCCGTCCAACGCTTGAATGACGGTATTGACAACGCGTTTGAGCTCGCCCAACTCGTGACGATCGTCACGCAGCTTTGCGACTGCATCCATCTCATCGAGAAAAAGAACGGCGTTTCGCGCCGGCACGAAATCAAACACCGAGCGGATATTTTTGGCGGTGTCCCCGAGCAAAGAGGAGATGACCGAGTCGAGCCGGACGACATATAGCGGACGAGACAGTTGCGCAGCGATATGGCCGGCAAGGAGAGACTTGCCTGTTCCTGGCGGGCCAGAGAGCAGAAGCCCAAGACGTGAGGCCAATCCTTTGGCGCTCAAGTCATCAATGCGCCGAGCATCCGCGATGAAATCGCTGAACACATGCCACCCGCCTTCGTTGAGAAAAATAGGCGTATCGGGCCAGGTCTGCTCCTCGACAAGCGGCAAGCGGGATTTCGAGTCCACGGGCAGCGATTCCACGTAGCCAGACGCCTTCAAAGGCACCCCCCTCTTGCGCACCAGGGCCTTCAGCTCCTTGGCAATGGAAGTCTCACCATTCTTGTCGAGATCTCGCGCAAGCGCATTCGCAGCTCTGCGTACGCGCGTGTAGTCAGCGGAAAGTGCCGCGTCGGCCAACTCCAGCACATTTTTCATCTCAATGGTCATGATCACTCCATGCGTAAAAGTTCGTCATCCATTCGTAAACCACAATAGCCATATTGACAATTAAATTTTCATTAATGTAAACTCTTACGGCACTCAAGAAAAAGGATTCTGATGCAATGACAAGGAAGAATCAGCATGTGGTTCCCCATAACGGCGAATGGGCCGTGCGGGGCGCTGGAAATCAGCGAGTGACCTCCACCCATGGAACGCAGGCCGACGCGGCTGCCGCTGCTCGCAAAATTGCGATCAACCAGCAGAGCGAAGTCGTCATCCACCGTCCCAACGGACAAATCCGGGACAAGGATTCCTACGGTCGCGACCCGTTCCCGCCGCGTGGCTAAAACCTGAGGCCGCCTGGTGTGAGACGGCCTCTTCATCAAAGGAGAGAAGAAATGCAGTTTGAAGGCGCATTAGTTCGCGAGCAGGGCGTCACCTTCGCCATAGTCATCGTTAAGCCGCACGTTTTGAACAGCGGCCATCAGGCCGACGACGTCGCATATAGCTTCCAGCCAGCATTCCCGGGCGTGCCGATTGTTCTCATGGCACAAAACAGCAGGGGCGTACCGACATATCGTGGCCGACGTGATCTTGTTAATTTTCTGTCGCGGGTGCCAATGCAGGCGATACCCTGGAAGCGCTACACCCTGAACTGATCGGGAAGACTAGATAGATGCTAAAGACAGATACCCGCCAAGCGAATTGGCGGCGATGCTCATCACGATCAATACGACGAGCCATTGAACGTCCGATGGCTATGCCGTCGCCATCACACCAGGCTTCACCACTACGGCGAGGACCTGTTTCCCATTCGGACTTCGCCTTAGAAGGTCTCTCGGACGGACCATTGGAAGACAGCACGGTTGTCCAAGACGAAATTCTGCAGTTTGCTCCCGTCACAGCGCCTTCGTCCGGGTCGCAAATGCAGAAGTACGCTGCCCTCATTCATTCAATGAACATTGCCTCCCCTTCAGTTGGATCGAAGGCGACATCATCTTGAACGGCACGTCTGCTCAGCAAGCCGGCGTCCTCCAGCGCTTCGATATTGGGAAGGTCACGCAACGTCTCCATACCAAAGACCGAAAGAAAGTGTGAGGTCGTTATGTAGGTATAGGGCGCGCCTGGCGTCGGACTGCGTGGCCCGGAGCCGATAAAACCCGCCCCGCGCAGATTACCAACGACGTCACGGCTGACCTCCTTCCCAAAGATCTTTGACAGCTCGCCGCGGGTAATCGGCTGTAAATATCCCACCGCCATCAGCACCATCGCCTCGAACTCGGAGAGTGCCGCCGCCCCTCCCCTTGTCGGGGCCGAAGACGCGCGAATCGTCTCGGCAAACCGCGGCCGGGTGCGATGCTGCCAGCCGCCGGCGACCGACACCAGCTCGTAAGGCCGATCCCGCAACTCCTCGACGAGATCGTCGATCAACAGATCAATGCTACAATCCTTTCCCACCACACGCGCCAGCGTCTCGCGGCTGACCGGCTCAGCCGAGGCAAAGATCACCGCCTCAATACGCAGCATCCATTCCCGCCAACGAAGTTCTTGCGGTAAGTCCTCGAGCTCGCGATCATACAGGACATCTTGCTGTCGGTCTTTTGCCCGACGCAGTGTGGTTTTTGTCGCGCTCGCTCCCCTCATCATCATAATCCAAAGATGCGGAAGGAGGAGCGGCCGGACAGCTCGCGCACCGCTTCAAAACTCTCGAGCCGATCGAACAGCCGGTTCGCCGCCCAGCGCGACAGCTCGCTTCCTGGGACCGACGCCAGAATAGCGTCGTCGGACAGCAAACGCCGGATCACCGGCTCGGCGCCCCTGGTACGGAGCTTTGGTGCCACAGCCAGCAACCGCGCTGCCCTTCGATCGATCTCCACGGCAGATCGCAGCGCCGCCGCCACACCATCCATCAAAGCCAGGCAGATCGCCCTTGGATAAGCCGCTTCGTCAGACCGGACGCGACCACGGCCGCCGATGGTGCGGAACGCCTCGCCAAACCGCTCGGGGATTAGCAGCGGTACGGGTTTCGGCCAGTTCAGCATTTGCGCCAGAACGATCTCGGCGAGCCCAAGCGCCAGCACCTCGGTGTCCGGGCGAATGGTCGTAATCGCCGATACAAGCTCGGCAACTGCGAGGGGTGCCGCGCGCCCGGACTGGATCGCCGTATCGACAAAATCCGGGACGGAGACAAGAGCATCCTCCCAGCCAATCCCCAGCAGCGCGCAGAGCTCCTTAACGAATGGCGTGGCAATCGTCCCGGATTGGCGCGTCAGCATTCGTATGGCAAGAAACAGCTTTCCGGCCGGCCCGGGATCGTTGCCGGGCGCGGTGAGCAAAATCGCGTCGCGAATGGCGGTTTCCTCTTCATTGCGGCCAAGCATTCTGGCGGCGACGGCAGCTGATTTGAGAGCAAGGCGATCGCGCCAGCAGCCAATCCATTGCGGGTCGGCGCGGATCAGATCGTCAAGAGATTTCAGGGCGATACCGGCGCCGAAGGCAGCATCTGTCTCATTGATGTCGCGACCACGCGGCAGTGCCCATCCCGGCATGCGGGGCGACCAGGCGGGGGCGGTTGGAGCGGAGGGGTCGAACGAATCCATGCGACGGAGTGTAGATTAGGTGAGCGGTTTAATCCAGCATTATCCGCCTAAACCGCACCGCTTGTCGCGGATATATAAAGTCCGATAATCTTGCATTATCGGACATTTTGTTTTCTATAGAAGGAATGGCCCGAATCGTTGAGCAGACCAGCGAAAATCAGCTCCAGGAGACCTCCGCTCCGTCTGAGAGCACGACCGCTCGCGACGCTATTGCCGCGCCGCAGATGGCGGTCGGCATCTCGACGGCCAGCGCCGGCCTCCCCTCCCCTCTTCCGGAGGCGCGGGCCTTGCCGGCGCACCTCGAGCAGCTCGCCGAACGCGCCCGTGCCTATGTCGAGGCGGCGAGCGCCGCCAACACCCGCAAGGCCTACGCCTCCGACTGGAAGCACTTTTCCGCTTGGTGCCGCCGCCAGGGTCTCGCGCCCCTACCGCCCGATCCGCACACCGTCGGCCTGTACATTACGGCGCTCGCGTCCGGCACTGCTGCGGCCGATCGCAAGCCCAGCTCCGTCACGACGATCGAGCGCCGCCTTTCGGCGCTGACCTGGAGCTACGCCCAGCGCGGCACGCCGCTCGACCGCAAGGACCGTCATATCGCCACCGTAATGGCTGGCATTCGCAACACGCACGCCGCCCCGCCGCGGCAGAAGGAAGCCCTCCTGCCCGAAGACCTGATCGGCATGCTGGAAACGCTCGACAGGGGAACCCTGCGCGGCCTGCGCGATCGCGCCATGCTGCTGATCGGCTTTGCCGGCGGTCTGCGCCGTTCCGAGATCGTTGGGCTCGATGTCGGCCGCGACCAGAGCGAGGACGTGCGCGGCTGGATCGAGATCCTCGAGAAGGGCCTGCTCGTCACCCTGCGCGGCAAGACCGGATGGCGGGAGGTGGAAATCGGCCGCGGCTCGTCCGATGCGACCTGTCCGGTTCTCGCTATCGAAACCTGGATCAAGTTCGCCCGGATTGCCAAGGGTCCGCTGTTCCGCCGCGTCCGCGGCCAGGGCAAGGATGTCGGACCGGACCGGCTGAACGATCGCGAGGTCGCCCGTCTCGTCAAAAAGGCGGCACTGGCCGCCGGCGTCAGGGGCGACCTCAACGAGGCCGAACGCGCGGCAAAATTCTCCGGTCACTCGCTGCGCGCCGGTCTGGCCTCCTCCGCGGAGGTCGACGAGCGCTATGTCCAGAAGCAGCTCGGCCATGCCAGTGCGGAAATGACGCGGAAATACCAGCGCCGGCGTGACCGCTTTCGCGTCAATCTCACCAAAGCCACAGGGCTTTGAGGCCCCTCCCCTGCTCACTATGAACTCGTTGGGGCAAATTGCGTGTCGGATTTTTAGGTTTCCGCTTCAATTGAAATTGTTAGCTAAAAGCCACACAGCGCATGGGCGACAATACGCTCCGGGCGCTGACCTCCGATCTCGCCTATTTCGAAGCCTGGGGTCTGGCGGCCTCCGGAAAATCTCTACCCTGGCCGGCGCCCGAAGCGCTGCTCCTGAAATTCGTCACCCATCACCTGTGGGATCCGGAGAAACGTACTGCCGATTCAGATCACGGCATCCCGGCAGACGTGGCCGAAAACCTCCGGCACCAGGGATTCCTCAAGTCCGCCGGCCCACATGCGCCGGCGACCGTGCCCCGTCGGCTGACGAACTGGTCGACACTGACCAGATGGCGCGGGCTTACCGGCGCCTTCGGCTCCCCTGCCCTCGAATCCGCCGTTCGTCTGGCTGTGCGCGCCGTCCTGCGGCAACGCCGCCGCAAAAGCGCAAAGGCGGTCACCGGCGACGTGCTGGCCAAGCTGTTGGCGACGTGCGCGACCGAAAGCCCGCGTGATCTCCGCGACCGGGCGATCCTGATGGTCGCCTTTGCCTCCGGCGGCCGCCGGCGCAGCGAGATCGCAGGCCTTCGCCTGGAACAACTGACCGTGGAAGCTCCGATCGAGACCGAAGGCGGCACTCCCCTCCCCTCTCTCGCCATTCATCTTGGCCGTACCAAAACGACGTCAGGCGAGGAGGACGAGTCGTCTATCTCACCGGCCGGCCTGTCGAGGCGTTGAATGCCTGGCTGGCGGCGGGGGAAGATCAACAAGGGCAGCGTGTTTCGGGGGGGCGGGCGCTGGGGGACAATTTCGCGGCGGGCGCTCGATCCGCAGTCGGTCAACGCCGTTATCAAGCAGAGGGTGGAGATGGCCGGGTTGGAGAGCGGGGAGTTTTCGGCCCATGGGTTGCGGTCAGGTATCTGGCCGAGGCGGCGAACCGAGGCATTCCCCTACCCGAGGCGATGGAGCAGTCACGTCATCGCTCGATTCAACAGGCATCCAGCAATGCCACCAGACGGTGTGGACGCGCGGCGCGCTTGTTATGAGTCTGTCAGGACCTTGGTTCGCGCAAATTCAGTTGGGGATGGAAGTCTATTCAAACGGCACTACTCAGGAGAAGCAGCCTAACTTAGCTCGGGCTTGTGAGCACTTCTGCAATTTAGATGATGACCGTTTTCATTGTTACGCCGGGGCCGTTGTAAGATCGCGGGCTTGGCGCCTTCAGCCGGATCTCGCAAACGTTTCAGGTTACCTCTGACGGCTGGCTTGCCAGAAGAAGACGACGACGGATTGAGGCTAGTATTCCGTCAAAGGTGAAGCACGACATCCGATAACCACCAAAGGCAACATTGTTAGCACGCCAGCGAAGTCGATCAAGATCGTCTGGCACGAGATCCGCATCACGCCCTACAATCAGAAGCAGGTGAATTGTCGGGCTATTCGTACCGAAAATCCGTCTGAATGCGGAAGAGTTTTTTTCTTCCGACAGCCGCCACGCCCAATCAACCAACTGCGACGAGCCGTGCTCAAATCGGTTGGACCAGTGTTTCATTGATTTTCCGGCTTCGAGCTTTGTAAAGATGCTGTATTCTCGCGCGTCCTCGAACTCGATCAATGTGAATGCATTCGCCTCAGTATCGCCAGAAGCCGCGTCGCACACGAAATCGCCAAACAAGTCGAGTTCGCTTGCCCAGCAGTTGGGTAGTTCGACAGCATTGTTTCCGTAGCCAATAGCAGCGCAGAGATGCGGGCGCTCTTTAAAAAATGGCGCTATCTGATCCCGTTCCTTGAGATGGCTCTCGGATTTAAGGAGCTCGTCAAGTTCGTCCAGGTTTTGTCGTAAGATCGAAGTATCAAGATTTAAGGAAACAAAGGATTTCATACAGAGTGGGCCTGTGCCAACCTCTCAACTCTCCGCAATCCATCGAGCTGGCTACGCCTAACGACGTCCTCAATTTTTAGATTTTCGCCCTCGAAGCGAACGAGGACTCGCAACTCGGCTCCCACCCTAAGGGAAAAGAGATCTTTCGTCCCGAGCAATAGCTTTGTTTGCTCCAGAGCTGAGGATCGTCCGCCGCGCGACAGACGTTCAACAGCGTTGACCACCTTTGCTTTCTCTTCCGATGCGAGTTGGTCGAGGTATGACCGCGCTGTAAATGTCCACACTATCTGCATCGAAGCTGATCGCCTTTCGTTCCAACTATATAGTAGTACGATCCCCCCCACCTTTCAACGTGTTCCGACCTTGGCTGCAGTGAATGGCCTATCGACAGCAGCAGGACATTCGATAGAATGTTCGGGCCGTCCACCGGGGACCTCATCGAGCGTTACAACGGCTAAGTCGTGTCCAGGGCTCGCCACGTCGTCATTGCTTACGAGCACAGTGGCCAAGACCAAGTCAAGGCGATCGTGTCGACAGAGCGGTCGCCTCTGGCAGCGTAGGAAAGATGGCCGGGGAGGCGCGCGAATGGACGACAACATAATGGGAGTCTTGTGTCGTTTTGCATTTAATCGCAAGACTCCGCATGCGATAATTTCAACAAGATAGCGCGGCACTTAAATTGAGATTGAGCAGTTAATTTTGAGATTCAGGCTTCGATTGGCACTTAACGTGAGATTCGTCGCCATGGAAAAGATGAATGCCGTCGGCCAATCGTCCTCAGAAAATGCTAAACCGTCACAAACGGTTATTGCCAAATCGGAAGGTGCCAGACGCCGAAAATCGCACCGAAAATCTCAAATTAAATGCCACCACCTGCCGGAACGGCCGCGTTCTTACGATTAAATGCCAAACGACACCATCAACCACCGAATTTACGAGATTCCCGCCTTAGACGCCTGCTACTGCGGGTTCAGCGGTCGCCGACCGATGCGCATACTCGTTCGTGCTAGTAATCAAACTTAGCGACTTTGACCAAATCGCCGAAGCATGGACTTCAGCCTTTCGTTCTCCTTCCGGAGCTTCACGACCATGAGGCTTCTCAGATGGCGGTTTTCAGCCTCGAGAGCGGCGAGCTCTTCATCCAAGCCGCACAGCAGCGGGGGATCGCGGCGAAGATTGAGAATTGGTGCACTTGCGGGGCTCGCTGACGGCGTCTTCTTCCTCCGTGCTTTCGCTCCAGACTTCGGAGTCCATCCTGAACCCGGGCTACGCTGCTGATGCACCGAGCGCGTGGGGTCGGACGCATCGTCTTCCACAGCTTCAGACTCGATGGAAAACTCTTTCGACGACGACGTTGCGGCAGGACTATCCGGAGGGACTTCGCCGTCAATCGGAACATCCGAGTAGTCTACCACCTCGAACTTCACCGCGACAACGTCCTCCTGAACTGATGCTGCTTGAGGCAGATCAAGCTTTGGCATCACATCGTCAGCCTCTACCGCGCGGGCAACAGCCTGCAAATCCAGATCGCTCCAGATTGAGGTTCGGCGAGGTGTCTGGCGCCTGTTCGTCTTATATTCGACGATGAAATTGGATCGTGGTGTTCGCATGTTCCTAAGAAATGGAATGAGTGAGGGCGCAGAATGATCAGGATGCACGGGAATTTTTGAAACCGGCCAATCCCGAGGATTGCACGTCAAGGTGATCGAGGGATGGACACCGAAAGACCGCTAACTCATACTAAGTCTCTTGCGCAGATCAGCGTTTTCGGCGCGCAGCTTCTCTGAGAGCAGCTTTCTGAGGCGCCGATTTTCTTCCTCGAGCTGGATGAATTCGGCGAGTTCGTCATCCACCGAAAGAGATGCTGCGGAAACGGGTGGCGCCGGTTGAGCCAAAGCCTTCTTCCACTGATAATGAGTCTGATCCGAAATACCAGCGCTTTTCACGGCATCTTCAAGGTTGCGCCGCCAGCGACCGTAGCTTCAATCTGACCAATCTTTTCCAGCTTTTCCTCCCCGGTAAGGCCGCGGACCTTCTGCTTCGCCAGTTTCGACGCATTCGCACGAATTTTTTCAGCCTTCGTGTTATTTCCTTTTTGAAGTCTTTTTCGGAGCAGCGGACTCAGCTTCTGCCGCTACGGCGCCATCCTGGGTCTGGATTTCTTGGTCAGCCATTATTCATCCTCTGTACATCGCTGCTTTGTCTGCCAGCGCGATCCAAGAGTCAATTGTTCTTGCCACCTGTACGGACTAATTCCATGAATCAGATGGCACGACCCGTGATAATACAATCGATCTGAACACATAGTCGTCGGGCTTCTCCAATCTAGAAACCAGTTCTCATGTGTTCGAATCCTGTAGTGCCCGGGTTCGGTGGTTTTGCTAGCCAACACGACGCTGCTGAACATGAGAACGCATCAAAGCCATCAATATTGGTCTAAGCGAGAACTCGCCACGCTCCGTCAGCCATCTTCCGAGTGATCGAAGGATCGACTTGAAGAGGTTCTATTTCATTCGCTGCGAGGTCCGATCGGGATATCGACGCAGCGGAGCGTTTTTCTCTCTAGGTACTAGCCGCCGCAGCACAAGTTGAGCGCGTACCGATCTCCGTGCGAACGAAACCAGGCATCAAAGCTGCGCAAGCAAAAGGCCCACCGCCTGGCAACACCGGTCTCCGGGAAAAACGCCATAAGGTACTGGCTGGGATGGCTGCATGCAGAAGGCTGCTTTCGGCGATCGCATCCAAGCTTCGCCAACATATGACTCCCCACTGTGCAACGCATCCAAATAAGTGGTCGCGGAGCGTCCGCATGGATATAAGGTCTCGCATTCGCTCACGCACCTGAACGGGCCGCCATTCTGAATGGATCTGCGAAGTAAAATCGCACCTTAGAATGCTATTATTGCAACCAAGTAGCAAAAACAACAATTTAGCTTGTGGTCAGCTGACAACAAAACAAAGCGGCGGTTCAAAGGGCACTGATGTTTTTCAAGGGATATAATTTGGAACCGCGATTAAGCCCGCCTTTGTTCGCCGCCATTGGCCCGCAGCAACGCCATCAACATTGGTCCGAGAGAAAACTCGCCGCGTTTTGCCCTCGACGTCAAATCGCGAAGATATCCACCGGCCGATGTGATGTGCCCCGCCCGCTCCAGGATTGCAGCCATCATTGCGGCCGCGTTTTCAGGCCCTATTACTTCGCAGGCGTCCTGGTAGGCCGACGGGCTTACCCCCAGCATTGATCGCACGACCACGGCGGCCATCATAAGGTCCCGCCAGCTGCCGATTGCTCCGCCCGGACCATACATGGAAATCTCCGGGCATGCCCGAAGGACCATACCAAGCGGGAATGATTTTATCGATTCGGCTCTTAGTTCAACGTTTTTACTCTGCTTCGCGCCCTGCTCGTTTTCAGAGCAAGGTTCAAGTTCATTGCTGGATTCGGTATTTGAATTCTGTATGTGCTGACGGAATCCGTCATCATTGGCGTCGGATTTTTCAAGATTGACGTGCCGTTCCAATAGATTGACTACTTCTTCCTTCAGCATCTCGACTTCGTCGAGAATTCCGATCAATTCGTCCGCCCCTTTTGCCCGCCGCAGCCGTGCCATGGCTTCAACATAAAGCTCCTCGACCTTGGCCCAATCCCCGGGAACGTGATCTTCCATTGCCGCAGAGATCAATTTCCGGACATCCCGTCGGGCAATTGTGATGCGCTCTTTGACGATTTTGAGCTTGCGATTACCCTCTGCGACCTGCTGGGCCATAACCGCAAGTTCTTCTGATCGGGCCAGAAGCGGCGCTAGACTGAAGCCAAAGGCTGTCTCGATGGACCCATCTGAGCTCTTGCGCGCATAGCGTTTCCCGTTCGGGCTATCATTCCGTTGGACGAGACCTGCATCGACCAAGAGGGCCAAGTTCTCGCGTAGCGTCGTGCCGGCGATACCGTTTGCCCGTGCCGCGAGTTGGGCATTGGACGGAAACACGATAAGATTCGCTTCCTCCTTGAGTTCAGCCTCAGGGTAGAATGATAGAAGCGCGTTGAGCACTGCAAGTGCCCGATCGCGCAAACCCAACAATGATCGCGCGTCACAAGCATCGCGATAGATCTTCCACTTGTCGGCCGATTTACCCTGCCTGATGTCGGCGGATTTGAACTGTGCCGCCACTAAGGCAAGCGTCATCGGCCGCCGCCCAAACGGCGTCGTCACATTTCCACTCTGCATGTCTTTCACCCTTCAATAGGCAAAAGAAATCTGCTCACCAAAAACGGTGCCAAAGACTCTTGACTGCGATTCATGGAAATGCGATTCTCAGGCTGCTTAGACCATTGAGAGAGGCTTCCACGACGGCGACGTTTGGGGGCCTTTCTTTTGCTGTTCCTATCCTTATTTATCCTTCAGATGACGGATTTTCCTTTCTGAAGTTCGCGTAGAGCGCAGGAAGCTGCTCCATAACAAACTTTGCAAAAGTCTCGTCTCTATCTCGGTTCATTTCGATTTTGCACTGCTTGCCGCCGATGGCGAGCGTCGCGATTTGAAGCCCGTCAGCAGATTTTGCGACCAAGCGGGTGGGGGCTACAGACGACGCCGTCACATCATCTATCTTGGACGCTCTTAGGACGACCAGGAAACGATTGTCAGAATCCTTATGTGAGAAGGATTTGTCCTGGGTGGCTTTGCGGGCCTTCTTCTCTGCGCCCGGGACTTTCAAAAGTTCTGCGAGCTCCAGCCACCTCGGTCGACCGATCTTCGGCGCACGGCCAATGGAATCAATCAACCACTGCGGAACTGCCCGAGCAACTGTTACCAGCTTTTGAGCTTCGTGTCGGTCAACAGACAAAGCCATTTGTATTAGCGACCGTTGAAAACCACCCTCGTCCAGTTTGAGTGCAAACGCCGCCCGTTCGATGAAAGTCAGGTCTTCACGAGCGGAATTCTCGATGCCCTGCGCGACGACAAGACGATCGTCATCCAGTTCGCGGACATAGGCTTTGACTTTCAAGCCGAGTTCGGCAGTCGCACGTAGTCTGCGGTGGCCGTAGGCAACCTGATATCGTCCGATCTCAGCTGGATGCGGTCGAACAAGGATCGGAATTTCTTGTCCATGATCTTTGATCGAAGTCTTAAGGACCTCCAAGACAGCCATGTCTTGGTCCGCAAACCGGTCCGCGAAGGGCGAGGGGTCGACCAATTCTGGGTCTATTTCGACTGGAACAGCTCCGTCAGCAACTTGCTGCTTGAGCTCTTCGTAATGTCTTTCCACCTCTGAGAACGTGTCTTTCAACGACCGGACCGCACCCGAGGCAACTCGCTGCACAGGCTGCTGTGCGTCATTAGAAGCGGTCTGATCGTTGCCCCCGGCAAACATTGAGCGAATGGATTGTGTGCGTTTGCTCATCGTTTCGACCCTATCCAAACAACAGTTCTAGTAAGACCGTGTAGTCAGCTGACAACACACTAAGGTTTTGATTTATCAGCGATTGAGCCGCCATCATCGACCCCAGACCTTGTTTATCTGGTCGATAATTTCCAGATTCACGGCATTGATGGATTCCATTGCTCGATCATACGTCGTCCGTCCTACCGCGCCGCGCGAGAGTTCATAGAGCGACTGCTTGGTAAGACCGGCATTGGCGATTGCCGTCGACTTCCATGCGGATGCCGCCATGACGTCGGTTCCGAAGACGTCACGAAGCAGCGCCACGATTTCCTGCTCGGGGACGTCGCGCGGATCATGCCTCGTAATAAGAAACCTTAGAAAGTCGTAGTCGAGCCGTCCGCCGGCTTCTTCAATTACCGACACGAGATCGGACGTCATCAAGAGGAACTGGCTCATGGATGCGACATCGACCATTTGGGGATGGACAGTCACAATCATGCCACTCGCTGCGTTAAGGGCGCCCATGGTCAAAAAGCCCAGTTGTGGGGGGCAATCGACGACAACGACGTCGAAGTCCTGTTCGACCTGATTGATTGCGCCTGCGACACGTCTGAAAAATAGATCCTCCGGACGCCCTCGATTCTGCAGCATGAATCGAGGGGTCTGATGTTCAAACTCCATCAGTTCGAGATTACCCGGGACAATGCTTATCCCGGTAAAGTAGGTGCGCCGGATAACGTCCTTCATCGTCACCCTCTGGTCGTCGTAGCGGATCGCACCATAAAGGGTCGTGTTTTCGGCAACGTCGAACTCTGGCTGATAACCGAACATTGCGGAGAGGGAAGCCTGAGGATCAAGATCAACCGCCAAGACACGGTAGCCCTGCAACGCAAGTCCTTGTGCGAGATAAACAGCAGTTGTTGTCTTCGCGGAGCCGCCTTTGAAATTTGCGACCGTGATCACTTGAAGTTTTTCGCCACTGCGCCGACGTGGCCAAAATCTACTTGCTTCCTTAGGTCGAGCTCCGGCAAGATACTCACGGAGTTGATTGATTTGCTCCAAAGTGTAAGAGCGGCGACCGGCGCTTCCCAAATCTGGCGAAGGGCCGAGTCCATCGAGCGAAAGCTGGCGAAGATAGCCGTCTGACACGCCGACAATTTCGGCGACCTCGCCGGAAGTGAAAGATCGAAGCGACTTTTGTGCGGTAGGGGGAAACGCGCGCTCACCAACCGCCCTGAGTCTCGCAGACAACGCTTCCGCGCGCTGGGTGATGTGTGCGGAAGTTGATGCTCGATTAATGTGCCGGTCGATCACGTTCACTTGGGCCTCAGGTTTCAGACGGTTTATTAGCGTCAGACGCGTTATTGCCGTCTCAAGATAACGCATGATTCTGGCAATGCCGCAAGGGAAATAGCGTTAACAGAAGGTTAACGACCGCAGATCCACCTAACACACAAAATCCGGATTTATTATCTAATACAACCTGTTAGCATACCAGACCGTCAGTTATGTTCATGATTTGTCTTACTGTGAATCCTACAATCGTAACCCAAAGGAGACGACATGGAATCCGCATTGTCGTCCAGCTAAAGCAGACTCACCACCGCGACTCAGCTGGATCTTACCTTGTAGAATCCTACAACTACTCACCGTATCCAAACCGTGCTGAGTTCTCCGCCGAACAACGACGACGGAGAAATTCATGCAGGTTCTCGCGATCTCAACACCGAAAAATATTCAGGAAGCTGAGCTTATCCACCGCCATCACGAGCTACGCGCGCGGGTCTTCGCCGACCGGCTAGGCTGGGATGTCGAAGTTATCGACGGCCTGGAATTGGATGCTTTCGACACTCTGATACCGACTTACATCCTCGCAATTTCCGACAGTCGCCAGGTAGCAGGATGCGCGCGGCTGCTTCCGGCGCCTGGCCCCACAATGGTGGCCGACGTCTTTCACTCACTCCTTCCGAATGGCCGGTTGAACGCCCATGCCGCGATGATCGAGAGCTCCCGTTTTTGCGTCGATACGGCGCTCGGCGAGGGCAGGGGAGACGGATCCGTCCATGAGGCGACGCTGACCATGTTCGCCGGCATCATCGAATGGTGCATGTCGAACGGTTTCACCGAAATCGTCACCGTCACTGACCTGCGTTTCGAGCGGATCCTCGCGCGCGTCGGATGGCCCCTTCAGCGCTTGGGCGAGCCCAGGAAGTTCGGGGTGACGATGGCGGTCGCGGGAATCCTACTCGCCGACGCCAGTACATTTCAAAAGCTCCGTCCCGCCAACTATCGCTCTGAATTCACCTCCCTCAGCAAGGCAGCGTAGGAGAAATCCGTGAACCAGCTTCGCTCTCACCCTCGGCTTGTGCGTAAACTTCAGGAAGCACTCGGTGACCAGCTCTGCGTGGCGCTGGACGATGCAACAGTCGTCGAGATCATGCTCAATCCGGATGGAAAGCTGTTTATCGAACGCCTCGGACATGGCGTTGCGCCCGCCGGCGAGATGTCGTCTGCTGCCGCGGAGATGGTGATCGGTACTGTGGCGCATGCGCTTCAATCCGAAGTGGACACCGAACAACCGATCATCTCCGGCGAGCTACCGATCGGCGGCCACCGCTTCGAGGGTCTGTTGCCCCCCGTCGTCGCCAAGCCTGCCTTCACGATCCGGCGCCGGGCATCACGTCTCATTCCGCTCGAAGATTATGTCCGCACCGGCGTCATGACCGAGTACCAGGCGTCGACGATTCGCAGCGCCATTTCCGCAAGGCTCAACATTGTCATTTCCGGGGGGACCGGTTCAGGCAAGACGACGCTTGCGAATGCGGTGATCGACGAGATCGTCAAATCCGCGCCGGAGGACCGCCTCGTCATTCTTGAGGATACCGCGGAAATCCAGTGCACTGCCGAGAACGCCGTTCTTCTGCACACCAGCGATACGATCGACATGGCGCGGCTCCTAAAGAGCACCATGCGGCTGCGTCCGGACAGGATCGTCGTTGGCGAAGTTCGCGACGGCGCGGCCCTGACCCTGCTCAAGGCCTGGAACACCGGCCACCCGGGCGGCGTGGCGACCATTCACTCGAACACCGCCATGTCGGCGTTGCGTCGGCTTGAACAACTGACCGCCGAGGCAAGCCAGCAGCCGATGCACGAGGTGATTGGAGAGGCCGTCGACCTGGTCATCTCGATCGAGCGGACGCCGCGTGGGCGGCTTGTTCGCGACATCATCCAAGTCGAGCGGTTCATCAACGGACGGTACGAGATCGAATCCGATCAGCTCACGGAAGAACAGGAGGCGCGCCATGTCGCGTAAGCATGCACTCATCGCCGCCGCGCTTCTGGCGGCGCCTATTGTTTTCGCCTCCGTCGCGCCAGCGCTCGCCAGTTCCGGCGGCAGTCTCCCATGGGAAGGGCCGCTACAACAGATCCAGGAGTCCATCACCGGCCCAGTTGCGGGTGCAATCGCGCTTGCGGCCGTGGCCATAGCCGGCGGCATGCTCATCTTCGGCGGCGAGCTGAACGATTTCGCCCGGCGGCTTGTCTATGTCGTTCTCGTCGCAGGCATCCTGCTCGGCGCCACCAACATCGTCGGCCTGTTCGGCGCAACCGGCGCCTCGATAGGGCTAACGAGCGAACAGCTCACCACGATCGACTCGACAAAAGGAGGGGAGGGCACTCATGGCTAAGTCCCTATCCGGCCTGCATCGCAACCGCATCCACCGTGCGCTCTCGCGTCCGAACCTCCTGATGGGCGCCGATCGGGAATTGGTGCTGTTGACCGGTCTCGCCGCAGTCATCCTGATCTTCGTGGTGCTGACGGTTTATTCGGCGCTCTTCGGGGTCGCCGTCTGGGTCATGATCGTCGGGCTCCTCAGGATGATGGCGAAGTCCGACCCGTTCATGCGGCAGGTCTATATCCGGCACATTTCCTACAAGCCCTACTACAAGGCGACCACGTCGCCGTGGCGCCGGTACTGAGGAGACGGCCATGGTAGCTCTCAAACGCTTCCGGGCGACCGGCCCATCGTTCGCCGATCTCGTTCCCTATGCCGCCCTGGTCGATAATGGGGTCCTCCTGCTGAAAGACGGAAGCCTTATGGCCGGCTGGTATTTCGCCGGCCCGGACTCTGAAAGCGCCACCGACCTCGAGCGCAACGACCTGTCGAGGCAGATCAATATGGTCCTGTCGCGGCTTGGAAGCGGCTGGATGATCCAGGTCGACGCCATCCGCATTCCGACGGTCGACTATCCTACAGAAGACCGTTGCCATTTCCCCGACCCAGTGACCCGCGCGATCGATGCCGAGCGTCGGGCGCATTTTGCCCGCGAGCAGGGGCATTTCGAGAGCAAGCATGCGCTGATCCTGACCTATCGGCCGCTCGAGTCCAAGAAGACTGCTCTCAGCAAATACATCTATTCGGACGAGGAAAGCCGGAAGAAGTCCTACGCGGACACGGTGCTCTTCGTCTTCAAAAACGCGGTGCGAGAGCTTGAGCAGTATTTTGCCAACACGATTTCGATCCGGCGAATGGAAACCCGCGAAGCGGTCGAAAGGGGAGGGGAGCGAATTGCCCGATATGACGAGCTGCTTCAGTTCGCCCGCTTCTGCATTACCGGCGAGAGCCATCCGATCAGGCTTCCCGATGTGCCGATGTATCTCGACTGGATCGCGACGGCCGAGCTTGAGCACGGACTGACGCCAAAGGTCGAAAACCGTTTCCTCGGCGTCGTTGCGATCGACGGCCTGCCTGCCGAAAGCTGGCCGGGTATCCTGAACAGCCTGGATCTGATGCCGCTCACCTATCGATGGTCATCGCGCTTCATTTTTCTCGATGCCGAGGAAGCCCGCCAAAAACTCGAACGCACACGGAAGAAATGGCAGCAGAAGGTCAGGCCGTTCTTCGACCAGATATTCCAGACTCAAAGCCGGTCCGTTGACCAGGACGCGATGACGATGGTGGTCGAGACCGAGGACGCCATCGCGCAGGCCTCATCGCAGCTGGTTGCCTATGGATATTACACACCGGTCGTCGTGTTATTCGACAACGATCGCGAAGCCCTGCAGGAGAAGGCCGAAGCGATCCGGCGGCTGATCCAGGCGGAAGGCTTTGGGGCGCGGATCGAAACGCTGAACGCCACCGATGCCTATCTCGGCAGCTTGCCGGGAAACTCGTATTGCAACATCCGTGAGCCGCTGATCAGCACCAGCAATCTCGCCGACTTGATTCCGTTGAATTCGGTCTGGGCCGGAAACCCGGTCGCGCCATGCCCCTTTTACCCGGCGAACTCCCCGCCCCTGATGCAGGTTGCGACCGGCTCGACAGCGTTTCGCTTGAACCTCCACGTCGATGACGTGGGTCATTGCCTTATCTTCGGGCCGACCGGTTCGGGCAAATCGACGCTGCTTGCTCTGATCGCCGCACAGTTTCGGCGGTACGAACATGCCCAGATCTTCGCCTTTGACAAAGGCAGTTCACTTCTTCCCCTGACGCTTGCTGCCGGCGGTGATCACTATGAGATCGGCGGCGAGGATGCGGAAGAGGGGAGGGCGTTGGCCTTCTGCCCGCTCTCTGATCTCAAAAGTGACGCCGACCGGGCTTGGGCGACAGAGTGGATCGAGATGCTGGTCGGTCTGCAGGGCGTCGCCATCACCCCCGATCATCGCAACGCCATCTCTCGGCAAATCGGACTGATGGCGAGCGCATCCGGTCGCTCACTCTCGGATTTCGTCAGCGGCGTGCAGCTGCGCGAGATCAAGGACGCGCTGCATCACTACACCGTCGATGGCCCGATGGGCCAGCTCCTCGATGCGGAAGAGGACGGCCTCACACTCGGCGCCTTCCAGACCTTCGAGATCGAGCAACTGATGAACATGGGCGAGCGCAATCTCGTGCCAGTGCTGACCTATCTGTTCCGACAGATCGAGAAGCGTTTGGATGGGTCGCCCAGCCTGATCGTCCTCGACGAGGCGTGGCTGATGCTTGGCCACCCGGTTTTCCGCAGCAAGATCAGGGAATGGCTCAAGGTGTTGCGCAAGGCGAATTGCGCGGTAGTTCTCGCGACCCAATCGATCTCCGATGCCGAACGGTCCGGGATTATCGACGTGCTGAAGGAATCCTGCCCGACCAAGATTTGCCTCCCGAATGGCGCCGCTCGTGAGCCGGGAACGCGGGAATTTTATGAGCGAATAGGGTTCAACGAGCGCCAGATCGAGATCGTCGCGAACGCAACCCCCAAACGCGAATACTACGTCGCCACGCCGGAAGGCCGGCGGCTCTTCGACATGTCGCTTGGGCCGGTCGCGCTGAGCTTCGTAGGAGCTTCCGGGAAGGAAGACCTCAAGCGCATCCGCGCATTGAAATCCGAACATGGCCGCGACTGGCCGATCCACTGGCTTGAAACGAGAGGAGTTCACGATGCCGCATCGCTACTCAAATAGATGGCTCGCCTGCTTGGCGGCCGCGGCTCTCACGATCGGAGTCGCGGGCTCAGTGCATGCCGGCACAGCCACCGGTGCTGCGACGGAATGGACGCAGCTCGCCAACAATGCGCAACTGGTGGACCTCATGAAGAGTTCCGGCATCCAGGTCGACAACCAGCTTACGCAGATCAGCCAGCTTGCGGAGCAGATCCAGAACCAGCTCAAGATCTACGAGAACATGCTGCAAAACACCGCGCAGCTTCCTGACCATGTCTGGGGGCAGGTTGAAAGCGATCTCAACCAACTGCGCAGTATCGTCGACCAGGGTCAGAGTATCTCATTTTCCATGGGCAACGCTGACGACGTGCTTCAGCAGCGCTTCCAGAGCTACGCCGATCTCAAAACCAACTTGCCTGATAACGCGACGTTCTCCTCGACCTACCAATCCTGGTCGGACACCAATCGTGACACGATCGCCAGCTCGCTGAAAGCGGCGAGCCTCACGGCCGACCAGTTCGATAGCGAGGAAGATACGATGTCCTCGCTGCGGTCGATGTCCGAAACGGCGGACGGGCAGATGAAGGCTTTGCAGGTCGGCCACGAGATCGCCGCTCAGCAGATTGCCCAGATGCAGAAGCTTCGCGGTCTCGTCTCGCAACAGATGACGATGATGGGAACCTGGCTTCAGACGGAGCAGACCGACAAGGATCTGGCACAGGCACGGCGCGAGAAATTCTTCAACGCCGAGGTCAAAAGCGTTCCGGAAGGCCAGAAAATGGAGCCGCGCTGGTGAGCCGCTCTGTCCTGATTGCCTTGGTGCTTGCTCTCGCCGGTGCATCCGCTGCGGCCACAGTGCTGATCGTCAAATCCAGCGACGGCGGAAAACCTGCGCTTACCGAGGAGTAGCGCTCAGCCCGGGAGAAGTTCTTCGGCTCGAATAAGGATCTGCCGCCGGTCAAGGAAGGTCAGGAGATGCGACCGAGATGGTGAAGGCAACTGTTGCACGTTCATTCCTGATTGCAGGTCTCTTTTTCCTCGGCTATGTTGCACCCGCTTTCGCGCAGGAGGGGCAGGTTCTCACGGAACTGGAAAACCAGGTCTCTGCCGCCGCGAAAGGGTGGGAGACCACCATCATGGATGCGGCGAAGTCCCTATTCTGGATTCTCGCAACGATCGAGATCGGCATTGCAGCCGTCTGGCTGGCGATCCAGTCAGCCTCCCTGGACAGCTGGTTCGCTGAACTGGTGCGGCGGATCATGTTCGTCGGGTTCTTCGCATTCGTTCTGACCCAAGGTCCGACCTTTGCGCGGGCGGTGGTCGACAGCCTTTTCCAAATTGGCGCCGGCGGCGGTTCAGCTTCGCCCGCCGAAGTGTTCGATGCCGGCATCCGCGTCGCCTCGCAAATGTCGCAACAGGCGCAGTTCGGTGTGTTCGAGGATAACGCCCTCGCGATCGCCGCCGTTCTCGCCATGGGCGTCGTGGTCATATGCTTCTCGCTCGTCGCCGCAATTTTCGTATCGGTGATGGTGGAGATGTATGTCGGCTTGCTCGCCGGCATGATCATGCTCGGCCTGGGCGGTTCTTCCTTCACCAAGGACTTTGCTGTTCGCTATCTTGTGTACGCCTTCGGCGTCGGCATGAAACTGATGGCGCTGGTGATGATTGCAAAGATCGGGTCACAGGTCCTCTTGGGTCTGGCCAATGCCCCGACCGCATCCTCGGACCAGTTTGTCACCACCCTGGCCATCGCCGGTATTTCCGTCGTGGTCTTCATCATCGCTATGTACGTGCCGAACATCATCCAGGGTGTCGTCCAGGGTGCTTCCGTCACCGGCGGTATGGAGACAATCCGCCACGGCGGGCAGGCCGCGTCATTCGCCGCGGGCGCTGGATTCTTGGCCGCCGGCGCTGCCGGCGCGGGTTTTGCAGCGGCCCAAGCCGCACGAGCTGGCGGTTCATCCGTCGCCGGTGCTGCCCTGCGGGGGATAGGCGCAAGCTTCAGTTCCGGCGCACAAGCCGCAGGCTTGGCCGCCAAGGAAAAGGCAATCGGATCTCCCGGTGCCTATGCGGGGTCCATCCTCGGACTAGCCAACGCCAAGCTCGATGAACAGCGCAGCGGTCACAGCGGCCCGAAGCCTCCTCCCGAACGCAACGACAAACCATAATCGAGACAAGGGAAGACTAAATGGCAGCGAACCGCGCCCCTGATAATCCGTATCTTGCCGCCCGCCAGGAATGGAACGAGCGCTACGGCACATATGTGAAGGCTGCTTCCGCATGGCGGATCGTCGGCATTCTCGGCCTGACGATGGCCGTCATCGGCTTCAGCTACGCGATGTATCTCAGCACCCAGGTCAAGCTGGTGCCTTATATCGTCGAGGTCGACAAACTCGGAACGTCAGTCACGGCAGGCTTTCCCGAGCAAATCGAGTATGCCGATGTCCGCGTGGTACGCGCCACACTCGGCAACTTCGTGACAAGCTTTCGCTCGATCACGCCGGATGCGGTGGTGCAGAAGCAATATATCGACCGCACATACGCTCTTCTTCGCACCTCCGACCCGTCGACGGAGAAGGTCAACGCCTGGTTCCGAGGCAATTCACCCTTCGAGAAGGCGAAATCCTCGACCGTCGCTATCGAGGTCAACAACATCGTGGCGCTTTCGAACCAGACCTATCAGATCGACTGGACGGAATACGAGCGGGACCGCAAGGGCAAGGAAACCGGGACACGCCGCTTCCGCGGCATCGCGACGGTCGCGCTCACCGCGCCACAGGATGAGGCGACGATCCGCCTCAACCCGATCGGCCTCTATGTCCGGGATTTCGACTGGACGGCACAGCTTTAAGGGCAGGGATTTCTCAATGCAAAAGACAGGACTGATCGCAGCCGCCGGCTGCATGGCCGGACTCGCCTTTGTCGTGGGCGCGCAGGCGCAAAGCATGACGAGCAACGAGGTCAAGGGCACGAATATCTCCCGGAAATGGCGCGGCACACCGGGCCTGGTCACGACTGGGCCGGACGGCAAAGTGATCTTTCTATTCGGCGAGACCCAGCCATCCGTCGTCTGCTCGCCGTTGCAAGTCTGTGATATCGAGCTTCAGGGCGGTGAGATCGTTCGTGACGTCTTGGTCGGCGACACCGTGCGCTGGAAGGTGGAGCCGGCCACTTCGGGGGCGACAGGTGGGCAGGCAATCCACCTGATCGTCAAACCATCTGAGCCCGGCCTTCTCACCTCGATGGTCGTCACCACGTCACGGCGAACCTATCATGTCCAGCTCAAGTCCCATCCCAGCCAGTACATGGCGCGTGTCGGGTTCGAATATCCGGAGGATGTGTCGACCAAGCTCGCCGACATCAATGCCCGTCTCGAAACCGGCGGCATTCCCGGCACCGCGCCAGACAAGCTGAACTTTTCCTACTCCGTAAACGGCAGCGCCCCCTGGAGGCCGAAGCGGGTCTATTCGGACGGGGTGAAGACCTACATCCAGTTCCCGAAGTCGATCTCCGGCCAGGATGCACCTGTGCTGTTTGTTGTGTCTGGTGGCCAGAACCGCATCGTCAATTATCGCATGACGAACGACATGATGACCGTCGACTATGCGATCGACAAGGCGATCCTTGTTTCCGGAGTCGGTTGGCGGCAGCAGAAGATCACCATCCGGCGGGGAGGCTGAACCATGCGGAAGCTGTTTACCTTCTTTATCGCGGCCGTGCTACTCTCCAGCTGCCAAACGGCCGACGACGCACTCACCACCAGCTCGACCCCTGTGGTCGTCACTGGACCGGCTGCAAGCGCCATCGCCGGCGACATGGCAAGCCGTCTGGTTGAACAGATCGGCCCGGCCGGTGCTACGACGACGATCAAAATGGAGAAGGACACGTCGGAGTTCGCGACCGCCCTCGAGGCGGCCCTGAAGGGGTGGGGCTACACGGTCATCACCGACGGAAAAGTCGGCAAAGATGTCAAGCCGGTCGAACTTGCTTATGCAATCGAGGGCCTCGACGGGCAGCTGCTCGCGCGGGTCTCGACGCCTTCGATCGCTCTCGGGCGCGCTTACACGCCAACGGCGGCCGGCGCCACGCCGGCCAGTCCGCTTTCGATCATGCAGCGCAACTGACGGAGAGCAATATGGTCCAGTCGCTCCAACTTGGCGCGCCAGCCCATGCCAATGATCAGAATAGCATGCGTCGGCTCAACCGCCTGCCGATCATCATCGCCATGATCGTCATCGCGCTGTTCGTCGGCGTCGTCGTAATCGGTCTGTCGCTGCGCGGGCTTTCCTTCAATCGCGGCGACATCGAGGGGGCTTCCAACACACCTGCGACCAGTTTCGGCGACCAGCTAAAACGGGGCGTAACCGACGGCATCATCGGCGAGCCAGAAAAGCAGGAGGTGTTTCAGCCAACCCCTGTCGTTGAGCAGAAGGTCGAGAAGCAGGAACCCGTCGTCGAACGCCGGCCGAATGACCGACAGGAGAGACGCTCGACGCTCGAATCCGAGGAGGAGTGGAAGGCTCGGCTGAAGCGAGAGCAGGATGAACAATATATGCGCGAAGCCCAGCGGCAACGGATGGCTCGCCTCCAGGCTCGCGCTACGGCGCTCGATTCGCCGCTAAAGGTAGACATCGGAGATGTCGAGAAGGCCACAAACTCCACCAACGACACTGGCCGCCAGCCGACAAATACTGCGGCGAACAGTGCGTCGGACCTTTATGCCGCCGCCATGAAATCCGGCCTGATGGGCCAAAACGTCGATCAGAACGGACAAACGTCAAAGGAGGATTTCTTCAATCAGGACATCAAGGATCTCGGCTACCTGCCGAACCAGGTCGTGCCGCAGATGTCGCCCTATGAACTGAAGCGCGGCTCGGTCATTCCCGCAACGTTGATCACCGGCCTCAATTCCGATCTGCCAGGACGCATCACCGCGCAGGTCAGTCAGAACGTCTACGATAGCGCAACCGGCTATCGCCTTCTCGTCCCGCAGGGCGCAAAGCTCTTCGGTCGCTACGATTCCAAAGTATCTTTCGGTCAGGAGCGCGTTCTCGTCGTCTGGACCGACCTTATTTTCCCGAATGGGTCGACCCTACAGATCGGCGGCATGGCAGGCACCGACGCCGAAGGATATGGGGGCTTCCAGGACAAGGTCGACCGCCATCTCTGGAGAACGTTCGGTTCGGCAGCACTGGTGGCAATCATCGGGACGGGGATCGACATGTCAATGCCAGAGAGTTCAACACTGGCCACCCAGGACACGGCATCGGATGCAGCACGGCGGAATTTTGCCGAAAGCTTCGGTCGCGTCGCGGAACAGACGATCTCGAAGAACCTGAATGTTCAGCCGACGATTCGCATCCGTCCCGGCTACAAGTTCAACGTTCTCGTCGACCAGGATATCATCTTTCCGTCTGTTTATAGCGGGCGCTAACCCATTTCGAACGCTGCGATTCCCGTCGTGTCGTCGGGTGGAGCAATCCATCCGCGCCCCGAAAATCAGCGTTCGCCAAAAATCTGTTCTCGAATTGTCATCTTTTGTATTAAGAGGCCTTGAATACTCGGTAGAGGTGAGTAGACCTGTATGTTGCAACGACCATGGATATGGCTCGGGTAGAAGGCAACTGTGTTTTCATCGGAAACGAATGGGGACAGAGAATTCGCAGCCATGGTCCGATGTCCCGTTGGCTCCGGCTCGCCGCACGGGGACACCATGTAACTGGCGGCGCGTCGAAGGCGCGACGGGTTGGGAGGCCGCAGTTGCGCAAGAGGAGAATAGCTAGTGGACGGTGACTTTCGTTCTCTAATCGACATGACAGAAGCTGCGCACGATGAACGCATGATCAAGAGCGCTCTGAAGAGCTTCGCAAACTCCCATGGTTTCGAGCGTTTTGCGTATCTCCAGACTGAGGCCCTGGAAATCCGCACATTTAACTCCTATCCAGAGGAATGGCAGGATATTTACCTCGGCAGCCACTATTCGCGCATCGACCCCGTCATCACGGAAGCTAAACGTCGCATGGAGACGTTCTCCTGGACGGCCGATGATTGGCCGGCTCGTGGCTCCTCGGAGCTCAGACGCTTTCGCGACCAGGCAATCGAGCACGGCATTCGCAGCGGACTGACGATCCCTGTCGAAGGCAGTTTCGGATCGACGATGATGCTGACGTTTGCCTCATCGGAAAAGAAAGCCGAGAACGGCAAAGTGCTGGACGGCCAAAAAGCCACCCGGGCGGTCCTTGCGATCCATTACCGCCTGAAGATCATCGCAGCAACGACGATCGTCGCCCCGAAACGGCTGCTCTCGCCAAGGGAAGCGATGTGCCTCATGTGGGCGGCAAAGGGCAAAAGTGCCCCTGAAACCGCAATGTTGACGGGGATCAACGCGCGAACAGTGCAGCACTACCTCGATAAAGCGCGCGAAAAGCTCGACGCGGCGACCGTTCCACACCTCGTGGCGATCGCTAAAGATCACGGCTTGGTTTGAGCGTCACTCCTCGCCGTCGAGCGGAACCTCGGGGATGTAGCCGAGCGCATCGATGATCTGCGAAAGCTCTTCCTGCTGGGATTCGGTTTTCTTTTGGCGTGCGGCGTATTCTTGCTGCAAGGTTTCCAGCACGGCGCTCGAAACTGATGGATCGGCAGAAGCGCGCGTCCATTCCTCGTAAACAGCTTCGTCGGCGACAATGAGCCGGCGGTGCTCTCGGATCCCGGATATCGCAAGGGTCTCCAGTTCCGACCTGTCCATTGATCGGAAGCAGGATCCCATCGGTTTTGCTTCGTCGTTCGTCTCGGACGAGTTGACGTCCTTCATCCGCTTCCCCTTAATTTCTTCATTTGCCGCTCGAAAGCAAAATCCCCCTGAGCATTATACCGCATAGGCCATAACTGCACGGCCTGTCTTTCAGAAGTTCATACACCCTATATCCCAGGGTAACTTGGGACGGCCTGGACGAACAATATCATGCGCCGTGACGAATCGGAACTATAGTTCCTGGAACAATAATTCCGATTCAGGTTCCGCTCGCGTCATGGATCTCAAGGAGGTCATGGCGATCAATATGCGTCGAATCCGTCATGGCAAACAATTGACGCAGGAGGAAGTGGCCCACCGTACGGGCCTCAGCGTCCGCCATGTCGGAGCAATCGAGCGTGCCGAAATGTCCGCGACCGTCACCGTCCTTGGGCAAATCGCAGAAGCACTGGGTGTCGAACCTGCCGAGCTGGTGACGAGATGACGCGCGCGGGCTCCCCTCGTCCGGAACTATATGCGGCCTTGAGGCTAGTGGCAGGGAGCAGCCGGGTATGCTGATCCGAACGGGCCTGCTTTAGTTGCCTTTCCCCGCGAGCCCGGATTCCGTCGATGGCGGTGGGGCCTTGACGAGCTCGGACACAAAGTTCGTGAGGGGCACGATGTTCTCGTGCTGGCTCGCCTGCTCGAGGGCGTTCATGTACTCGTCGCGGCGCGCGACAGGAATGACGGTCCACGGAGCTCCGCTCTCGGCCAGAAGCGCGTTCATAATAAAGCGCGCCGTGCGTCCGTTTCCGTCCGGGAATGGATGGATGTAGGTGAAGAGAAACGGCGCGAGGATTGCTTTCACGCGCGGATCGGGTTCCTCAGAAATGCTCTCGAATAGCGCATCCATGGCGTCAGCGATTGCGTGCGGCGGCAAGGGGACATGCGACGATCCCCGCAGATAGACATTGTGCGACCGATAGCCAGCCAGTTGATGCGCCTTGATGATGCCCGCGGTCACCGAGGGGCTGAACATGGCGCGAAACCAGTCCTGGTGCCGTGCCTCGAGCAGTTCGCCCGTTGGCGCGCCATCGAGGATCTTCCTGATATCCTCCCTAACTTCCTCGAACGCCAGTCTGTACCCTTTGGCGGCGAGCGCATTCTTCGTTTCGTGATCCCGGGCGTCCGCGTCCGGCTCCCATTTGCCGTCCTGGACCCTTTGGATCAGCTCTTCGGAAACTTCGTATCCCTCGATCGAAAGCGAATTCAGCGCGTCGGCCACATAACGCTCATCGATGTCGGCGATATATCCGGCGCGGTCGTTGATCCGTACCTGCTTAAATCCGATGTGATCGAGGGCGTCTTTCCCCATTTTCGCCCAGAGGTTCTTGATCCGGGTGGCCGCCGGCGCCTGAACTCGTCGAGCATCCAGCGTGATCAGGTCCACCGTCGGATCGAACGGGTTGTCTTCGTGCGGGGTATAGCCGGCCGACTCCAGCGTCTTCATGATCGTGTCTGCGTCGCGCGCTCTTCCCAGGTGGCGCAAGGCTCCCGCAATGCGACCGCCGACGTGGCTCCGGCCGCCGTCCAACAGGTATTGCAGCAACGTGTTTGTTCCGCGGATCGAGCCGATGACGGCGATGACATCGGTCGCCGACGTTTTCCACGTCTCCGGCGAAAGGTTGCAGATCGCCTCCTCCATCGGCATCAATCTCAGTCGTTCTCTTGTCTCGGCCGGCTCGTTTTCCTTTGAGCGCAAAAGATAGAGCGACGTGTTGCACGGCAGGTTCACAAGCTGATTGTTGGCCTTCGGACTTCTGACGATAACCTGCGCAGGAATGGAATGGTTTTCGGACCACAAAGCCACGGATGCCTCCGCGGAGAGCCGCCATTCGTCGGCAAAGCGATCATCCAGGTATCTGGCAACAAACTCCCAGTAGACCGTGCTCCAGGCGGCATCGATCCTGTTATTGGCGGATGGTCGCGAGTTCACCGCCAGCCAACCCCTCATGATTTCCTCAAGGAAGCCATTGGCCTGGAGCCGTTCCCGGTGAACACGGCTTAGTTCCTCGGATTTCACCACCGACCGGGTGCCGTTCTGCGTCACACCCCTGAGCTCAGCCAGGGATGTCGCGAGCAGTTCGTGGGGCTTCGCCATGTTGGCCTCCGGCTACCATTTGGGCCACTACGCCTGTGCATTGTTGTTGCACTAATTTGGCGCCTTTGAAAAACACTAATTTCATGCGCTGGAAATACACTAATTTCAAGTATGCTGCCAACACTAATTTTGTGCTTTTGAATTACACTAATTTCATGCACTTCAAACCGCACCTCGCCACCCAAGGCGAACCGAACTCAATGCTATGGCTGACCTCCAATGCGGGACAGATCGATGCGTATCCCCGCGCGCCCGACCTCCTGCACTGTCTCGGGCGCATCTTCTCCCGGTCTCGGTTCGGCGCTCTCTTCCTCGGCGGGAATCCTCTCCTCGCTTCGCGGCACTTCAACCGGTGTTCCTGGATCCTCCGCCTGAAACACACTCACGCCCTCGAATTCGCCGGTCTTCCATGCGTAGATGGCATCCTCGAAGATCTGCGGGAAAACGTCTTTGCTCGTGGGGTTCCCGTACCATTTCGCAACAATCCTCAGGACCTTGGCGAACATCGCCGTGCCTTTGCGGAGGTTCTGGCAGGCATCGACAAGATCGGGCTTCAGATCCGCCGCCTCTTTGACGCCGACGCCGGCGGGAAACTGGGTCAGCCCAACACGGACGACCGCCTGACCAGCATATTGCCGCACGATCGCGATCGCCTCGTCAGCCGACGCTGCTTTCGGCACGAGGATCAAACGGCCACCGGATTTGACGGTGACGGCGAGGGGATCAGCCGACCCTGCTGATGCCACGAACTGCTCGACGATCGCGGGTTTTAGGGAAGGGTCGGCGCATTCTTTGATCAGGGCTGCGTCCAGCATGGTGTCTCCTTTCATGTGTTGAAGGCAATGACGAGCGGCTTTGCGAAGAGTTTTGCCCAGGCGGTGGTGGCGGCGCGCTGTATGGCCACGATCGACGTGCCTTCGGTCCACCACCCGTTTCCGACGGCGAGGATGGCGTCGGGATCGTGCAGCATCGACTGCAGGACCGGCCAAACGATCAGTTGCTCGTAGCAGATCAGTGGTGCGGCCTGGCTGGCGCCGATGGAGGCAATCGGATTCGCGAAGAAGCCCGCCCGGGCGCCGCCGCTCTCCCCAAACCAGGATCGCCATGGCTGCCACATCGAACCGGGAACCGGCATGCGTTCGCGATAGAGGATGTAGCTGCCCTTCCTGTCGATCGCGATGAGGACATTATCATAGCCGCCAGCGTCGAGCAGCGCGGCGCCGGCGATGACAGTGGCATCGCCATGGGCGAGTGCGCCCGTCCATAGACGCTCCACGGTTGGCGTCCAGAAGCCGAGCGCACTTTCCGGCAGCACCACAAAACGGGCGCCATCGCCGGCTGCGCGGCGCACAGTTGCGATCATGTCACGCTGGCGTTGAAGACCGGTGTCGCGGCCAAGCGAAACTCCCAACTCCAGATCGACGCCGTGCCAGGCTTCCGGTAGCTTCGGGTCGGTCCAGATTGCGGCGGACCACAGCCAAAAGCCAGTCAAGGCAATGGCGACAGCTGGCCAGATGCGGGTTACGAGGCCCGCAAGGCCCGCTGTCATAAGCCCCAGCCCCCACCATCCCCAACCCGGAAACAAAACTCCAGCGGCTGTGACGGGATGCGCCCATCCCGTGATGCCGAACGGCGGGATGGCCATGATGACGGCCGCAAGGAGATAGCGGAGCGGACGACTGGCAGCATTCTTTGTCCAGAGGACGGCATGGACCATGACAAAGCTCAGGGACGCACATAGCCAGAGCAAAAAGCCCGGCCAGATATCCGACGAATAGAAGGCAGCAACGCCCTGTGGCAGACCCCGAGACGCGGCCAGGAAGTATCCGGCCGACACGAGCGCCGCGACCGTCCTCGTTCGCGCGATCGACCATAGAACAGGAAACGCCAACGCGACGGGCAGTAGAGTCACATATCCGCTCCAGCCCACCACGCCGATCGCGATCGAAGCGAATGTCAGCAGCATCGGTCGAAGATAATCACGGCGCATAGGTGAGGATCTCCTGCGCCAGACCGAGAATGCCCGAAGCGGGCACCGGGCCGAAGTAGCGGGAGTCATAAGAACCGGGGAACGCTGAATGCAGGAAGACATAGCCTGCCGGAACGGTGCCGCTCGCAGACGGCGTCAACGGCCGACCCTTTCCGTCGCGCCGCGTGACCCTGGAAGAGGAAATCTCCCGCCCATCGACACTCACGCTGGCGCCGATTTCGACTTGCTGTCCTGCGATGGCGATCACCCTCTTGATCAGCGGGGCGACGCCACCCGGGCAGGAACCGGAACGGAGATAACCACGCGCTCGTGCCTCCCGCATTTCTACGGTTGCCGGTGGGCAAATGAATACCAGGTCACTGACAGCAACGGGGCGACCGAGCGGAACGATACGCCACAGGCCGAGTGGCTCGCTCGGGGTCAGATTGATGCGATAACCGCCGGTGAGGGCAGTGCATATCGCCAGTATGCCGACCAAAGCGGCCACCAAGATGATCCCAGCCGCTCGTCGTTGTTGCGCGGTCATCGCCCGGCACGTTCCTGCTCCCGCCGTCATTTCAGCGAGAGCCCCTGGCTCTTCGTCTGGCGCAGTGTCTCAGCCTGCTTAAGCGCTTCAGTCGTTCGTTCATGAGCGGCGAGTTGCTGGATTGTCCGCATGGAATTCCACGCAGACTGGACCTCAGCCTTCTGGCCAGCCGTCATGCCCGCTGTGACGGTCTCGAAGGTCTTGCCGCTGGTGTCTTTCGCAGCCAGTGGCAGGAAGGTCCGTTCTCCGAAACGCTCGGACACAGCCTTGGCGAAACCTTCGAGTTCGGCCTTCACCATCTTGTCGGCCAGCGCATATTCGAGGCCGGCCGGGAGATCGTTGCGATCGATGGCATCGCGGACGCGTTCGAGCGTCTGCCTGGCCGCTGGAGAGAGCGCAGGGATGTCGACCGAAACCTTGAGCCGGACCGCACGCTCCTCCATTTCATGTTTCAATTCGGCCTCGGCCCGCTCACGAAGATAGCGTTCGAGATTCCGGGCCAGCGCCGGCACATTGGCGACAGCTTTTTCCCGGTCCTGCTTCTCGGCACGGCTGGCAAGAAGACCGGTCTTGCCCTTCAGCGCACCGAAACTTTCGGGGGCGTCGGCAATCCTTGTGAGGGTCGATTGCGCGACCGACTGGTCTTTGATCATCGCATCGACATTGATTGCCTTGAAGGCGGCTTCCGGCTGCGCGTAGACGAGATGGAAGCGGGTCGAGACGTCCTCCCATTGTTTCTTGAGGCCGGGATCGGCGGCGAGCTTGTCCTCGACAGCCTGCTCGAATGATTTCGGGAAGGTGGTGATGCCTGACACCATGGGCTTGGCCTCCTTGATCGGGTTCTGGATTGGGGAATTTTTGAAGCTGCCGACGAAGCCAAGTTTCGTTGCAATAGCGGCGAGTCGAACACCGAGATCGACCAGCCTCGAGCTCTGCCGGATGGTCCATTCGAGGCGATCGCGAGCGACCGTCCGGGCGACATTCATGAGGTGCATGCCGCGGGCTTCGGCAAAGCGCAGCGCTTGGCCGTAGAACGATGCTTTGTCGTAATCGAGTGTCGTCTCCTTGGCGTTTCGGCGTGACAGGATCGGGATGAGGCCGCCGGCTTTCGCGAATGAGCGACTGCCGTAATAGACGGCGAGATCCTCACGATGGCGCGTCATGGCGACATAGGTGAGATGCCGGTCCAACGAGAGGGAAGCAAGCACCTTCACCCGGTCGACAGTCGCGCCCTGGCTCTTATGGATCGTCGTCGCATAGCCGTGATCGAGATTGTCGTAGAAGCGCTGCTCGATCGTGACCTGGCGGCGGTGCTCGGCATCACCAATCTCCGCGACAATCCGCCCAGGAGCGGCTTCAAGCACTTTTGCGAGCATGCCGTTCTTGACGCCAAGGCTGCCTTCGTTCTTGAGGAACACGATCTGGTCCCCGGCGGCGAACATGCGGATCCCTTGCTCGGTTTTGAACGCAAATCCGGCTGCGACGACACCGCGTTCGACCAGCTTGGCGCGTGCCATCTCGTTCAACATTCGGACGTCGCGGCGAAGGTGTGCGAGGATCAGGCTGGTCTTCGAAGGGTCGTAGTCGCGGTCCCAAGCCGCGATCAGGCTTTCGACCGCCTCGTCCTTCAGTCTCAAACCGATCATCCGGCCATGAGCGGTGTAGGCATCGACAGCCTTGCGAACATTGCCGCGTGCCAGATCGAGCGAGGCATCGCGCATCCATTGCTGGCGCTGGCGATAGATCGTCTCGAGTTCGGCATAGCCGACACGATCGGCAATGGCGCGGAAGGCGGCACCCGCTTCGATCGGCTGAAGCTGTTCCGGATCGCCGACAAGGACGAGCTTGGCGCCGGCCCTGGTCACGGTTTCGACCAACAGCGCCATCTGCCGCGACGACACCATGCCGGCCTCGTCGAGCACGATGATGGTCTTGTTGTCGAGCTGGTTGCGACCCTGATTCCAGCGAAGCTCCCACGACGACAGCGTGCGCGATTGGATGCCCGCTTCCTTCTCCAGGCCCTCGGCGGCCTTGCCCGCCAAGGCTCCACCGACGACACGATAGCCGGCCGTTTCCCAAGCCTCGCGCGCAGCCTTCATCATCGTCGTCTTGCCGGCGCCGGCGCGGCCGATGATGGCGGCGATCCGTTCACCGCCCACCACATGTTCGATCGCCGTCCGCTGCTCGCCCGACAGTCGGGCATGGCGCTCAAAGGTCGCCTGCAGCACCGCTTCACGGACGCCATGGGAGGCACGAGCGGAAAGCCAGATCGCGCGGTTGGCCATCTCGGCTTCCAGGCGGATCATCTCGCGCGTGGTGTACTTCGCAGGAGTCCGAATACCTGTCGCAAAGTTGAGCCGCTCGCGCTCGAGCCGAAGCGCTTCCGGGCTCTGCAGGATCCTCACCATCAGGCTTTGGAAGAGACGGGCATCGTCGATATAGCGATACAACACCTTCGCCACATCACGTTCGTCGAACACGCTCTTCTCCCGCGTGATTAGTTCAAGCACGATCTCCGGACGGCGCTGGATGCGGCGCGCATTCTCACTGCGACGAGCCTCCTGAATTTCGATACGTTCGAGTTTGGGAGCCGACGTTTCTGACGTCCGGTCGGTTTGCCCCGCTTTGCGCTCAATGGCTTTGGTGCCGACGCCGAGGTGAATGGTTGGCTCGAGGTCAATACCTTGCGTTTCGAAGGAGCGGCCATCGATACGGATATCGAGGCCGGCGAGCGCCAGATGTTTGTTCTGGCAGGCAAACCAACCGTCGCGAAACGCATTGAAATCCTCAGTGCTTCCCGCCCAAAGCTCATAGACGATCTTGCCGGCGTCATTGCGGATCGGCTTGCCGTCCGGGCCGAGTACCGCGACCTTCTTCGACCCGAATCCGTCCTCGGTCAGTGGGCGCAACGTCGTCATCAGATGCACATGCGGATTGCCAGGCGCATCGTGATAGACCCAGTCGGCGACCATGCCCTTCGACGTGATATGCCGTTCCACAAAGTCGCGCATGAGAGCGATGTTCTGCTCGGACGTCAGCTCGAGTGGCAGGGCAATGGTAACGTCCTTTGCAAGCTGGGCATCGGATCGTTTCTCGAAAGCCTCTACCTTGTTCCAGAAGGCTTCGGACGCGCCGGCAACTGATCGATCGGCGATCATCGAACGCAGCCATTCGGGCGAGTCTGCCGGAATGACGAACTCCTCGTGCAGGAGGCCTTGCTTTCGCGTGTAGTCGATCGTCCGGGCTTCCCGCTCGAACTCCATCTTGGCGCAGTGACGGTAGGCCGCCGAAAGCACGACGCTGCGGCCGGAGCCGCGGGCAACGATGCTGACGGAGAAATGGGGGACGGCCACGGCGGAGTTCTTTCCCGGTTGCAAACGAAATCAATGAGTTCGTCGGGAGCGGGAGGCCTGACCAGGACTCAAGCAAGGGCGTCGCATCAGCGACGTATAATTGCGCCCTTGGAAGCCGCTCCTTTGGAACGGCCGGGATCATTCACGAAAGCATCGCCCTTGGCGATTGTAGGATTCACAGTAGTGCGTTCCGCAGTCTGTTCCGAAAAACTGGGTTCGAAAGACAAGCTTTCTCACCCAAGGAGACAGACGGAATGAAAAAGCCATCCTCGAAAATCCGCGACGAAATCGCCAAGCTGCAGGAACAGCTGAAGATTGCCGAGACCAAGGAAGCCGAGCGGATCGGCAGGGTCGCGCTCAAGGCCGGGCTCGGCGAGATCGAGGTTGAGGAAGGGGAGCTTCAGGCGGCTTTCGAGGAAGTCGCCAAGCGGTTTCGCGGAGGCAAGGGCGCTTCGAACGGGAAGGAAAGGGGAGGGCCAGGCGCCGTCACGCAGCAAACCACGCCGAACTCAACTGGCGCGGGCGCGGGCAGCACTGGTGAGGCTTGAGCGTATGGCGAGGACGATAACATCCGATGCCCGCAAGAAGGACACGCGGGAAAAGATCGAGCTCGGCGGCCTGATCGTCAAGGCCGGCATGCGCTACGAGAAGCGTGCCCTGTTGCTGGGAGCCCTGATCGATGCCGCTCACCGCATCAAAGGCGACGAAGGCGAGCGGTCCAGGCTGACGGCAATCGGCGCGGAGGCCTTCGGCAATGACGATCAATAGGATTGCGCTCGTCGTCGGGCCAGCGGCGTTGATGATCCTGGTCATCATCGGAATGACCGGGATCGAACAGTGGCTCTCCGGCTTCGGCAAGACCGAGGCCGCACGTTTGGCATGGGGGCGGGCGGGTATCGCCTTGCCCTATATCGCAAGTGCGGCGATCGGCGTCCTGTTCCTGTTCGCGAGTGCCGGCTCGATCAACATCAAGCAGGCAGGCTGGGGTGTCCTTGCGGGATGTAGCGGGACGATCCTGATCGCCGCCACCCGCGAAACCATGCGCCTTGCTGCTTTCACGAAGGCGCTGCCGGCCGACAAGACGATCTTCGCCTATCTCGATCCGGCAACGTCGATCGGAGCGGGCGCAGCGTTCATGTGTGCCTGCTTCGCATTCCGCGTTGTGCTCATCGGCAATGCGGCGTTCGCAAGGGCCGAGCCGAAACGCATTCAGGGCAAGCGGGCGCTCCATGGCGAGGCGGATTGGATGAAGCTCACTGAAGCGGCGAAGCTGTTTCCGGATTCCGGTGGCATCGTTGTCGGCGAACGCTATCTGGTCGACAAAGACAGTGTCGGCAGCCAGGCGTTTCGAGCCGACAACGCCGAAACCTGGGGCGCTGGCGGCAAATCGACATTGCTGTGTTTTGATGGTTCTTTCGGCTCATCGCACGGGATCGTCTTTGCCGGTTCCGGCGGTTTCAAGACGACATCGGTAACGATCCCGACAGCACTCAAATGGGGCGGCACACTGATCGTGCTCGATCCATCGAACGAGGTCGCACCGATGGTCTCCGCGCATCGGGGCGGAGCGGGAAGGGACATGTTCGTCCTGGACCCGAGGAAGTCGGATATCGGCTTTAACGTCCTGGACTGGGTCGGTGGTTACGGTGGAACCAAGGAAGAGGATATCGCGTCAGTCGCATCATGGATCATGAGCGACAGCGGCGGCGCGCGCGGTGTCCGTGACGACTTCTTTCGCGCGTCGGCGCTGCAGCTGCTCACGGCGCTCATCGCAGACGTCTGCCTGTCTGGTCACACGGACGAGAAGGATCAGACGCTTCGGCAGGTCCGCATGAATCTCTCTGAGCCGGAGCCGACATTGCGCAAGCGCCTGCAGGACATCTACGACAATTCGGGCTCGGATTTCGTGAAGGAAAACGTCGCAGCCTTCGTCAACATGACGCCGGAAACCTTCTCCGGCGTCTATGCCAATGCGGTCAAGGAAACGCATTGGCTTTCCTATCCGAATTATGCCGCCCTCGTATCCGGCAAGAAATTCTCGACCAGCGACATCGCGGCCGGAAACACCGACGTCTTCATCAACATCGACCTGAAGACACTGGAGACCCATTCGGGTCTCGCACGCGTCGTCATCGGCTCGCTTCTCAACGCGATCTACAATCGCGACGGAAAGCTTGAGGGGCGCGCGCTGTTTCTCCTCGATGAGGTCGCCCGCCTCGGCTACATGCGGATCCTCGAAACCGCGCGCGATGCCGGGCGCAAATATGGCATCACCCTCACGATGATCTATCAGTCGATCGGCCAGATGCGCGAAACCTATGGCGGCCGCGATGCGGCAAGCAAGTGGTTCGAGAGCGCCAGCTGGATCTCGTTCGCGGCGATCAACGATCCGGAGACCGCCGATTACATATCGAAACGTTGCGGCATGACCACGGTCGAGATCGACCAGGACAGCCGCAGTTCCCAGGCAAGGGGATCATCGCGAACACGCTCGAAGCAGCTTGCCGCCAGACCGCTTATCCAGCCGCATGAGGTCCTGCGCATGCGGGCCGACGAGCAGATCGTGTTCACGGCCGGCAATGCGCCGCTCAGATGCGGCCGCGCCATCTGGTTCCGGCGGGCTGATATGAGGGTCTGCGTTGGCGAGAACCGGTTTCATTCGACGGGCGGAGGCGAGAAGAAAGCTTCGAATTCGACGCCTTCGGTAAAGGCCGATGAAACCACTCCGACTGTAAGGTCTGCCGGCGAAGAGGGATAAAAGCTTGGTGCAAAAGAACGTCATACCGTTCAGGAAAAATCGGAAGGTCGCGAGCGAGCGTCCCGGCAACAATGCGTCGCGCTCGACGCCGCGCCGCCGCCGTCCGGGTCGTGGCAGAGGATTTCCGACCACGATTGTCTGGGCCGCGGTGATCGGCGCCGTCGGCTGGCTATACCTCGATCGCAACGGCCATCTCGACAGCGCTGCTGCTTTCGTCAAAGCGCCTGCACAAGACGCGCTATCGGCATCGTTCGAACTGTGCGGCGACAGTCATCGGACGAACTGCGTCGTCGATGGCGACACCTTCTGGTTCAACGGCCAGAAAATCCGCATCGCCGACATCGATACGCCTGAACTCAGCCCGCCCCGCTGCGAGGCTGAACGGATCAAAGGTGAAGCGGCAAAGTCGCGACTGTTGACGCTGCTCAACGCCGGAAGATTTTCGTTGTCTGCCGGGTTCCGCGACGAGGACAAGTATGGACGCAAACTCCGAACCGTATCTCGTGCGGGCAATTCGCTGGGCGATGTTTTGATCAACGAAGGCCTTGCCCGGCGATGGGATGGCGCTCGACATGGCTGGTGCCAGGGGCAGTGACAACCATCATCGTCTTCCGCTGCCAGGAGAGAGGGATGGGGCTTGGGTTCATAGCCGGTTCGGCCGGTCGATCCGGCAGGAACGGCTCAAGCGAAAGGCAAAGACCAGAGGCGGTAAGCCGCCTCTGGTCTGGGCTTCAATCGCCCGGGTCGAAAGGCTCCTTGTCCTCAAGGCCGATGTGCCATCGTTTGTCGGACCACCGGGAGGGGAGGTAGATCTCATCACCACCGAAGTGCGCGATGATGATCTTTCCGGGCTCGTGGAACAAACCGAAATCGACCTTGTTGTCGATGGCCCAAAGCAGCGCCGCAGACAGAAACTCGCGCGAGATATCGGCGGGAAGGTGCACTTCAGCATCGAAACTGCTGCGCAGATGTTCAAGCCCGGTCGGCTGCTGATCCGCAAGTTTCCGCTCTTCGCTAACCGGCTGTGTGATGTGATGCTGTGTCATCAGGGTCTCCTTTTCGTTTTCTGACGAAAAGTGTCCGCACCGAAGTCCGTGAGGGGTCAGGGACCGCGGAACGCGGCCGCCGTGCGGCGAGCGGAGGAACCGACTTTCTCTGTGCCGCTTGCGGTGCGGGGAAAATTGGAGGGGCCGCGCAGTCCTTGACGCCGGAGTGCGACCTGAAAGTCGCATGAATCTCTGTTTCGAGAGGAGAACACGTGATGTGAACTTTACGAAACCGACCGTTCCATCGGTCGTTCCCTACCCGAACATGCGAAGTTGGCAACGACTCCGTGTGGAGCTTCGGGGACAACGTAACCACCGGGTGACCGGTCCACCGAACCGTGAGGCGAAGTGGAAACTGCCAGCACAAAGGCGGTGAGGTGCAAGGGATGAGCAATGACGACCAACACAAGTGAACTTCCGATAAACGCCGTAACAAGGAACAAGCCAAATGTGCTGATAGGCTTGAACCAAAAGGTGTGCAGCAAGGTGTGGTCCTTTCCGGTTGGACCTCCATGGACGGAAAGCTGCCGGCGAAAAGGAAGGGTCCGACTGGCTCTGAGATTCATGCGGAACAGGGTAAGCCCATAGCGCTGCCGGTAACGGCAGGCGAACCGTAAGGAACGCTGTTGGTGTTGTGGGTAAAGGAAGGCGGAGAAAGCGAAGGCCCGGCTGTAATGGTCGGGATACGGGCTGCAACATCGCCCGACACGAAAGTGGGCAGACTTCCGCTCGGTCATTCATGGCGAGAGAACATGACTAATTGCTGGACGAGGAAAAGCAGATGACGGCAATCGGTGCGAAAGCAGCGAATGCTGGTGCGTCCTCGCACGGAGGGCAGATTTGCGATCAGACAGACTGGTCGCAGATTGAAGCAACCGTGAAGCGACTTCAAGTGCGTATCGCCAAGGCCACTCGCGAATGCCGATGGGGCAAGGTAAAAGCCTTGCAACGTCTGCTGACCCGCTCGCACAGCGGCAAGATGCTGGCTGTGAAGCGGGTGACGGAGAATCGCGGGAAGAAAACGCCGGGAGTGGACGGAGAAATCTGGACAACCCCGGTGGCCAGATGGAAGGGAGTAATGTCGCTGCGGCATCACGGCTACCGTACCATGCCGTTGCGACGCGTTTATATTCCCAAGAGTAACGGCAAGAAGCGCCCGCTCGGGATACCCCGTATGCTGTGCCGCGCAATGCAAGCCTTATGGAAGCTTGCGCTGGAACCAGTGACGGAGACCTTGGCGGACCCGAATTCCTATGGATTTCGGCCCAAACGCTCGACAGCCGACGCCATTGAGCAGTGCTTCATCACGTTGGCAAGACGGAAGTCCGCCACGTGGGTTCTAGAGGGCGATATCAAAAGCTGTTTCGATGAAATCAGCCATGATTACATCCTCGAGCATATGCCTATGGACAAGGCGATCCTGCGGAAGTGGCTTCAAGCCGGATATGTTGAAGAGGGAACTCTGTTCGAGACGCGGGCGGGAACCCCGCAAGGGGGCGTGATTTCGCCCACAATCGCTAACAGAGTGTTGGATGGGCTTGAGGCCGCAGTCGATGCAAGCGTGGGATCGTCGAAATCCACGTACCGAAAAGCCAAGCCCCACGTCATCCGTTATGCCGACGACTTTATCGTAACCAGTGCATCGAAAGAGGTGCTGGAACACAAGGTCTTGCCGGCGATCAGGAAATACCTGGCTGTTCGTGGACTGGAACTCTCGGACGAGAAAAGCAGAATCACGAACATTGCGGATGGTTTCGATTTTCTGGGCCAGAATGTGCGAAAGTACAACGGCAAACTTCTCATCACGCCGTCCAAACACAGCGTCAAGGCGCTGCTGGATAAGGTCCGGAGAATCATCAAAGGCAACGCCGCCATCGCGCAGGAAGGATTGATACAAATGCTGAACCCGATCATTCGGGGATGGGCGATGTATCACCGCCATGTCGTGGCGAAGGCGACCTTCTCTTCGATAGACTTCTACATCTGGCGCATGCTCTGGAGATGGGCGTGCCGACGACACCCTAACAAAGGAGCACGGTGGATCAGGAGAAGGTATTTCAGGGTCAACGGTAGCCAGTCATGGGATTTCAGCACGGAGGACGCCAAGTATGGGCTTGTCCGTGCAGCGGCTGTCCCAATCAAGAGACATGCCAAAATTCCGGCGCTGGCTAACCCGTTCGATCCCACATGGGATGACTACCTCGCCCGCCGTCAGGACGCGAAACATACCGCCGGGGAGCCCGGTGTCACAACGTGGCGCTGGAGAATGGCTTGAGCCGGGTGCGGAGTGATCCGCGCGCCCGGTTCTTAGGGGGCGGCGGGGCAGCAATGCCCCGCTGCTACCCGACACGGCGGGTGCAAGATGGGACGTCAGAGAGAGAGATAGGACCGCGTCCTGAATAGGACGCGACCGCTTGCCAGCTCCGATGGCCAAAAGACCTTCCGTCAATGCGCCGTGAGCTCCGCTCAGAACTCTTCCCAGGTCTGCTTGACGGCAGCGTTTCCGGAAAAGGCCTTGGCAACCGCACCGACAATCCGGCGCGCCGGCGATGCGACCGGCCGGTTGGAAGGGCTGGCCTCGGTGACGGGCGCCGGCCGGCGCATGGCTTCGCCAAATTGGAACTGGCTGATCAGGTCGCGCAGCCGTCCTGCTTCACCGGCAAGGGTCGCGCTCGCTGCATTGCTTTCCTCGACCATGGCGGCATTCTGCTGGGTGACCTGATCCATCTGATTGACGGCGGTATTCACCTCGGCCAGACCAACCGACTGTTCCCGGGCCGATGTCGCGATCGAGTCCATATGATGGTTGACGGTGACAATGTAGCCCTCGATGGTTTTCAGGGCAGTCCCGGTCTCGCTGACGAGCTTGACGCCGCTCTGTACCTCGACCGAGGAATTTCGGATCAGTTCCTTGATCTCTCTTGCGGCCTTAGCGGAGCGTTGTGCAAGTTCGCGAACTTCCTGTGCGACAACCGCGAAGCCTTTGCCGGCGTCGCCAGCGCGCGCCGCTTCGACGCCGGCATTGAGCGCAAGGAGATTGGTCTGGAATGCGATTTCGTCGATGACTCCGATAATGTTGGAGACCTGCTTCGACGATTGCTCGATCTTCTCCATGGCGTCGACAGCGCTCGCCACCACCTGGCCGGAATGGGCGGCACTGGTATTGGCCTGGGCGGCGATCATGCGAGCTTCGTCGGCGCGCTTGGACGAATTGGCGACATTCACCGTGATCTGGTCGAGGGCCGCCGCCGTTTCTTCGAGCGACGCGGCCTGCTGCTCGGTGCGCTTGGATAGGTCGTCGGCGCTGCCGCTGACCTCGCGGCTGCCACTGTCGATGGCGTTTGCCGCGTCCGCGACGGCTCTCAGCGTCTCGGCAAGCTGGCCGACGGCACCGTTGAAATCGGCGCGCAGCGTCTCGAATTCGGCGGCAAAAGGCTGCGAAAGCCGATAGGTGAGATCGCCGGTGGAGAGGTGCTTCAACCCTTCGCCGAGACCCTGTGTGGCTTGTGCCATTGCCTCTGCCCGGAGGCGATCGCTCTCGGCCTTAATACGCCGGTCCTCTTCTGTGAGATTGCGCTGTTCCACTGCTTCCTGCTCAAGGCGGATGTTGGCGACAGCGTTGGCCCGGAACACTTCGACGGCGCCGGCCATCTCGGTGATCTCGTCACGGCCGGTCACCGGGACAAGAGTGGAATGGTCACCGGCAGCGAGACGGCCCATGACGGTGGCGAGCCCGATTAGTCGCCGCGTCACGGAACGCCGGACGTAGAACAGGGCAATGAGCGCGGCCGCGATCACCAGGCAGCTCGTTGCAGCGTTGACCGCGACGGTCTGCTGGGTCATTCCCCGCGACAGTTCCGCAGCATGTCGGGCGGCTTGCTTTTCCTTCGCCGCGATCAATTTGACGTCGACACCAAGGATGATGGAGGTCACCGTCATATCATTGAGCATATCAGCGGTCTGGCCGTTGAGCTTGGCCTGGTCGGCTCGAAGCGCAAACAGCCCTTGAGGACCCGTGCCCTCGTCCAGGAGCGCTTTTACGAGCACTTGCATAGCAGTACTGCCGCCTGAGGCTTTCAGACGGGCGAGTATGCTGTCGATCTCCTTGCCGGTGGCATCATATTGATCCTTGATCGCGGTCAATTCGGTTTCCGATGCATTGGGTATGGCCGACATCAGGGTCGATATCTGGGCGGCCGCCATCTGAAGATCGGTCAGGGCGCGCGACCGCTCGACGCTGTCCGCCGCCGAGGCCTGCGCATTGCGGAGCATCGAGGACAATGATTTGTAGCGCGATAGCGCGCGGGTCACACCCTCCTGCATGCCGAACTTCGACTTGATCCGGTCGGCCGAAATGGCTGTCAGCTGATTGAGCTTGGGCTCCAGGCTTTGGCTTGTCTTGTCTACGGAATCGAGGAGCTCCGATGCCACTCCGAGGTTACGCAAAGTCGCCAATCGACCATTTTGACTGACGAGGATGGCTTCCAGACGCTTCGAGCTTGCGTCGAGCGACGCGAGATCCGGCTCATTGGCAAGATTCGGCGCTTCTGCGAGAAGAATCGCGCATTCTTGAGCGAAGGCGAGGGATTCGGTTACCGTCGGCAGTGTCCGATCGCCGAGCTCCTTGACGATACCGGAGCTTTCCATTGAATACCATGAGGACGAGCCGCCGGCGATGGCGGCCAGGATCGCAATGCCGACAAAGGCCGTCGTCAACCGTCCGGCAATTCCGAAATTACGTCGGTCGTTGGATTTCGTTGCTGCTGGTGTCATGAAGACGGCTCCTTGGAATCGGGGCGATCGCGGGCACACTGACCCTGCCACGCGATAGAGTGGGTTGAGTAATTACACTGATGACATCGACTTCTGACGTTCGCCGGACCAGGTGAACGTCAGGGGCAAGCAAGCGTTCAGGGCTTGCCGTACAGGGCCTTGAGGTCGGAGTCGCTCAGACTGCTCGGCATCCAGAATTTCTCTGACAGGTCAGCGCGGTAGTTCGCTTTTGCCTTCTGGATGTCCCAACCGTCAGGCTCGTAAACATAGCGCTTGTGAATGGCCTTGCCCTCAAGCAGCGCGACGGCTGCGCGAACGGCCGCGGCCCCTTGTTCCGGCCCGTATTCGGTGGCGACCGCATCAACCCCGCTTTCGATCCATTTCTGGAGAAAGCCGTTGTTCACCTCGCCGGTGATCGGGGGAACTTTAGCGCCATATTGCTGGAAGACATCCATACATGCACGGCTCATGTCGGCGCCCGACGACCAGATGCCGTCGACCTTCGGGTTTTCGAGATAGAAGGTCTCGCAAACCTTGTGGCCGTAATCATACGACCAGAGACCGGCATCTTCGGCGACGATCTTGATATCGGTGCCCTTGATGGCTTCGAGCAGGCCCTTGTAGCGATTGATGTCCTCGGGATGGGTGGGAAGTCCCCGCAGGACCCAGATGTTGCCTTTGCCGCCAAGTTCCTTGACGAGGAATTCTCCGGAAACCTTTCCGAAGTTCTCGCCGCCACCCTGAATATCGACCGTGTATTTGTCGGTTTTGGTAAGACCTGTATGGACGATGACGGGAATGCCGGCATTGACCGCCTTCTCGATGCCGGCGTCGGCCGACGTCGGGGAAACCGGCGTTATGATGATGGCATCGACCTTTTGGGCGATCAGCTCGTCGATGTCGGCGATCTGCTTGGCCTGGCTGAGATTTGCATCGAGGAGCACGAACTGCGAAATGCGCGGATCGCTCTTGGCGGCCGCCTGCGATTCAGCGGCCATTTGAGCAGCCCACGTATTGGCGTTGACGCCAAAATGGCTCATCCCGATTTTCCAGGGGCTGACCTTCTTGAATTGATCGGCCGGTATCATGCCTTCAGCGCCCGAACGGGGGACCACCCCGGTCATCAAGTCGACGTCTTCGGCTCGCGCGCCATGGCTGAGGAGAAGTGCCGCCCCAAGCAGGAAGACATATTGTTTCTGTTTTGCGAACCCAAGCACGGTCTCTTCCCTCACGTATTGTCACGATGGCGACGATCGCCACCCAGTCGAAAACTTTCAATCATCGGATGCATATCGGATAGTGCTGCTGCGATAGTCGCCAGCTGCGGAACCGTCGCCCTCTTTGCGACTGGCTGCCTGCTGCGTTCCTCCACCCCGATTTTTGATCTCGGCTTGGTAGGCGAGAATTGCTTTCTGCGTGCGTTCGGCTTGCCGCAGCACGCCAAGCAAGCTCTCGGTCGCCTTGAGAAAGCGGGCGCCCTCTTCTTCCATCTGGTCGATCAGGGCACGCTGTTCAGTGCTGAAGCTGCGCTCCAAGGGGAAGTCGATAATTTCTGCCATGCCTCTGACTTTCTCTCATTGCGCTGCAGTGCCTGATCCGCAGATGCTTCGCCAAGTCGAACCTGATTGCGACAATAGTTATTCAGAGAGAATGAAAATTAAATTAAAGTTTGAACAATGTCGGCTGGATGAGGCCGCGGGATGACTTTCGGAGCCGCGTTCGAAGCGCCCGGGATACTGTAAATGATCGCATAGGAATGGCGCGTATGCCTTTCGCGAGAGGATCGTCACGCGGATGCGCGGAGACCGATTGGGCTCCGGGAGCGGCAGCGACTAGAGCCGTGCGGCAACGCCGTCTCGCCCCGACAATCACTCAGGCGTCAAGAAGCATCACCGCAATGAATCGATTGGCCTTCAATGATTCAAAACTGTCGTTGGACGCTCTGTCGGCGATCGGCGACTCTATGAACATGGTGACACAACCCTACCAGCTCTACATCGAGCGAACTGACGCCGCAAAGAACATGGCACGCTTCTACGCTATGCAGATTTCCTTGTCGCTGTTCGGGGAAACCTGCCTGATACGACGTTGGGGGAGGATCGGGACATCAGGGCAGATGATGGTTCATCATTTCGGGCGGGAGGAAGAAGCGGTCAGACTATTCCTCGACTTGACGCGGCAGAAGAGGGCGCGGGGCTATCGACCGAGGACTTTTGCCCAGCGTCCTCTCAGGTGACCAACGATGACGCCCGAGCCGGAACGAAGGAAAGGGCCGCCGAGGGCGGCCATGGCGCCTCATTCGCGCCGGTTCCAGTCGGTCTCGAACGAAACCTCGATCTCGACGAGGAACGGGATCTTGATTGCGAGCTTCAGCCCGAGCTTTCCCTTGCGGAAGAAATGACAGATCACTTTGGCGAGACTGCCGAGCCGGCGGCCGGTGGCTGCGAGGAATTTTGCGAGTTGTTGCATGGTAGGTTCTCCTTTCGAATTGCTGGTATCGCGGGGATCGAAAGCAGACCTCGAAGGAGGGCCGCACCGGAACGGTCGAAGCGCAAGCGAAGAACCTGGAGCCGCCTGAATTTTGATTGGGCGAGGAGCCGCGGGCGGCGGGGAAAATTCTGGCGGCGCAAGGTTGTGGCATGACGCAAGGGCTGCACCGTCCCCTGATAGAGATGACAGCTCTGTCGAAAGGAGAGATGCGACGACGCGGTGCTCCCCAGGCGGAAAGCGTTGGAATCGGGAAAGGTAATTTCCGAGCAAAGCTCGGCCTTATAACGAGGAGAGAAGCCGCCTCAGAAGGGCGGCTCGGCATCGATGGCGCCGACCTGTTCGGCGAGTTCCACGACCAGCTCGGCCTGGGCGAGTTCGAGCTCGCCCTCGATCTGGCGGCGCTCGGCCGCGTCGCATGCGTTGTTCAGCTCGGCACGCATTTCTTCGATGTGCTGTTCGATCGTCATGGTTTCATCTCCTTGAGTTCGTGAAAGACGAGCTCGCAGGGCGGGACGGGATGGCGGGGTCAGGGATCGCGATAGCGACCGCCGGAGGCGGCGAGTGGGGGAGCCGAATTTCTGGATCGGGCCGCAGGACCGGGCCTGAAATTTGGGGGGTACCGCTCGTCCTTGAGGCCGCCATCCCGGCCCGGCACCATCGGGCGATCTGAGCGGCTATCCCCGTTTCCGTATGGCACCCAAAAAGCCGGAACCGGGCTCAATGCCTGGTTCCGGCTTCTCTCTTTGGCGGGAGAGGCTCCGCCCAATGGGCGGAGCCTCGAGGACCTCAGTCGCGGTTGGGCCGCGACCAGATCAGCTGGAGACCGTCTTCGCCTTCGACTTCGGCGAGCGTGGCGTAGATCGGAGCCGGGAAACTCGGATCGTCGAGCTTGACCGAGAGGTAGTCGCGGCCC
>NZ_JAQAHD010000008.1:0-203636 GCF_027871605.1 Agrobacterium sp. CFBP 3001
ACCCTTCAAACTAGCCATCGTCGCAACAATCCGGAAGCTCGTCACTATCCTCAACGCCATCGCAAGGACAGATCCAGCATTTGCTTGATCATCCACGGTTGCTTGATCCGGGGTCCAGCCAGCCCAAGTCCTTGGGCTGAAAAGACTCCCCTCACGGCGCAGACGCGCCGTGGCTGGATGCCGGATCAGGTCCGGCATGACGGAAGAGAGACATTCATCTGCAGCTTCCCATTTATCTAGAGACGACCCCGGCGCAGACAGCCCACCCCCCTCACCACCGAATACTGTACCGCGCACTCACCCCCGGCCGGAAATGATCCGCATAACCCTGATCGAGCGTCCCCCGCACAGTCAGGTGATCGCCCAGTTTCTGCTCCACCGCCACGCCGCTGCTGAACTCGTTGAAACTGTTACGGCTCGCCCCCGTCAGCACAAAGGCCGTGCCGGTCTCGGAGCGGGAAAGGCGCAGCGACTGCGACACATCCACCCCGTTCCATTGCTGCGCCGTGCCGTCATAACGCACGGTGAAATTGCGGTTCGCCTCGATATCCAGCTCCGGCGTAACGATGCGCTTCTGCTGCGAGGTCACGGAAACGCTGCTCGACCCCGTCAGCGCATTGAAGATGACGCCGACATCGCGAGCGAGCGAGACGCCTGGCAACTGTTCGGCCAGCAGCGTGACATTACCCCACACCCGCACCGGCGCATCCACCACCTGCCCCGTTTTGGAAGCGCTCATGCCCATCTCCAGCCCTGCTCGAATGGGCGTATCGACCGGCAGTTTCGCGCCGATACGCGCCGTATAGGAACGGTCGGAATTCTTCACCGGCTTCCAGATCAGCCCGGCCTCATCGGCATGGGCCGCGGTACCAGCGGCGGTGAAAAGAGACAATAGAAGGGTAAAACCCGTTCGTGGCGACATATCTTGTCCCCTTGCAAATTAAGGGCGCACCGGGAGAACCCGGCAGGCACGGTAAAAGCTTAAGGCCAATGGTTTGGCAGCGATAAGGCCGCGCAAGAGCGGCACACAATGCCCGAACGACCGCATGCAGCGGCCGGGGCAAATCATGCTGCGCAGGGTGCCAGATGAACGGGAGATGAACAAGAGCAGATGCAGCAAAAAATCATGCTGCACTGCATTGTGATCGAAACGAAGGTAGTGAAGCCCGCGCGACCGCCCAGAACCCGGACGCCCCAAAACAAAAAGGCCGCAGCTTTCGCTACGGCCCCTTGTTCAATCAGCTTGCACTGAAGAAGATTATTCGGCGTCGCCTTCAGCGGCCTTCTTCTTGGCCGGAGCCTTCTTCTTCGGAGCGGCTTCTTCGCCTTCAGCGGCGTCGTCAGCCTTGGCAGCGGCCTTTTTCTTGGCCGGGGCCTTCTTCTTGGTTTCCGTTGCTTCTTCGGCGTCGTCAGCCAGAAGCTCTTCCTTGGAAACGGTCTTGTCCGTTACCGAGATTTCGGAGAGCAGCTTGTCGATGACCTTTTCTTCGAAGATCGGAGCGCGCAGCGAAGCGGAAGCGCCGGGGGTGTTGCGGAAGAAATCGAGGATTTCCTTCTGCTGGCCCGGGAACTGCTGCAGCTGCTGGAACAGCGCACGCTGCATTTCTTCTTCGGTCACTTCAACGCCGGCCTTTTCGCCGATTTCGGAGAGAACGAGGCCGAGACGGACGCGGCGTTCAGCCAGCTTGCGATATTCTTCGCGGGCTTCTTCTTCGGTCGTGTCTTCGTCAGCGAAGGTCTTGCCTGACTGAGCGAGATCGGTGTTGATCTGGCGCCAGATGTTGTCGAACTCGGCGTCGACGAGGCCAGCCGGCGTGTCGAATTTGTACATTTCGTCCAGCTGGTCGAGGATCTGACGCTTGACCTTCTGGCGGGTAATGTTGCCGTACTGGCTTTCGATCTGGCCCTTGACGATTTCCTTCAGCTTTTCAGCCGATTCGAGACCGAGCTTGGTGGCCAGTTCGTCGTTGATTTCAACAGCAGCGGCAGCAGCAACTTCCTTGACGGTGATGTCGAAGTTGGCTTCCTTGCCGGCAAGGTTCGCAGCCGGGTAGTCGGCCGGGAAGGTCACGGTGATGGTCTTTTCATCGCCAGCCTTGACGCCGACCAGCTGGTCTTCGAAGCCGGGGATGAAGCGGCCGGAACCGAGAACCAGTTCGGCATCTTCAGCAGCGCCGCCGTCGAAGGCAACGCCGTCAACCTTGCCGAGATAGTTCATGGTGACGCGGTCGCCATCGGCGGCCTTGCCCTTCTTGGTCTCGTAGGTGCGGGCGCTTTCTGCGATCTTCAGAATCTGCTCGTTGATTTCGTCTTCGGAGACTTCAACGACTTCGCGGGTAACCTTGATGCCGTCATTGGCCTTCAGTTCGATGGCCGGAATGATTTCGTAGGCAACGGTGAATTCGAAATCGGATTCGGCCGACAGGATCTTTTCGGCTTCCTGCTCGTCTTCGGTCATGGAGATCGACGGCTGAGTCGCAGACTTCTCTCCACGGCTGGACAGGATTTCGGTCGGCTTTTCACGAACCAGCTCGTTGACGAGGTCGGCCATGATGGACTTGCCGTACATCTTCTTCAGGTGGCCGACCGGCACCTTGCCGGGACGGAAACCGTTGATGCGAACCTTGTCCTTGGCGTCAACCAGGCGCTCGTCCAGACGGGCCTTCATGTCGGCAGCCGGAATAACGACCTTGAGTTCACGCTTCAGCCCTTCAGCGAGCGTTTCGATAACCTGCATTTTCTCAAACCTTCACATCATGGCGGCGGTGCTCAGACAGCCGTTGGTTTACTTTCGAGCACTGCGCCGGAAACATCGTTCCCCGGCCGTGGCTTCTGTTATTTCGTTACACAAGCGCCTGCCGGACACCTTTGCGCCTGCGCCGGAGAGAAGACCAAAGGGGAATAATAAACCCCGAAGCTCCCGCATCCCTAAGGATGCACTCTGGCGCAAGCGTGGCGCAGCCATGCCTTGCTTGTGGTGCGGGTAGAGAGACTCGAACTCCCACGCCGAAGCGTTGGTACCTAAAACCAATGCGTCTACCAATTCCGCCATACCCGCACGTTGGGCGGCGGTATGTCACAATGTTCAGAAAGGGTCAAGCACGCCTTATCGCCGCCTTTCGTTTCCTCCGGACTTTTCTCATCCCCGCGCCGGTGGCAGGAGCCGGCCGCGCTCTCCGCTTATTCGCCACCCGCGCCGGGGAACAGGGCGCAACAGCCGGACAGAGGCGATTTGGCGCGGAAAACGGCAAGCCGCACCGCCTCCGCCTCTCATCGCCTTCCCGCCCCACCTCGCCCGGCGCATCGCATGCAGGCAGGCGGAGAAACAGGCAATATTTATGCGGCTACATTGACATTATATATAGCGCGCCCCGCAGCCCAGTTACCGGATTGCCGGCCCCTGCTCCAGACCAGCGATTGAGGGGCTTCCGCACCCTTGCCCCGCCCCTTATCCGGTCATCCCTCACACCTTCGCACAGCCGAACCCCAGACGATCACCAAAAGCACACAAATTGGTCACAAATTATGCATGAATCGCCGCAATCGGCCTGTTTTACCGGCTTGCATTGCAATCTGTGCATAGGTGACATCTTGCTTTGTCTGTTTTTGTTTTGATTAAACCGATTATATTCATGGTCATACAGAGATCGAGTTCAGCCCCGGACCAAAGCCTCCCAAGACTGGCCGCAGAGACTGAACAGCACGAAGAGGAAGATGAAAATGAACATTGCACGCTCGCTCACCAACTGGCGCAAGTATCGTCAGACCGTAACCGAACTCGGCCGCATGACCGACCGCGAACTGAGTGACCTCGGCATTGGCCGTCAGGACATCCGCCGCGTCGCCAAGACCGCCGTCGGCTTCTGATTATGAGCACCGCCGCTTCTTGCGGCGGATGCGAGACGACCTACCCAAAAAGGCCTGAGGCTCCCGCCTCCGGCCTTTTTTCGTTTTGGGCGGTTCTCCGGGTCGAAGCGGCATTGCCACAGCCGCTCGCGGGGTCGGCAGATGAAAAATGCATCGATGGCCGACCCTCTGCGCAGCGCCCGGATAGCATCAGAGCCCCCTCCCGACGCGCCTTTTTACACCGAAAAGCCCCTTTAGCGCCGCCAAAGGCTGCCAAACCCGTCAGAACCGCCTGAAACACAGGCATTTCCGCTCATATTTTGCTCAGACGATATTCAAAGCCGCAAATTTAGCCGACGTAGTGCACAAATGCATGGCAGTAGCCTAAATTCTGCACTGCACAACATGGCTCAATGTCTATATATAAACCTCAACAGCCGAGAGCACAGAGAAACGCTGAGCCGGCAGACGAAATCAACAGAGATAGATTGAGGAAACGACCATGAACCCCATCCGCATCGCAAAGAACTGGATCTCCTACCGCCGCACGATCAACGAACTTGGCAGCCTTTCCAACCAGGCTCTGAGCGACATCGGCCTGACCCGTTACGACATCCGTAACGTAGCAGCCCGTTCGTTCCGCTAAGGCGTAAACGATCGTCCCGCTGCCCGACCTCCAGGGCGCGACGATTGAGCGACAGGTAAAAAAAGCGGCGCCTCTGGCGCCGTTTTTGATTCTGGCAGGATCTACTGGAAATTCTCGCCAGTCGGCGATTGACGAACATCGGCCCGGCGAACCATGCCATGCGGCACCGCCCCCCTTTCTTGTCGGTGGCTGGTTCGCTACGCTCCTCTCCCGTCGTGCCGGACTTGATCCGGCATCCAGTCACGGCGCGTCTGCGCCGTGGGAAGAGTCCTTTCAGCCCAAAGACCTGGGCTGGCTGGATTCCGGCTCAAGGCCGGAATGACGGAGGAAGATGGTCCACTACCAAAATGCTGCCAACCATCACAGCAAATTACACATCCAGGACGGAAACGAGATCGCTCGTTACGTTCGGGCGGCTCGCGGGCATAAAGACCACATCCTCTCTCACATCCCCATCCTCAAAAACATTTGGCTGCCCCGGCCATGCATGCTAGTGCATCCGCAAACAATGCCGCGTCCTTCGGGACCCGCGCGGAATAATCACTCGAAAGACAGCCGCCGGACGGGAGCCTTTGCCCCGCGGAGGCACATGGACGCCAGCATGCAAGACAAGACCACTTCTCCCATTCACGTCGTGGGCGGCGGGCTGGCCGGCTCAGAAGCCGCATGGCAGATCGCGCAGAGCGGTGTACCCGTCATCCTGCATGAAATGCGCGGCGTGCGCGGCACGGATGCGCATAAGGGCGATACGCTGGCGGAACTGGTCTGTTCTAACTCCTTCCGCTCCGACGATGCGACGGCCAATGCGGTTGGTGTCATCCATGCCGAAATGCGGCTTGCCGGTTCTCTGATCATGGCCTGCGCCGACAGGCACCAGGTGCCGGCCGGCGGCGCGCTCGCCGTCGATCGCGACGGGTTCTCCGAGGCCGTAACGAAAGAGCTGGAAAGTCACCCACTGGTGACGATCGTGCGCGAAGAGGTGAACGGTCTGCCGCCGAAGGAATGGGGCAACTCGATCATCGCCACCGGCCCGCTGACCTCGCCGGATCTCGCAGCCGCCATCCAGGCCGAGACGGGTGAGGATGCGCTCGCCTTCTTCGACGCTATCGCCCCCATCGTCCACCGCGACAGCATCAATATGGATATCTGCTGGTACCAGTCGCGTTACGACAAGGTCGGCCCCGGCGGCACCGGCAAGGATTACATCAACTGCCCGCTGAACGAGGAGCAGTACAACGCCTTCATCGACGCGCTGATTGCCGGCGACACGGTAGGTTTCAAGGAATGGGAAGGCACGCCCTATTTCGACGGCTGCCTGCCTATCGAGATCATGGCCGAGCGCGGCCGCGAGACGCTGCGCCACGGCCCGATGAAGCCGATGGGACTGACCAACGCCCATAACCCCACGGTCAAGGCCTATGCCGTCGTGCAGCTGCGACAGGACAATGCGCTCGGCACGCTCTACAACATGGTCGGTTTCCAGACCAAGCTGAAATACGGCGTTCAGGCGGATGTATTCCGCATGATACCGGGCCTCGAAAATGCGGAATTCGCCCGCCTCGGCGGCCTGCACCGCAACACCTATATCGATTCCCCGATCCTGCTCGACCGCTCGCTGAAGCTGAAATCGCGGCCGGACCTGCGTTTCGCCGGCCAGATCACCGGCTGCGAAGGTTATGTGGAAAGTGCCTCCGTCGGCCTTCTCGCCGGACGCTTCGCCGCCGCCGAGCAAAAGGGTGAGAGCCCAAGCCTGCCGCCGGCCACCACCGCGCTCGGCTCGCTCCTCAACCACATCACCGGCGGCCACCTCTCTTCCGATGATGAGCCGGGCAAACGCTCCTTCCAGCCGATGAACATCAATTTCGGCCTGTTCCCGGAACTGGAGCCGGGCTCCATCGTCAAGCCGGAGGGCGTGAAGCGTTTTCGCGGCAAGGACAAGACGATCATGAAACGCCAGCTCATTGCAGCGCGGGCATTGCGGGATTGTGCGGCGTGGCTCGGCGAAAGCCAGGTCGCGACAGAGGCTGTCTGAGGCCGATCAGTTCGGTTTGAATGGCGAGCGCTTGAGGTTCCACTTTGCGAAATCCGATTTGCCGCTCTGGTAGGGATATCGTTGGGAAAAGAACGGGTTGACGGCCGCAACATATTCGAATTTGAGCGTGATATCGGCCACCGCAGCGATCAGAGGCCGATAGCTGTACCGCCCAGAGACAACAATGATAGCGTCCTGAGCGACGAAACCGTTGGCGATCACGGTTTTCTCCCAAGGCACATCTTCGGCAGATCCCAGAAAATTGTGGGCGGGAAATTGCAGCCGGGCGATCTTGTCCACCAGTTTGACGCTTCTCAGCGTCAGGTCGAGTTTGCCCGTCTGGAGAATGCCGCTGCCGGAAAGGACGACAAAACTCGGAACCCCCGTGCGCACCCGTTCCTCGAATTCGGGGAATCTTGCCGCCCAGCGCGCTGAATCGTCGACTATCGTCATGAACCGGTCATAGCTGAGCCAACCCCGCCCGACCTCAATGATCACTGCAAGCATAAGGACAAGCAGCGGCGCCAAAAGCCCCATTTCCAACGCCGCGGCGCCAGAACGGCAACGGCCGAAACCAGCAAGACGCAAAAACCATGTCGTTTTTTTCATTCCGTCACCCGCACGGCAGTGATCGCCAGGGAAATGTTGCGCAACTGATGAATGCCGCCCGTGTCCGGCACGAGGAAACGCGTCGTCGGCATCAAAAAATTCCAGTTGTAACCGATGGCCAGAATGTACTGCCCGGCGGTATCGGCGGGCGGGCGAAAATCGTTCACGATCGGTATGGGCACTTTGGCTTCGGCAATATCGTCGTCAGGAATCGGCAAAAGGGCGATCTTGAGAGTGGTTTCGTCAGTCCCTCCAATGAAATTGGAGGCGATTGCCTTGCGCAACGCAATCTCGGTCGCCGGTTTACCGTCCGACGCCGCCTTGCGGAGATATTCGATACCCGCATTCGATGCGAACGAGAGATAAAGATAATAGAGCATCAGCAGGCCGATTTCGAGCGTCCCGAAAATCAGAGCAAAAAACAGCGGCAACAGCAGAGCCGTCTCAACCGCCGTTGCTGCCTTTCGGTCGCCGAGCAGCCGATAACATTTGGCATGCGCGACCCGGCATCTGCGCGGGCCACCACGGCTTTTATCCCGACGCGGGGAAAGTAAGGACTTCATCTCAGCCCTCTTCCATTCGATCCACGTAGATGAGCTGGAAACCGGTGATGATGCCACCAAAGCTGTCGCTCAGGCCGGTTGCCTCAATCGTCACCCGATAGATCGAGTAGGCCTTGACCCTGAAACTGTAATCCCTCGGCGTCCAGGCAATACTGTTTTTATCCTGGGTCAACTCCCACACCCGCTGCTGGGGTTTCAGGTCAGGAAGGAGCTGTTGGAGCGAGATCTTGATTCCGTTTGTTTTCTCCACGTCCTCGACGGCCCGGCGCCCATTATACCAAACCATGATCTTATATATTCCGGGATGAAGCTCGACATCCTTGTAGATCGAGCTATTGGCTTCGATATTTTTTTTCTTGCCGGGCGCAGGCGGCCCCCAGTCACTATCGAGCTCCATGACATAACGGGTTGGCAATGAGAGCTCGGTGCCCGGATCCTTGTCGATTTCGATTTTGTCGGTGGTCTTTGCCTTATCGACCTCCTTCAAAGTACAGGCTTTGTCGTTGGCGGTAGGGGCCTCGTTGAGTTTCTTGCTCTGCATTCCCGCCGGATAGCCCTGCCAGTTGTGATTGCGGCGGCAGCAGGGGCTGCTCCAATCCTGCAACTCGACGCCGGGGCCGGTCCCGCCATCCCATCCGATCTCCGAATAGGGATAGACACCCCAGCAACCGCCGGGGGTTTCCTTGGTGACGCCGTTTTTCAGAACCCGCTCGACGCCGAGAGCGTTGCTCTCGAACATATTGTCAATGATGACCGCATCATCCTCGGGATAGGGCGGGATGCCCTCGCAAGAGTATGCAAGGCGATATTTCAGCTTCTCGAGATTGAACATCTCCGAGAAAATCAGCCCGTAACTGAACTCGGCATTGATTTTTGTCTCAGTCCATTTCACTTGCACGTCGCGCGAGAGGACCTTCTGCTTCGTGGATTGAATCATCGCATCGAAGGCCGCAGTCACATTGTCGCGCCGGACAGTGTCAAGCAACGTGTAGGTACGTGTCGGCTTGGTGGCTCTTTCGCATGCCATGGCCATGACCCGCTTTGACTGGTTGTAATAGGCCAGCGCCCTGCCGCCCTCAAAAAGCAGCCCCAGCAAAATGATAAAGACCGGCAGCAGCAGCGCCGTCATGATGGCGAAGGTACCGGCGCGGTCCCTGAGGAGCGATGAAAACAGGCTCCATTTCCATGCCGCTTTTTTAATCCGCCTGCTCGTCATCAAAACACCGTTTCATGTCGCTCATCGCCATGGGAAAGGCGCGCTGTGAAAAGCGACAGGCCTTGCTTTCTGCGACGCTAAAAAATGTCCGGCTCACGCCGGTCGCTCGAAAATTGCTCGTTGGTCGCCGGCGGCGCTGCTTTTCGAGCAACTTCGCCTGACCCCTGAAATACAGGGGTCAATTAACACGCAAACCGTAAATCAAAACTCAATCGGAACCTAAAAATATGAAGCAAATTCATATGCTTAGTTTATTTATTAGTAAATTAGGTCTCGACAATAAAATCGTATGACCGCGTAACGGCAGTGTGGGGCTTGCCTTCACGGTTTCTTCCGAAAACACAAACTTGGGCTCGCCCCTTGTCCCTCAAGCCAAGCTCGGGCAAAACAGCCCTGTTCAATCACAAGACAATGCCAGGAGATAAGATATGGACGTTCGCGCCGCAGTTGCCATTCAGGCCGGAAAGCCGCTTGAGGTCATGACCGTTCAACTCGAAGGCCCGCGCGCCGGCGAAGTGCTGGTTGAGGTCAAGGCGACCGGCATCTGCCATACAGACGATTTCACCCTGTCGGGCGCCGATCCGGAAGGCCTGTTCCCGGCCATTCTCGGCCATGAGGGCGCGGGCGTCGTCGTCGATGTCGGACCGGGCGTCACCTCGGTCAAGAAGGGCGACCATGTCATTCCGCTCTACACGCCGGAATGCCGCGAATGCTATTCCTGCACCTCGCGCAAGACCAATCTCTGCACCTCCATCCGCGCCACCCAGGGCCAAGGCGTGATGCCGGACGGCACGTCGCGCTTCTCCATCGGCAAGGACAAAATCCATCATTATATGGGCTGCTCGACCTTCTCGAACTATACGGTTCTGCCGGAGATCGCGCTTGCCAAGATCAATCCCGACGCGCCCTTCGACAAGGTCTGCTACATCGGCTGCGGCGTGACGACCGGCATCGGTGCGGTCATCAACACCGCCAAGGTCGAGATCGGCTCCACGGCGATTGTCTTCGGTCTCGGCGGCATCGGCCTCAACGTGCTGCAGGGCCTGCGCCTTGCTGGCGCGGACATGATCATCGGCGTGGACATCAACCCCGACCGCAAGGCCTGGGGCGAGAAGTTCGGCATGACCCACTTCGTCAACCCGAAGGAAGTCGGCGACGACATCGTGCCCTATCTCGTCAACATGACGAAGCGCAATGGCGACCTGATCGGCGGCGCCGATTACACATTCGATTGCACCGGCAATACCAAGGTCATGCGTCAGGCGCTGGAAGCCTCGCATCGCGGCTGGGGCAAGTCGGTCATCATCGGCGTTGCCGGCGCCGGCCAGGAAATCTCCACGCGTCCGTTCCAGCTCGTCACCGGCCGCAACTGGATGGGCACCGCCTTCGGTGGCGCACGCGGCCGCACGGATGTGCCGAAGATCGTCGACTGGTACATGGAAGGCAAGATCCAGATCGACCCGATGATCACCCACACCATGCCGCTCGAAGACATCAACAAGGGCTTCGACCTGATGCACAAGGGCGAGAGCATCCGCGGCGTCGTGGTTTATTGATTGAACAAGACGCAGGCGGACGCGCGTAACGCGCGCGCCCGCCATTCATAGAAATTTGATCACCTCCAACCCGCTGCAGCCATTGCGATTAACGGGACGGTAAATCTATCGTCGTAAGCCGATACTACGCGGCGGAGTTGAAAATCCCTCCCCGCCCAGAACGACGCCAGACCTGCGGAGAGCGACCCTGAAAATCGTACCGATCGACAACGGAAACCGCGTCGCCGCCGTCGCTCTTCTGGCGAAAGGCTTCCCGGAAAAAACCGAGGCCTTCTGGTCGCGCGGTTTGTCGCTCGTCAGCGAACATCACGAGCGGCGCGAACTCGGCGCGATCGGGCAATTGCTGATGAAGGGCGACGATGCCGCAGGTGTGCTGCTGACGATCAAAAGCCGTCTGCCGGAGACCGGCAGGATCGTCGTCAACCTGTCCAGCTGGTATGTGGAGCCTTCCTGCCGCTGGTTCGCCCCGCGCATGTTGCAGATGGCGTCCTCCAATGAGGACGAAATCTTTACCGATCTCACCCCCTCTCCCGAAGCCTGCAAGCTGAATGAGAGGCTGGGCTTTGCGACGGTGACCGATTGCACGCTTTTTTATCCGCTGCCCTTTGCAGCGCTTCGCCCGGCAAGCGCACGGCTGCGCCCGCCAGGCGAGATAAAACCGGAAATACTCTCCGCCGAAATGCGCGACCTGCTGGAAGACCACGCCCGTCTCGGCTGCATCGTGGCGGTTATGGAGGCGGAGAACCGCCATTACCCTCTGGTCTTCCTGAAAACCACGACCAAAAGATTGCCATCCGCCCGCCTCATCCATTGCGAAGACCGGCAGGTCGCGCAAAGGCACATATCCGCAATCGCCCGCCACCTTCTTGGCCATGGCCGGCTTGCGCTGACCATGGCGGCAATGGGCGCAGAGCGAAAGGCCGGCGGGCTTGCCGCACATAAATCTGCACCGATACAAGTAAAAGGCGCATGGAACCCACGATTTATTAACGAAGCATACTCAGAGTTGGTGTTATTGCCACCGTAGGTATTTTAGTGAGTCGTGCGCGACTTGACGGAATCTTGGCCTTTACAGAAAAAGCGCCGTTCCGGGCAGGTCATTAGGAAAGACGCGGGAAATCGGAGAACGAGCATGCTTGCAGCGAAAAAGAGTGAAATCGACGTTGCCGATACCATCTATTCCTACCTCTCCAACCGTTTTCCCGCCTATGCCCCCTTTTCCGCCGATACGCTGCTTCTCGAAGGCGGCGTAATCGATTCGCTTGGCTTTCTTGAGCTGATGATCTTCCTCGGCGAAAGTTTCGGCATCATTCTCGATGACGAACATTTCACGCCCGACAATCTCGGCACGCCGGCCGATCTCATCGCCTTCGTCCTCAGGGAACGGAGGATATGACACCCCATTTCCTGCTGCACCACCTGCTTGCCACCCGCGCCGCGACCGACGATCAGGCCCTCGTCCACAAGGACCGATCGCTGAATTATCGCGAATTTGCCGCAGCGGCGGCCCGTTGCGCGGCGGCATTGCAGGAAGCCGGAGCGCAACGCGGAGACCGCGTCGTCATCTATCTGCCGCGCGGCATCGAGGAATGCTGGTCGATCTTTGGCGTGAGCATGGCGTCCGGCGTCTTCGTGCCGGTGAACGCATTGCTGAAGGCGCAGCAGATCCGCCATATCGTTAAGGATTGCGGCGCAAAAATCGTCATCAGCGACGCCGCGATGATGGATGAGCTGAAAGCGGCACTGGAAGACCTTCCCGACGTCACGGTGCTGCTGGCGGAAGAGATAGAGGCCCGCGCCGACACACCCGCCCGGCCTTCAACGGCAATCGGCGAAGACCTGGCCGCCATTCTTTATACCTCCGGCTCCACCGGCTCGCCGAAGGGCGTGATGCTGTCTCACCGCAATCTTCTGGCCGGCGCGCGCATCGTGCGTACCTATCTTGAGATTACGGCCAAGGACCGCATTCTCTCCCTCCTGCCCTTCAGCTTCGATTATGGCCTTAACCAGCTGCTGACGGCGGTTGAACAGGGTGCGGCCACGATCATCTCCACCTTTCGGCTGGGCGATGAGATCGTCCGTGATCTGCGCGACCATGCCATCACGGGTCTCGCCGGCGTGCCGACGATCTGGGCGATCCTGACGAAAGCGGCCCCGTCGCTCACAAAGACGCCTCTGCCGCATCTGCGTTACATCACCAATTCCGGCGGACGCGTGCCGCAGGAAACCGTAAAAGCGCTGCGCGAGAAGCTGCCGGATACGAAAATCTATCTGATGTATGGCCTCACGGAAGCCTTCCGCTCCACCTTCCTGCCGCCCGATGAAATCGACCGCCGCCCGACCTCCATCGGCAAGGCCATTCCCGAATGCGAAATCTTCATCGTCACCGCCGAGGGACAAAGGGCAAAGCCGGGTGAACCCGGCATTCTCGTCCATCGCGGCCCGACCGTCTCGCTGGGTTACTGGAACCGGCCGGAGGATACGGCAAAGGTGCTGCGCCCGCACCCCTTCATTCCGGCGGCGCTGGGCGGCGAGACCGTGTGTTATTCCGGCGATCTGGCGGTGGAGGACGAGGATGGTTTCTTCAGCTTCGTCGCCCGCAACGATGCCATGATCAAATCGTCGGGCTATCGCATCAGCCCGACCGAGGTTGAGGAAAGCCTGATGTCGACAGGCCTTTTCCAGCAGGTCGCCGTCATCGGCCTGCCGGACCCCTTTGCGGGCGAAAAGGTCCATGCCGTGGCGACTGCCGCCAACCAGAATATCGATGTAACGGCGGCTCTGAAGAAGGCCGCCGAAATGCTCGCCCCCTTCATGATCCCGCGCGCCATAGAACTGGTGGAACGGCTGCCGGTCACGGCCAATGGCAAGGTGGATTACCGCGCGCTGGTGCGCGAACGGACGGACAATGGCGCCAACGGATAAGCCCCAGAGCCACGGCCCGGCTTTTGCAGCCGCGTTATTCGACACAAGCGAGAACGATCTGATGATCGGCGGACTTCCGGTGCGCGATATTGTCGCCGGGACCGGAACGCCTTGCTTCCTCTATGACGCCGCCGCCATGCGCCGCGCCTATCGCGATCTCGAAACCGCGCTCGGCGGTTTTGCCGATATCTATTATTCGGTGAAGGCCAACCCCCTGCCCGCCATCATCTCGCTTTTCCGGCAGGAAGGTGCGGGTGCGGAAATCGCGTCCGTCGGTGAATACCGCGCCGCGATCAAGGCCGGTGTCGCAACGCAAAACATCATCTTCGCCGGCCCCGGCAAAGGCATGGCCGAGCTGCGCGAAGTGATCGAGGGCGGCATCGGCGAAATCCACATCGAAAGCGCCGAGGAAATCACCCGCATCGAGGCAATCGGCAAGCCGGTTAGGGCTTCGATCCGCATCAATCCGGTGCCGGATGCACAGGCCGGCGCGATGCGCATGGGCGGCAAGGCCACGGCCTTCGGTTTCGATGAGGAAGAGCTGGAAAATGTCCTGCCGCTCTTCAAGGACGCCCGATATATCGATCTCGTCGGCGTTCATATTTACGGCGGCACGCAGATCCTCGATGCCGACATGCTTGTCTCCCAGTGGAGACACGGCATTTCCCTTGCCGCGCGCTTGGCCGAGATGCTCGGTAAGCCGCTCGAAACCATCGATCTCGGCGGCGGTCTCGGCATTCCCTATTTCGCAGGCGAAACGCCGCTCGATCTTGAAAAAGTCAGCGCCGCCATACCCGACCTCAAGGCGCTTCTGAAGGCGCATGAACTGATAACCGACGCCCATGTCATCGTCGAACCCGGCCGTTTCCTCGCCGGTCCCGGCGGCATCTATGTGGCGGAGGTGAATTCGGTAAAGACCTCGCGCGGCACTACCTTCGTGGTGACGGATGGCGGCATGCATCATCACCTCGCCGCCTCCGGCAATCTCGGCCAGATCGTCAAGCGCAACTATCCCATCGTCGCACCGGCCATGATGCTGGCGGCGCATGAGGAAACGGCAACCATCGTCGGCCCGCTCTGCACGCCGCTCGATACGCTCGCCCGTAATGCGGCGCTGCCGAAGCTCAAGGCCGGCGATCTCCTCGCCATCCTGCAATCGGGCGCCTATGGCGCCAGTGCCAGCCCAGCGGGCTTTCTGAGCCATGCGGCGGCAAAGGAAGTGCTGGTGGAGAATGGGGTGTTTGAGGTGATCGGGCGCTGAGGACGTTTGGTAGCGAAAACCGTAGCCGGCTTTCCTAAGGGCACACATTTGGCTGCCTACCTCGGAGCTTCCTCCAACCTCCCTCATTCCTGTGCTTGTCACAGGAATCCAGTCGACGCACGTCCGTGCGGCGGGAGGAGTCTTTTCAGCCCAAGGACTTGGGCGGGCTGGATTCCTGTGACAAGCACAGGAATGAGGGAGGCGACTAAGCTCGAAGCAACCTGTCCCCCACCGCGAATTTCGATTTCAGCAGACACTCGTCATACTCCGCTTCGGCAACGGAATCGAACACGATACCGCCGCCGACATTGAAGACGGCGCGGCCGTCATCAAACAGGCTGAGCGTGCGGATCGCCACGGAGAACCGCATCTCACCACTTGGAGACATGAAGCCGATTGCGCCGCAATAGGCGTCGCGCGGCGTCGCTTCCAACTCGCGCAGGATTTTCATCGCCCACATTTTCGGTGCGCCGGTAACGGAGCCACAGGGGAACAGGGCGGCGAAGATATCTTCCACCGTCACGTCAGGCAGAAGTTTCGCCCGCACATGGCTCACCATCTGGTGCACGGTCGGATAGGTCTCGATATCGAACAGCCGCGGCACATCAAGGCTGCCGACTTCTGTAATGCGGGAAATATCGTTGCGCAGCAGATCGACGATCATACGGTTTTCGGCGAGCGTCTTTTCGTCCGCCAGCATCGCCGCGATAATCGCCCGGTCTTCTGCCACATCGGCTCCGCGCGGCGTCGTTCCCTTCATCGGATGGGTTTCGATGAAACCTTGCCCGTCAACCGAGAAGAACAGTTCCGGTGAGCGTGACAGGATGACCGGGCCGCCGAGATCGACCAGCGCGCCATATTTCACCGGCTGCCGCTCGATCAGCGACCAGAAGGCCGGCAGCGGATCGCCGCTCCAGCGGGCATGAACGGGCATGGTCAGATTGCCCTGGTAACAGTCGCCGCGACGCAGATGCCCGTGCAGCCGCGCGAAACGCTGGCAATAGTCTTGAAGGCTCCATGCCGGCACGGGACCGGACAGAAACGCATCCGCATCCGGCAGATTTGCCGGGCGCGCGAACCGCCCCTCATCCGGCTGCGGACCGGAAAAGACGCCGAAATTGAGAAACGGCACGTTGCGAGGCTCGTCCGCAAAAGGCGCAAGCTTCGGCTCGAACAGGAAGCCCGCTTCATAGGACATATAGCCGGCGAGGTATTTCCCGGCCCGGCGCAGCTCTTCCATGCGCTTCAGCGCAGCAAAAAACGACGCCGGTTCATCCGCGACGATGATCTCTTCCGGCTCGGTGAAGGCTGTCACCGTGCCGGTCGTATCATCCCGGAAAAGAACGTAAGGCGCGTGTGCCAAGGAAAGCGTCCGAAACAGGAGAAAAATTCGGGAAGCGTCAGATGGGGTCTATATCGCCCCGCGCCCACATTTCGATGGTTTCCGCATAGAAATCGGCGAAACGGCCTTCCTCGATCGACTTGCGGATACCCTGCATCAGCTCCTGATAATAGGCAAGATTGTGCCAGGAGAGCAGCATGCCGCCCAACGCCTCGTTGGATCGGGTGAGATGATGCAGATAGGCGCGGGAATAATCGCGCGAGGCCGGGCAATTGGACTGCTCGTCGAGCGGGCGCATATCTTCCGCATGGCGGGCATTGCGGATATTGACGCGGCCACGACGGGTAAAGGCCAGCCCGTGGCGGCCAGAGCGGGTCGGCATCACGCAATCGAACATGTCGATGCCGCGCGCCACCGATTTCAGAATATCGTCAGGCGTACCGACACCCATCAGATAACGCGGCTTTTCGGTAGGCAGCACCGGCAGGGTAATATCGAGCATGCCCAGCATCACATCCTGCGGCTCGCCGACGGCAAGGCCGCCGACGGCATAACCCTTGAGATCGAGCTCTCTCAGCCCTTCGGCCGAACGAATGCGCAGGTCCGGCTGGTCGCCGCCCTGCACGATGCCGAACATGGCCTTGCCGGGCTGCTCGCCAAAGGCGACGCGGCAGCGCTCGGCCCAGCGCAGCGACATTTCCATGGCGCGCTCGATTTCCTTGCGTTCGGCCGGCAGCGCGATGCATTCATCGAGCTGCATCTGGATATCCGAATCGAGCATGCCCTGGATTTCGATGGAGCGTTCCGGCGACATATGATGCAGCGAACCGTCCACATGGCTCTTGAAGGTCACGCCCTGCTCGTCCAGCTTGCGCAGACCGGAAAGCGACATCACCTGAAAACCGCCGCTGTCGGTAAGGATCGGATGCGGCCAGCGGATCAACTCATGCAGGCCGCCAAGGCGGGCAACTCGCTCCGGACCCGGCCGCAGCATCAGGTGATAGGTATTGCCGAGAATGATATCGGCCCCAAGCTCCCGCACCTGATCGAGATACATGGCCTTGACGGTGCCGACGGTGCCGACCGGCATGAAGGCGGGCGTGCGGATGATACCGCGCGGCATGGCGACTTCGCCGAGGCGTGCGCCGCCGCTCGTGGCTTTCAGGGTGAAGGTGAATTTGTCGTGCATCAGTTTTTCCGGAACAACAGGCTGGAATCGCCATAGGAATAGAAGCGGTATCCGGTTTCGATGGCGTGCTTATAAGCGTCACGCATCGTTTCGAGACCGCAGAAAGCCGAAACGAGCATGAACAGCGTCGATTTCGGCAGGTGGAAATTGGTCATCAGAATATCGACCGCGCGGAAGCGATATCCCGGCGTGATGAAGATGCCGGTGGCGTCGGACCACGGGTGGATAACGCCATTCTCATCGGCCGCACTTTCGATCAGGCGCAGCGATGTCGTGCCGACACAGACGATGCGCCCGCCGCGCGCCTTTACCGCATTCAGCCGGTCGGCGGTTTCCTGCGACACATGGCCGATCTCGAAATGCATCTTGTGATCGTCGGTATCGTCGGACTTCACCGGAAGGAAAGTGCCTGCCCCAACGTGAAGCGTCACGAAATGCCGCTCGATGCCCACCTCATCAAGAGCTTCGAACAGGTCGGGCGTGAAATGCAGCCCGGCGGTGGGGGCGGCAACGGCTCCCTTTTCGCGGGCGTAGATGGTCTGGTAATCGGTCTGGTCCTGCGCATCTTCCGGCCGTTTGGCCGCGATATAGGGCGGCAGGGGAATATGGCCGACGGAGGCAATCGCCTCGTCCAGCACCGGGCCGGAGACGTCGAACAGCAGCGTGATCTCGCCCTCCTCGCCCTTCTCCTCGACGGTGGCTTCCAGATGGGCAAGGCCGCAGGCATTGTCGCGCTCGTAACCGAAACGGATGCGGTCGCCCTGCTTGATGCGCTTGCCGGGACGCGCGAAGGCCTTCCAGCGGGATTGATCTGCGCGCATGTGCAGCGTGGCCGAAACCGCCGTCTCCGGCGCGCCTTCGCGCAGTCGCACACCTTCCAGTTGGGCGGGAATGACGCGGGTGTCGTTGAACACCAGCGCATCGCCGGGCTTCAGGAAGGACGGCAGGTCGAAGACGCGGTGGTCTTCCATGCGGTTCTCATTCGGATCGACCACCAGCAGACGCGCGCTGTCGCGCGGGTTCGCCGGGCGCAGGGCGATATTCTCCTCGGGCAGATCGAAATCGAACAGGTCTACACGCATTGCAAGGGTCTTCCAGAAATCCAATTTGACACGGCACGGTGTTTTGCGGCCCGACGCATCCGCACCCCTCACCCCCCTCATTCCTGTGCTTGTCACAGGAATCCAGTCGACGCGCGTCTGCGCGGCGGGAGGAGTCCTTTCAGCCCAGGAACTTGGGCTGGCTGGATTCCTGTGACAAGCACAGGAATGAGGGAAGAAGAGAACGACGCGACGGATGGCAAGCGTCAAAACTGCCGCGTCCATCCTTAAAATCACATACCGTCAATAAACGTCAAAACCCGCCTCGCATAGACTGCGAGACGGGTCGAACTGCAATTTCCGAAAATCAGGCCGCAGAAGCGAGCTTGATGGAAACGATCGAATCCGGGTCCTTCACCGGCTCGCCGCGCTTGACCTTGTCGATGGCTTCCATGCCTTCGATGACCTGGCCCCAGACGGTGTACTGCTTGTTGAGCCACGGCGAATCCGTGAAGCAGATGAAGAACTGCGAGTTGGCGGAGTTCGGGTTCTGCGAACGGGCCATGGAGCAGGTGCCGCGCACATGCGGAATGGCGGAGAATTCGGCCTTCAGGTCCGGCTTGTCGGAGCCGCCCATGCCGGCGCGGGCCGGGTTGAAGCTTTCCGCACCCTTCTTGCCGAACTTCACGTCGCCCGTCTGGGCCATGAAGTCTTCGATGACGCGGTGGAAAACGACGCCATCGTAAGCGCCTTCCGATACGAGTTCCTTGATGCGGGCGACGTGGCCCGGAGCAACTTCCGGCAGCAGCTGGATCACGACCTTGCCGGTCGTCGTTTCCATGATGATGGTGTTTTCCGGATCCTTGATCTCGGCCATGACTATTCTCCTCTGTTCGGGCTCCATTGCCCTTACCTTACTTTTTGCCGACGGTGACCTTGATCATCCGGTCGGGGTTGGAAACTTCGCCGTTGCTGTCCTGCCCGCGCTTGATCTTGTCGACGGCTTCCATGCCCGACACGACCTTGCCGACCACGGTATATTGGCCGTTCAGGAACGGACCGTCGGCAAACATGATGAAGAACTGCGAATTGGCGGAATTCGGATCCTGTGAGCGGGCCATGCCGACCACCCCGCGCGTGAACGGAACCTTGGAGAATTCGGCCGGAATATCCGGCAGGTCGGAACCGCCCGTACCCGCACGCTGGGCGCTGAAACCCTTCTCCATATTGCCATACTGCACGTCGCCGGTCTGCGCCATGAAGCCATCGATGACGCGATGGAAGGCCACATTGTCATAAGCGCCCTTCTTGGCCAGCGCCTCGATCTGCGCCACGTGCTTGGGGGCGACATCCGGCATCAGTTCGATGACAACGGGGCCGTCCTTCAGCTGCACGGTCAGGAGTTCGGCGGCGGAAGCGAAGGTGCTGGCGGCGAGAGCGCCTGCAAACATGGCGCCGGCAAAGGCAAATCGAACGAGTTTCATCGGATTGGCTCCAGAATGTGAGGCTGAAGTTAGCGCTTCAGCTTGGCGTTGAGGGCTTCAAGCACGGCTTTCGGCACGAAGGCGTCGACATTGCCGCCCATGGCGGCGATCTGCCGGACCAATGTGGCTGTAATGGGTCGCGACGAGGTGCCGGCGGGCAGGAATACGGTCTGGATATCGGGCGCCATCTGGCGGTTCATCCCGGCCATCTGCATTTCATAATCGAGATCGGTGCCGTCGCGCAGGCCGCGCAGCAGAAGGCGCGCACCGTGCTGGCGGGCGGCATCGACGACCAGATTATCGAAAGAGACGACTTCCATGCGCGCCGCTTCGCCCGGCAGATGTTCGGCAAGCGCCCGCTTTATCAGCCCTGCCCGCTCCTCGAAGCTGAACAGCGGCGCTTTTCCGGGATGAATGCCGACCGCAACGATGACTTTCGACGCCACGTTCAGCGCCTGAATAAGCACATCCAGATGTCCGTTGGTCATCGGATCGAAGGATCCTGGATAAAAGGCAATCGTCATATCGCTCTCAGATGGTGGGCGCGTCTCGACGCTTCAGCATATGTGCCGCCTTTTGTCATGGAGAGGCACGCGGCGCAAGACTTTATAACCACCCCTCACAAGCGCGGCTGCGGCGTGAACCGCGGATGAATGGGCCGTTCAGTGCGGTTTCACAGCTATTTTGTTTAAATGCACGGCATCGGGAAACCGAAACGCCCCTCACTCGTTAAGCATCCGGAGAATTGAAAATGCTGGCCTTCATGATCGTCCTTTCGATCATCGCTTCATTCGCTGCCGAGTATATTTTTCTCGAATGACGGCCTTAGCCAGTTTCCTGAACGCCAGATGAACGAACCATTCAAGGAAGTTTCACAGGCGCGATGCTAATCGATTTTTACGGTTGACGCGGAACATGTTTGGACATGGCGCGTTAAGAAAGAACCAAAGGAACGGACAGATGTTTGTAAGAGAAAAACAGTCTACTTCGGCGAAAATCAGCGTCATCAGCACCGCCTGGACAGTACTGGTTATCGCAATGGTAGCAACGACGTTTAGCCTTTATGAACAGAAGCCTGAAAAACTGGGCCCGGACTATCCGCAGCTGACCGCCCGTTATCAATATATGAATTACTACTGATAACGGAGAGAATTTTCTCGAAACTCCCGGAGACGATATCATGTTCACATTTCTGACAATGCTTCTTGCCCTGATCAGCGTTATGTTCGTGACATCGATGATATCCGTGGTCGCCGAAATGCGACGTGAGGACGAGGAATTCAAGGCGATGATCCGGCGCGACCGCGCCTTCTGAGCGCGGCAAGCCGGGCAGACGGCCGCTTAAAAGTGATTCTTTTCAACCGCCTGGACCTTCCGGGCGGTTTTATTTTGCGCTTCGCGGGGGCACGGCGGCGAAGACGATGGCGGGAAATCCCGCCTCCAATCACACAAGCGTTTTCAAAACCCCGTTTTTCCAAGGCAAATTCCCTTCAATTTCCGTTTGGATTGATTTAAGGAACGCCGATACGTTGCGGGCCGGAGAGCCGGCGACCGCGACGACGTTCCTGTGAGGTTTGCATAACGATGCTCGATTCCCTGAGAAATGCTTCTCGAACCATGGCAGCCAAGCTGCTGCTTCTCCTGCTTGTTGTCTCTTTTGGCATCTGGGGCGTTTCCGCATCGCTTGTCACCGCCAATTCCCACGCCGTCATGACGGTGGGCGACCAGACGGTCAGCCCGGAGGAATTCCGCCTCGCCTATCAGCGCCAGATTTCCGATCTCAGCCGCCAGTTCGGCACAAGGCTGACGACCGAGCAGGCCAAGGCATTCGGCATCGACCGTCAGGTGTTCAGCCAGCTTGCGGCCGGTGCAGCGCTTGACGAGCTGGCCTCGAAGATGAATCTCGGCCTTTCGGAAAACCGCCTCGCCAATCTCATCGCCGAAGACCCGGCCTTCAAGGCGGTCAACGGCCAGTTCGACCGCAATCTCTTCAGCGAGCGCCTGCGCAATTCCGGTTTCCGCGAGGATGACTATATCAAGGAACGCAGTAAGGTCGCCGTCCGCAGCCAGATCGTCGAAGCCGTTTCCGACGGTTTTGCCGCGCCGCAGGTGCTGGTGGATGCGCTGAAGCAATATCGCAACGAGCAGCGCGCCGTGGATTACGTCATTCTTTCGAACGCCGTCATTCCGCCGGTCAAGGCGCCGGGCGACGACGTGCTTACCCCCTGGTTCGAAACCAACAAGACAAAATATCGCGCGCCCGAGTTCCGCAAGTTCACCTATGTAAAGCTTGAGCCGTCCGATATCGCCGATCAGGCCGCCGTCACCGACGCCCAGATCGCCGATTATTATAACAGCCACAAGGACAGCTTCCGCACCGCCGGCCGCCGCACGGTGGAGCAGCTGACCTTCCCCGAAAAGGAAATGGCAGAGGCCGCCGCCGAGCAGATCCGCCTCGGCAACACCACCTATGACCAGGTGGTGAAGGATCAGGGCAAGACCGCTTCCGACGTCACGCTCGGCGAATTCACCAGGGATACCATCCCCGACCAGTCGATTGCCGAGGCCGCTTTCGCCATCCAGAAGGACGGTGGCGTATCGCCGGTGGTCCAGGGTTCCTTCGGCCCGGTTCTCCTGCGCGTCACCGGCATCAAGCCGGAAACGACCCGCACGCTGGAAGAGGCGAAGGAAGATATCCGCAAGGACCTCGCCACCGCCGCCGCTGCGGAAGAAATCACCAATGTTCACGACCGTTACGAGGATCTGCGCGCCGGCGGTTCTTCGCTCGCCGATGCGGCAACGCAGCTGAACCTGAAACCCGTCACCATCGCCGCCATCGACGCTTCCGGCCTCGATGAAAAGGGCGATGCGGTTCAGGGTCTGCCCTCCCCGCAGCTCGCGCAGGAGGTCTTCAAGACCGAACCCGGCACGGAAGCGTTGCCGATCAATCTCGGCCGTGAAGGCTACATCTGGTTCGATGTCGACCAGATCATCGCCGCCCGCGACCGCACGCTTGCCGAAGTTCGCGACGATGTTGTGGCCGACTGGACGGCGGAGCAGCAGCGCAACGCGCTTGCCGCCAAGGCCGAGGAACTGAAGGCGCGCGTCGAAAAGGGCGACACGCTGGAAGCCGTGGCCGGTGAGCTGAGCCTTGCCGTCGAACAGAAATCCGGCCTGCGCCGCAACAGCGAAGACGCTATTTTCGGCCAGCAGACGATCGCGGCGGTCTTCTCCGGCGCGGAGGGCAAGGTGGGTACGGCGGCCGATGCCGACGGTTCCAGCCGTATCCTCTTCAAGGTCACCTCGGTCGACACCAACGCGCCTGCCGACGCGCTCGCCAATGACGACCAGCAGTTCGCCGCCATTGCCCGCGCGGCCGGCGACGACATGCTGGACCAGATGGTCAACCGCCTGCAGAATGACTATGGTGTCACCATCAATCAGGCCCTCGCCGATCAGGCGATGGTCGGCTTCTAACCCGGGGGGCGACAAGATGGCCGAACTGAAGCCGCTGATCGCCAAGGTCGCCAATGGAGAAAGCCTGAACCGCGAGGAATCGCGGGCGGCTTTCGACATTCTGATGTCGGGCGAAGCCACGCCGTCGCAGATCGGCGGTTTCCTGATGGCGCTGCGCGTGCGCGGCGAGACGGTGGACGAAATCGTCGGCGCCGTCTCCTCCATGCGTTCCCGCATGCTGCCGGTTTCGGCCCCCGCCAATGCCATCGATATCGTCGGCACCGGCGGTGACGGCATCGGCACCTATAATATCTCGACGCTCGCCTCGATCATCGTCGCCGGCACCGGCCTGCCGGTCGCAAAGCACGGCAACCGGGCGCTGAGCTCCAAATCCGGCACGGCGGATGCGCTCTCGGCGCTCGGCGTGAAGCTCGATATCGGTCCTGAACTCATCGCCCGCTGCATCAGCGAGGCGGGTCTCGGTTTCATGTTCGCGCAGCTTCACCATTCGGCCATGCGCCATGTCGGCCCAAGCCGCGTCGAACTCGGCACGCGCACCATCTTCAACCTGCTCGGCCCCCTCTCCAACCCGGCCGGCGCCAAACGGCAATTGCTCGGCGTCTTTTCGCCGCGCTGGCTGGTGCCGCTTGCCGAAGTGCTGCGCGATCTGGGTTCGGAAAGCATCTGGGTCGTGCATGGCGACGGCATGGACGAGGTGACGACCACGGGCGTTACCCATGTCGCGGCACTGGAAAATGGCAAGATTCGCACCTTCGACCTGACGCCGAAGGATTTCGGTGTCGAGCCCGCTTCCATGGAAGATCTGAAGGGCGGAGACGGCATTGCCAATGCGGCGGCGCTGCGCGAGGTTCTGTCCGGCAAACGCAACGCCTATCGTGACGTGTCGCTGTGCAATGCGGCCGCAGCGCTGGTTATCGCCGGCAAGGCGGAGACACTATCGCAGGCGATGGCGATCGTTAGCGAAGCGCTGGACAGCGGCAAGGCCGCAGCCGCGCTCGACCGTCTGGTTGCCGTGTCCAACGAGGGTCAGGAATGAGAGCGAGACCATGAGCGACATTCTGAAAAAGATCGAAATTTACAAGCGCGAGGAAATCGCCGCCGCCAAGGCGAAGGTCTCGCTGGCCGACCTGAAGGCCATGGCCGCAGGCCAGAGCGCGCCGCGCGGTTTCTACAGGGCGCTCCGGGCAAAGCAGGCCGAAGGCAAGTTCGGCCTGATCGCCGAAATCAAGAAGGCCAGCCCCTCCAAGGGCCTCATCCGCCCGGATTTCGATCCGCCGGCGCTGGCCGCCGCCTATGAAGCCGGTGGCGCCGCCTGTCTTTCGGTGCTGACGGATAGCCCAAGCTTTCAGGGCGCCCCGGAATTCCTGACCGCCGCCCGCAATGCCTGCGCCCTGCCGGCGCTGCGCAAGGATTTCATGTTCGAGACCTATCAGGTGCATGAGGCCCGCGCCTGGGGCGCGGACTGCATTCTCCTCATCATGGCCTCGCTTTCCGACGACGAGGCGAAACGCCTTGAAGACGAGGCTTTCGCGCTCGGCATGGATGTGCTGGTGGAAGTGCATGATGAGGAAGAAACGGAACGGGCGCTGAAGCTCGCCTCGCCGCTTCTCGGCATCAACAACCGCAACCTGCGCACCTTCGAGGTCAGTCTCGAAACCAGCGAGAAGCTCGCAGGCCTCGTGCCCGCGGAAAAGCTGCTGGTCGGCGAAAGCGGCATCTTCACCTTCGAGGATTGTAAGCGCCTCGAAAAAAGCGGCATCAGCACCTTCCTCGTCGGCGAAAGCCTGATGCGCAAGGACGATGTGACAGCGGCCACCAAAGCCCTTCTGACCGGCCAATCCGGCATTCTGGCAGCGGAATAATGCATCGATGAGCGAGGCGGGAAAGCTCACCCATATCGATGCCGGCGGCGAAGTGCATATGGTCGATGTCGGCGACAAGGCCGAGACCGTTCGTGTTGCCGTCGCCGAAGGCTTCGTGAAAATGAAGCCGGAAACGCTGGCGCTCATCCGCGAGGGCAACGCCAAGAAGGGCGATGTCATCGGCACTGCACGCCTCGCCGGCATCATGGCCGCCAAGCAGACGGCAAATCTCATCCCGCTCTGCCATCCGCTGATGCTGACAAAGGTGGCGGTGGATATTACCGAAGACGCCGCCCTGCCCGGCCTGCGGGTCGAAGCGCTGGTGAAACTGTCCGGCAAGACCGGCGTGGAGATGGAAGCGCTGACCGCCGTATCCATCGCCTGCCTGACGATCTATGACATGGCCAAGGCCGCCGACAAGGCGATGGAAATCGTCAATATCCGCCTTCTGGAAAAGAGCGGCGGCAAATCCGGCGATTTCCGGCGACAGGAGACGTGAATGAAACCGCTGCTGCCCGTGGATGAGGCCATAAGACGCCTTCTGGAGGCAGCGGTTCCGGTGACCGAAAGCGAAACCCTGCCGCTTACCGAATGCGATGGCCGGGTTCTTTCGGCCGATCTCAGTGCACGCCTCACCCAGCCCCCCTTCGATGCCTCGGCCATGGACGGTTATGCGCTGCGCAGCGCCGATGCGGCGGAGATCGGCTCGGTCCTCACCGTCATCGGTCAGGCCGCCGCCGGCCATGCTTTTACCGGCACGGTGGGTGAAGGCCAGGCCGTGCGCATTTTCACCGGCGCGCCCGTGCCGCAGGGTGCGGACACCGTTCTCATTCAGGAAGATGCCGAAGTGCTGGAGGGCGGAAAAATCCGCACCGCCTTCGACGTCACCGCCGGGCGACATATCCGCCCGCGCGGACAGGATTTTGCCGAAGGCGAAGCGGCCCTGAAGGCCGGGCGGGAACTCGGTTTCACCGACCTGACGCTCGCGGCGGCTATGAACCATGCCGCGCTCACCGTCTATCGCAGGCCGCGCATCGCCATCCTCGCCACCGGCGATGAGTTGCTGCCGCCGGGAAGCGCGCCGCAGCCCGCCCAGATCATCGCCTCCAACACCTTCGGCGTCGCAGCCCTTGCCCGGCAGGCAGGTGCCGAGGTTCTCGATCTCGGTATCATTGCCGATGATGACAGGCTGATCCGCGCCGCTATCGGCAAGGCGGTCGCGGCGAAGGTCGATGTGCTTGTGACGCTCGGCGGCGCCTCCGTCGGCGACCACGACCTCGTGCAGGCAGCCTTGAAGGCAGAAGGCATGCAGCTCGATTTCTGGCGCATCGCCATGCGTCCGGGGAAACCGCTGATGGTCGGGTCCATCGGCGCCATGCAGGTTCTGGGCCTGCCCGGAAACCCGGTTGCCAGCCTCGTCTGCGGCCTGCTGTTCCTCGAACCGCTGCTCCGCAGCATCGCCCGCCGCGCGCCGCTGCAACGCACGACGACCGCCCGCACCGCCACGCCGTTGAAAGCGAATGATCATCGGCAGGATTATCTGCGCGCCCGTTTCAGCACGGACGAAAACGGCCTGCTGGTGGCGGATGCCCATGCGAAGCAGGATTCATCGATGATGAAGATATTGGCCCATTCCGACGGCTTGATCGTGCGCCCGCCAAACGCGCCGGCGGCGGCGGCCGGGGCGGAATGCCCGGTTATCAGGCTGAGATTCTGACACGCAGGCGATACGGCCGGACCTGCGGCCGGCAGCATAACTGGCCTCTTCCTGAACCTTACCGAACGGTTGCCGCGCCGTCACAAAACGGCACCGCCGCGTGCCGCATGGCACGGGAACGGAAGATAAGACTGTAACATTCCTGTATCCCGACACGAATGATAAAAAAAAACCGCCTATAGGCGGGATTTCCACGAATTCAAAAACCACCATGGCTTTCCGCCGCGGAATTATTTCTACATATTGTTGTGCCAAAATAAATCACACGAATCCCGTTATTGGGATTGACAGAATAAATGCGATGCTGTCACCAAGGCGAGTAGTAGAGGGAAAAAATTCCGGAATTCTTCAGAATGAAAATTACTTATATTTATCAATTAAATAAGATAAAAAGTGACGAAAATGGAGTTTCCGGGCACAAAAATTAGTTTCCCATAAATTAAGCTTTCCAAAACGACCTTCATAATAATAATCATAGTCGATAAGCAGACTCACTGGAGTTTCTTGATGAACACGGCATCCACGCCCAAAACCACGGGGCCCGACATTGCCGGGCAGATTGCCTATGCCATGCGGAGCATGGGTGTTTCGCCGATCCCGCGTAACTACAGCCTCTTTTACGAAGCCTATATCGGTTCGAACCCTGCCCTGACGAAGGATCTGGCAGCGCTTGGAAACCGGGTCACGCAGGAGGATCTGGACGAGCTGTCCTCACGTTACGGGGAAGGCAATCCCGCCCGGTCCATCGACGATGCGCATGAGAAGCTCAGACGCGAACTGGAGGGCCTTCTGGGCACACTGAGGCGCGAACAATCCTCCATCGAAAACTACAACAGGATTCTCGGCGAAACGCGTCAGCGCATCGACGACAAGAATGCCGCCAGCAGCAATATTCTGAGGAATGCGATTTCGCTGCTGGCCGAGGCCACCGGCTCGAAGATCATCGACGGCGAAAAGACCTTCAACGATGTCAACCGCCATGCCGAGGAAATGCATCAGGTGCGTCTGGAGCTGGATGAGTACAAGCGCATCGCCAATACGGATTCGCTGACGCGCCTGTCCAATCGGCGCGCCTTCGACGACCGGCTGGCATCCATCTATGACAGCTCCATCGGCCTGCAATATACCACGCTCGTCCTGCTCGATATCGATCATTTCAAGCGGATCAACGACACTTTCGGCCATCCGGTCGGCGACAAGATTCTCGCCACCGTCGCCTCGGTCATCCGCGCCAATGTCCGCAAGGATGGTTTTGTCGCCAGAAGCGGCGGCGAGGAATTCGCCATCATTCTGGACGGCAATACGCCGGAAGAGGTGATGGTGATGTGCGAGCGCATCCGCCTGTCGCTGGAAAGCACGCCCTTCCGCAATTCGAGATCGGGCGCCGACTACGGCACGGTGACGATCTCCCTCGGTTTCGCTTCCGCCGCACAGGCCACCAACCCGAGCGAACTTTACGGCCATGCCGACACCGCGCTCTACCATGCCAAGGAAACCGGCCGGAACCGCTCCGTCTATTACGAGGACGGCATGCAGAAGAACTATACCGGCAAGAACTGGCTGATTTATCGGACGTGAGGATGGTGGTGTGTGCACCACTATCTCCTCCGTCATGCCGGACTTGATCCGGCATCCAGTCACGGCGCGTCTGCACCGTGAGAAAAGCCTCTTGCGATCAAGGACTTGATCGCGCTAGACCCCGGATCCAGTCCGGGGTGACGGAGTGAGACGCTCCGCTTTCGCCAATGACGTAAGCCTTGCGAGGATTGCCTCAGCGGCCCAAGGTCGGTCGTTACTGCACCTCACCACATGGTCTTCGCCGCCCGCGCCGCCCATTCCCGGTCATAGGTCTCCTGATCGAATTCCGCCTTGGCCGCCTTGAGCAGAAGACCGGGTGTCGGAAGCGAGGCCGGGTCGACGAAATTATCGGGGTTCCATAGTTCCGAGCGCATCAGCGCCCGGGCGCACTGGAAATAGACTTCATCGATTGTCACCACGATGACGGTGCGCGGATGTTTGCCGTCCATCTCGAAGCTTTCCAGCAGGTCGGGATCGACGGAGACCACAGCACGGCCGTTGATGCGCATCGTCGTATTCGAGCCGGGTATCAGGAACATCAACGCCACGCGCGGATCGCGCACGATGTTCAGAAGCGAATCCACACGGTTGTTGCCGCGCCAGTCTGGCAGAAGCACGGTCCTCTCATCGGCCACCCGGACCACGCCGCCCTTGTCGCCGCGCGGCGAACAGTCCATGCCTTCCGGCCCGACCGTCGCCAGCGCCAGGAACGGCGAAGTCTCGATCATCAGCCGGTATTCGGCCGTCAGCGTGGCTGTCACCTTGGCGATCGATGCCTCGCTCGTGCTGTCATAGATGGCCTTCAATTCCTCAACCGTGCGAATGATCGTCATGTCCGTTCCTATCCCTGCCAATTCCCTCTGTCGCCGCCGAAAGACCGGGGCGTGCTATTCCTCTGCCGCTTCCGCCTTTTCCCGCTCGGCCCGCTCGCGCGCGGTGCGGGCGGCAACAAGGTCGGCCGGCTGGGCATTGCCGCGGATCAGCGAACGGCCGGCATAGATGCCGCCGACGACTTCCATGGCGAAACGTTCCTCGTCGCGGTCGCGGAATTCTTCCACCAGACGCGCGGCATCTTCCCGCTCCTCGCCCATGGCGCCAAGCACTTCCTCGCTGAAATTCAGCGCCGATTCCAGCGTCTCACGAATCTGGTAATCCACACCGGCCTTCAGAAGATCGATCGCGTGGCCGCGGTCATAGGCGCGGGCGAGAACCGGAACCAGCGGGAATTCGTGCTTGACGATCTCCGCGATCCTGACGGCCGCCTCCTTGTCATCGACGCAGATAAGCACGGCACGCGCCGTGCTCGCCCCGGCAGCATGCAGGATTTCCGCCCGCGAACCGTCGCCATAATAGACCTTGAAACCGAATTCCGCCGCATCGCGCACGAAGTCCGCATCCTTGTCGATCAGCGACAGCGTATAGCCCCGCGCCAGAAGCGGCTGGCTGACGATCTGGCCGAAACGCCCGAAGCCGATGAGGAGAATGCTGCCCTCGACATTTTCAGGCAGGTCGAGATCGTCGGTATTGGGAACCGCCGCCGGCACCAGCCGGTCATGCAGGATGACCATTAGCGGCGTCAGCACCATGGAGATGATGATGGTCGCCGTCAGTATGGCGTTCGCCTCCCGGTCGAGAATGCCGGCGCTGACGGCGGCAGAATAGAGCACGAAGGCGAATTCGCCGCCCTGCGCCATCAGCACCGCCCGTTCTAGGCTTTCGCGCCGGGTGGTGCCGAGCGCCCGCGCCACGCCATAGATCAGGAAGGCCTTGAGCAGCATGTAGCCTGCGACGCTGATGACCACGAGCTGCCAGTTGGAGGCGATGACGGCAAGATCGATCGCCATGCCGACGCCCAGGAAAAACAGACCGAGCAGAATGCCGCGAAACGGCTCGATATCCGCCTCCAGCTGATGGCGGAAGGAGGATTCCGACAACAGCACGCCGGCGAGAAAGGCGCCCATGGCCATGGAAAGGCCGCTGACCTGCATCAGAAGCGCCGAACCCAGCACCACCAGCAGCGCCGCGGCCGTCATCACCTCCCGCGCGCCGGAAGCCGCTAGCAGGCGAAAGAACGGGTTGAGAAGATAACGCCCGGCAAGGATAAGCGCACCGACGGCGGCAAGCGCGATGCCGACGGAAGCCCAGCGTTCCGACGCCGTGACATGTTCGCCGCCCGAACCGAGGAAAGCGACAAGCGCCAGCAGCGGCACGATGGCCAGATCCTCGAACAGCAGGATGGCGATGATGCGCTGGCCTTTCAGGCTCGACATGCTGTTGCGCTCCTGCAGCATCTGCATGACGATCGCCGTCGATGTCAGCACGAAACCGGTACCGGCGACGAAGGACATGATCACGGGAAAGCCGAGACCGACACCGATCAATGTCAGGCCCGCCATGCAGACCAGCACCTGCAGCGCCCCCAGCCCGAAAATATCCTGCCGCATCGACCACAGCCGCGACGGCTGCATTTCAAGGCCGATGATGAACAGGAACATCACCACGCCGAGTTCCGCTATATGCAGAATGGCCTGCGAATCGGAGAAAAAACCGAGACCGTAAGGCCCGATCACCAGGCCGGCGGCCAGATAGCCGAGCACCGAACCGAGGCCGATGCGCTTGAAGATCGGCGCGGCGACAACGCCTGCCGCCAGCAACACGACCACCTGGGCCAGATCATTTCCGTTCGCTTCTACAGCCACACGCCACCCCGTTTAAATAGTGAGACAAGAGCTTTGCCCTCGTCCGATTATCGGCAACGCGCAAGAACATTTCCTCCGTCATGCCGGACTTGATCCGGCATCCAGCCACGGCGCGTCTGCGCCGTGAAAGGACTCTCCCGCGATCAAGGGCTTGATCGCGCTGGACCCCGGATCAAGTCCGGGGTGACGAAGCGCGGATGCAACAACGTTGCCAAACGCACCAGTTCTTCAACCCCTTGCCATCATTCTCACGAGGGCGTCTCCCTCGGTGTTTTCTCTACCGGTATCGCGGTTCCCTGCTCAAGCCCTTTTCGGCGAGCTGCCGCTCATAATCCGCAAACAGCGCGTCCCCGGTCTCACCCAGTTCCTTCAGATATTTCCAGGTGTAGATGCCGCTATCGTGGCCATCGTCGAAAACGATGCGAACCGCATAATTGCCGGTGGCGACCATGGAACGGATGGTAACATCGCGTTTGCCGGGCACTGTGACCTTTTGTCCCGGCCCATGGCCCTGCACCTCGGCCGAGGGCGAAAGCACGCGCAGCATCTCGGCCTGAAGGCGGTAAACGCTTCCATCATCGAAGGAAACGGTCAGTTCGCGCCGGTCTTTCGACACAAGCAGCTCGGTCGGCCAGGCATAGCTCATTTTTCACTTCCGCAAGCTCGTCATATGCGTCAGAATTACGGACTTGCCTCACGATAGGCAAGCCACTACATCAGCTAATAGAGCACACATTTGGCGTGTGTGCCCGGCGCAAGGCGCATTGAGGATGGAGACGTGAACGGTTTCTCCGGCTCGCTTGAAAAAGCGAAAACCCTGACGGAAAACAGCACACCGATGGTGGACCCTTTCGGCCGCGCCATCACCTATCTGCGCGTTTCCGTCACCGACCGCTGCGATTTCCGCTGCACCTATTGCATGTCCGAACACATGACCTTCCTGCCGAAGAAGGACCTTCTGACACTCGAAGAACTCGACCGGCTCTGTTCCGTCTTCATAACGCGCGGCGTGCGCAAGCTGAGGCTGACCGGCGGCGAGCCGCTGGTGCGCAAGAACATCATGTCGCTGGTGAGGAACCTCGGCCGCCACATTGAAACCGGTATGCTGGAAGAGCTGACGCTGACGACAAACGGCTCACAGCTGGCCAAATTCGCCGTCGAGCTTGCCGATTGCGGCGTGCGCCGCATCAACGTGTCGCTCGATACGCTCGACCGCGACAAATTCCGCCACATCACCCGCTGGGGCGATCTCGACCGTGTCATGGAGGGGCTCGACGCCGCCCAGGCCGCGGGCATCAAGGTCAAGCTCAACGCGGTGGCGCTGAAGGACTTCAACGACGCCGAGATTCCCGACCTCATGCGTTTCGCCCATGGTCGCGGCATGCACCTGACCGTGATCGAAACCATGCCGATGGGTGAGATCGAGGAAGACCGGACCGACCGCTACCTGCCGCTTTCGCAGTTGCGCGCCGATCTGGAAAAGAGCTTCACGCTCATCGACAGCGATTACCAGACCGGCGGCCCCGCCCGTTACGTCACGGTGAAGGAAACCGGAGGCCGGCTCGGCTTCATCACGCCGATGACGCATAATTTCTGCGAAAGCTGCAACCGCGTCCGCCTCACCTGCACCGGCACGCTTTATATGTGCCTGGGCCAGGATGACGCCGCCGATCTGCGCACCGCGCTGCGCGCCTCCGACAGCGACGCCTATCTTTCCAGCGCCATTGATGAAGCCCTTCTGCGCAAGCCGAAGGGGCATGATTTCATCATCGACCGCACCCACAACCGGCCTGCCGTCTCCCGCCATATGAGCGTGACCGGCGGCTGAGCGACGGCTGAAACTGTTTCTCGTCCACCCACCCATATAAACGGTTGAAATGCCGGCTGTGCCGTGCCACGTCTCTTTACATGGAGGAATGCGCGGTCACGCCGGAAAGGCGGCCCAAACCGCCCCGAAAGGGCGGCCGGGAAAACCGCGCATGGTCTGGGATATTTTGGAATGGCATTGACGGACAATACGCGCGGCGCCCTATTCATGGCGCTCGCCATGGCAAGCTTCACGGCCAATGACGCCCTGACGAAATCCGTCACCCCCTATATCAACACCGGCCAGATTATGTTCGTCCGCGGCATCATGACGGTGGTGCTGATCTATATCGCCGCCCGCCATTTCGGCGCGCTTCGGCCGCTGAAAACCCTCCTGCGCCCCATCATCATCCTGCGCTGTCTCTGCGAGGTGACTGCGGCCGTGCTCTATCTGACGGCGCTCGGCCTTATCGAATTTTCCAATGCCTCGGCCATATTGCAGTCCCTGCCCCTGGTGGTGACGCTGGGTGCGGCGCTGTTTCTGCGTGAGCCCGTGGGCTGGCGGCGCTGGGTGGCGATCATCGTCGGCTTTATCGGCGTGCTCGTTATCATCAGGCCCGGCCCGGAAGGCTTCACGCCGGGTGCGCTTCTGGTCGTCGCATCGCTCGCCGTCACCGCTGCGCGCGATCTGCTGACCCGGAAAATGTATGCCGATGTGCCCTCCCTCGCCATCACCGTCATCACCGCCTTCGTCAACATGGCGGTGGGCGGCCTGCTGATCGTGCCCTTCGGCGGCTGGCAACCGATGAACTTCATGATCGTATCGCATCTGGCGGCTTCGGCCATTCTGGTGCTGGTCGGCTATCAGGCGATCATACTGTCGATGCGATCAGGCGAAATCTCCTTCGTCGCGCCGTTCCGTTATACCGGTCTGCTCTGGGGTTTCATGATCGGCGTGTTCTTCTTCAACGAAAAGATCGACAATTACACCATCGTCGGCGCCATGATCGTCATCGGCTCCGGCCTTTATACCTTCTACCGCGAAAGCCTGCGCAAGCGCTCGCAGATGGCCAAGCGCGCAGCCGCCACACCCACCGCCGCAACCACGGTACGGCCGGCTTCCGTAACGAAAGCTGCCGTTACGGAAGAGGCGGGAGAATGACATGAACAGCGGCCGTTTTCTGGACAGGACCACCCCGCCCCACATCATCACGCTGGTCGTCATCGCCGGCGTCGCGGCGCTGTGCATGAATGTGTTCCTGCCCTCGCTTGCGGCCATGGCGGTTTATTTCGAGACCGACTACGCGGTGATGCAATTTGCCGTTTCGGGTTATCTTGCCGCCACCGCCTGCCTGCAACTCATCATCGGCCCGCTTTCCGATCTCTTCGGACGCCGCCCGGTCATGCTGGCCAGCATCGCCATCATGATCGTCGCAACGCTCGTCTGCATGCTCGCGCCCAATATCACCGTCTTCATGATCGGGCGCGTCGCGCAGGCGGCCGTCGTTTCCGGCTTCGTGCTGGCGCGCGCCATCGTGCGCGACATGGTGCCGATGGAACAGGCGGCCTCGATGATCGGTTACGTGACCATGGGCATGTCCGTGGTGCCGATGGTGGGGCCGACGGTTGGCGGCCTGCTTAACGACATTTCCGGCTGGCAATCGAGCTTCGCCCTCCTCTCCCTGCTCGGCGTTGGTATTCTGGTGCTCGCCTGGTTCGATCTCGGCGAAACCAACCACAATAAATCGGCGAGCTTTTCGCAGCAGTTTCACGCCTGGCCGGAACTGCTGTGCTCGCCGCTGTTCTGGGGTTACGCGCTGACCTCGACCTTCTCATCGGGCATGTTCTTCTCCTTCCTCGGCGGTGCGCCCTTTGTCGGCAGCGTGCTTTACGGGCTTGCGCCGGCCATGCTCGGCCTGCAATTCTTCTTCATGGCCAGCGGTTACATGCTCGGCAACTTCATCTCCGGCCGTTATGCGAGCGAAATCGGCATTACCCGCATGATGCTGTCGGGCAATGTCATCGCCATTGCGGGCATCGCCACGACCATGGTGCTCATCTCCGCCGGGGCGGAAAGCGCCTATGCGTTTTTCGTGCCGCTCGCCTTGATCGGTGTCGGTAACGGCGTGACACTGCCAAGCGCCAATGCCGGCATGGTCAGCGTCCAGCCGCATCTGGCCGGTTCCGCCTCCGGCCTCGGCGGCGCGATGACCATCGGCGGCGGCGCCGCCCTCTCGGTGCTCGCCTCCTCGGTCCTGTCCAGAGAGGACGGAACCTGGCCGCTTCTTCTGGTGATGCTGGCGACCGGCCTTGTCGCCCTCCTCACCACCTATGTCGTAAGGCTGCAGGAAAAGCGGGAATGACGGCCCCTTTCGAAATACCCGGTCTCGTGCTCGCCGGCGGGCTTTCGCGGCGCATGGGCAGCAACAAGGCGATGGTGCAATTGGGCAATGCGCCCCTCATCTCGCATGTCATCAGCCGCATCACGCCGCAGGTCTCAGATGTCACCATCAACGCAGCCAATGGCTGGGCGGAGAGTTTCGGCCTGCCGCTGCTGCCCGATACGCTGAACGGCCATGCCGGGCCGCTCGCGGGTATTCTGGCCGGCATGCGCCATTTCCAGCACCGCGGGGATGCGGCGAGCCACTTTTTGACGGCGCCCGCCGACAGCCCGTTTTTCCCGGACGATCTCGTGGCGCGGCTTTGCGAACACCTGTCGGACAATGCAATCGTCATCGCCGCCTCCAGCGGCCAGCTTCACCCGGTTTTTGCGCTGTGGCCGCTGGCGCTGGCCGACGATCTCGAGGCGTGGCTGAAGAACGATGCGAACCGGCGCATCCGCGCCTATCTCGCCCGCCATGTCACCCTCGGCGTGGCCTTCCCGCCGCTGGAAACGGCAAAGGGCAGCCTTGATCCGTTCTTCAACATCAACACGCCGGATGAACTGGCGCTGGCGCGCAGCTATCTGGAGAACCTGCAATCATGACAGCACAAAAGGTCTTCGGCATCGCCGGCTGGAAGAACTCGGGCAAGACCGGCCTTGCGGTCCGTATCGTCACCGAGCTGACGGCGCGCGGCTACCGCGTCTCCACCATCAAGCACGCCCATCATGATTTCGATATCGACAAGGTCGGCGCGGATAGCTGGCGTCACCGGCAGGCCGGCGCACATGAAGTTACCATCGTTTCCGGCACCCGCTTCGCCATCATGCATGAATTGCGCGGCGAACCGGAACCCTCCTTCGAGGATATTCTCGCCCGCCTCGCCCCCTGCGATCTGGTGCTGATCGAAGGCTACAAATACGAGCCCGTGCCGAAGATCGAAGCACGCCGGCTGGAGGCCGCCAAGACCGAACCGCTTGCGCCGCTCGATCCGCATATCGTCGCCATTGCCGCCGACCATGCGGTGACAGACACGGCGCTGCCGGTTTTCGATCTCGACGATACCGGCGCCATTGCCGATTTCATCGAGAGGACGGTGGGACTGGTGAGGGCATAAACAGGCGTCAGAACGGAGCGGCGTCGGCGCCCAGGCCGCCTCCCCACTTCCGTCATACCGGCCCTGAGCCGGTATCCAGCCAGCCCAAGTCCTTGGGCTGAAAGGAGTCCTTCTTTCCGCGCCGACGCGCGCTGGATGCCGGATCAGGTCCGGCATGACGGAGGAGATGTGCCATGAAGCCGAAACCCACAACGCCTGCCGCAACGACGACGCAATCTCCCGTGATCCCCCACCCCAAAAATGAAAAAGCCGGGCTCTTCACCCGGCTTCATCATTCCTTGAGACGCAATACCTATTCAAGGAAACTGGAGGGGTTCACCGGCGTCGCATCCTTGCGAACTTCGAAGTGAACCTGCGGACGCTTGGCGCTGCCGGTCATGCCCGATGTGGCGATGGTCTGGCCGCGCTGGACCTTCTGTCCGCGCTGCACGTCGAGATTGGCGGCGTTGCCGTAAACGGTGACCTTGCCGTCGTCATGGCGGACGAGAACCGTGTTGCCGAGCTGCTTCAGGCCGTTGCCCGCATAGATGACCACGCCGTTTTCAGCGGCCTTGATCGGCGTGCCTTCCGGAACGGAGATGTTGATGCCATCGTTGCGGCTGCCTTCGACATTATCGCCGAAATTGTTGATGACCGCGCCGCGAACCGGCCAGCGATATTTGCCGATGCCCGTGGATTCAGGTGCGACGGAGGCCATGTCGGCCTTTTTCTCGATGTCGCTGACACTGGCGGTGGCCGGTGTGGCAGGTGCAGTCGGAGCCGCGGCAGCAGCCGGTGCCTTGTAGGGCTCAGGCTTGGCGGATGCGGTTTCGACCGGCTTGGCCGCTTCCTTGGCGGGAACGGAAGCCGTCTTGATGGCATCCGTCGAAGCGCCAGGCATGTTGAGCGTCTGGCCGACGCGGATGCTTTCGTTGCTGAGACCGTTTGCCGCCTTGAGGGCAGAGACCGACACGCCGTTTTCGCGGGCAATCTTCGCCAGGCTATCGCCCGGCTGAACCTTGTAGCCGCCGGTGGGCGGCAGCGGCTTGCCGCCGGGAGGCGTCAGCTTGCCGGTTTCGGAGGAAACCTTGTCACGGGCGGCGGCCTGCGACGGCAGTACGGCCACATTCCCTTCGGGGCTACGCAGCGGTGTCGGCTGGTCGCCATTGCGGTTGAGAGCGATATCGCCGGCCGCGTCCTTGGCGGCATTGCGGACCTGACCGAACTTCGGAATGAGGATCGACTGGCCGGCCTGCGCGGCGGAAGCGGTCTTCAGACCGTTGACGCGCAGCAGTTCCTTTTCCGGAACGCCGTAGCGGTTGGAGAGGGTCGCGATGCTTTCGCCGGGACGCAGGGTCACGGAGGAAGCGCCATCGGTGTGCCAGCCGTTCTTGTCGGAACGAACGGTTGCGGTGGTCAGATTGTCGGTGACGGGAGCGGCAGCCTGCCGGGCGGGCGCAGCAAGCGACGGCGCGGCCTTGGGCTGAGCAGACGGGAAAGGCTGGGCCATGGCTTCGTTGCGGGTCGACGGATCGCGGCTTGCCACCGCCGTCGGCGCCGACAGCTCGGAACGCTGCACCGGAGAGGCCGAAGCCGAGCGGGCCGTGGAAGGCTGAACGCCGCCATAACCACCCGATTGCGGGTAGGAATTGCCCGCCATGTTCTGGTTGGCATAACCGCCCTGCGGTGCGGCAGAGGCGTAACCGCCATTCATGTCGCCCTGCGGAACCGGGGCCTGCCCGTAAGCACCGCCGCCCTGACGGGCGGGAATTGACGCCGTGGTCATCTGATCCGGTCCACTGGAAAAGAGGCCGCTGAACCGCGTTGCATCCGAGCTACAGCCCGTTGCGACGCTTGCCAGCAATGCCGCTGCGAACATTTTTGCGACTGATTTTCCGATTTTAGACGAATGTCTCATACGCATGACTCGATCTACACTGACGCCAACCCGCCGCATCGAGACCGATCCGGCACAAATTTCACTTCTTGCAAGGCCCATTTCCCGAGGTGGGGAAAACCATGCGTCGATGTTTATGATTAAAGCGCGTTAGTGTTACCACGCCGTTAAAACGTTAAGCCGTTCAGCGCTTTTTTGACACTTCGATAACCATGACGAAAACCGGATGCGTCATGTTGATACAATAATGATATTGAAAATCAGATAGTTGCGGCAATTCAGAACATTAGGAGACAAAAATAGAGTGTCTCCAAAATTTTCATTTTGTCACAAGTGACGCGCAATATGAGTGCTGAGCGGCAGGTAAGGCGCTTCGAACAGCTCTTCCTTCTCGAAGCGGCTGCCGGTCTTGGAGAAGCGCGTCATCACGCAACGCTCGTCTTCGAGAATGATCGGCGCGATCATCATGCCGCCCGAAACGATCTGCTCGGCAAAGAAGCGTGGCATGGTGGTGAAGGCGGCGGTGGAAACGATTCGGTCGAAGGTACCCTCGCCCACCAGACCGTTGCTGCCATCCGCCTGACGAATGACGACATTGCGGATGGAGAGATCGTCGAGACAGTTCTGCGCCTGCTGCACCAGCGTCTTGTAACGCTCCAGCGAAAAGACGCGCTCCACCCGGCGCGCGATGATCGCGGTCATGAAACCGCTGCCCGTGCCGATTTCCAGCACACGCTGGCCGGGTTTCAGTTGCAGCCGGGCAAGGATCTTCACCGCCATGTCGGCGCCTTCCATGAAGGCGCCGCAGTCGATCGGGATCGTGCGGCTGGAATAGGCGTCCGCCGCAAATTGCGGCGGCACGAATTTGGAGCGTGGCGTCTGCTCGACCGCCGTCAGAAGGTCAAGATCGGAAATCCCCTCGCCCCTTAAGCGGAGAACGAGAGCGGCAAAACCTTCCTTTTCGACCATTGCGGATTTCAATCGGCGACTCCGAATCCAAGTGCTTGCGCAACCCGATCCTTCACCGTGTAGTCCGTCAGGTCAAGCTTAAGCGGTGTGACGGAAATCTTGCCATGTTTCAAAGCGTGGATATCGGTGCCTTCGCGGAAGGTGCCGAGACGCTCGCCGAAGCGCAGCCAGTAATAGGGAAAACCACGGCCATCCTGACGCTCTTCCACCGTCAGGCCGAAATCGAGCTTGCCCTGTCCGGTCACGGAAACGCCCTGCACATCCTTGGGCGCGCAATTGGGGAAATTCAGATTGAGGAACGTGCCATCGGGCAGTTCCACATTCATCAGCTTGCGCAAAAGATCCGGCGCAAAGGTTTCGGCGACTTCCCAGGGCACGACGCGACCATCGGCATGGCTAAACGCCTGGCTGAGCGCAAAGGAGCGCACGCCCTGCAGCGTGCCTTCGATGGCGCCGGCAATGGTGCCGGAATAGGTCACGTCATCGGCCATGTTGGCGCCGGCATTGACGCCGGAGAGCACGAGATCCGGCTTTTCCGGCAGCACTTCGCGAATGCCCATGATGACGCAATCGGTCGGCGTGCCGCGCAGCGCGAAATGCTTGTCGGAAACTTTTCGCAGACGCAGCGGTTCGGACAGGGTCAGCGAGTGCGCGAGACCGCTCTGGTCGGTCTCCGGTGCGACGATCCAGACATCGTCGGACAGCGTGCGGGCGATACGCTCCAGCACGGCCAGACCTTCGGCGTGGATACCGTCGTCATTGGTCAGCAAAATCCGCATGTTTTCCTCCGCTGCTGTATCCCACTATGAGGACACAATGATTTCTCTCACAGAAGCACCCCCACGACCGTCATTCCGGCCTTGAGCCGGAATCCAGTCGACGCGCGTCTGCGCGGCGGGAAGAGTCTTTTTCAGCCCAAGGACTTGGGCTGGCTGGATTCCGGCTCAAGGCCGGAATGACGGCCGCGCCCTTAGCAGACGAACAATCAGGCCGCCTTCTCGATGCGCTTCAGACCGCCCATATAGGGCAGCAGCACGTCTGGAATTGTGACGGAACCGTCCTCGTTCAGATAATTCTCGAGAACCGCGATCAGGCAGCGGCCGACAGCCGTGCCGGAGCCGTTCAGCGTGTGCACGAACTTCGTCGCCTTGTCGTCCTTGCCGCGATAACGCGCATTCATGCGCCGCGCCTGGAAATCGCCGCAGACCGAGCAGGACGAAATTTCGCGATAGGTGTTCTGGCCGGGCAGCCACACTTCCAGATCGTAGGTCTTGCGGGCGCTGAAGCCCATGTCGCCGGTGCAGAGCGTCATGGTGCGGAAATGCAGGCCAAGACGCTTCAGCACTTCCTCGGCGCAGGCCGTCATGCGCTCATGTTCGGCAACGGCGCTTTCCGCATCGGTAATGGAGACGAGTTCGCACTTCCAGAACTGGTGCTGGCGCAGCATGCCGCGCGTGTCGCGGCCGGCCGAGCCCGCTTCCGAACGGAAGGACGGCGTCAGCGCGGTGAAGCGCAGCGGCAGCTTCTCCTGGTCGAGAATTTCGCCGGAGACGAGATTGGTCAGCGTCACTTCCGCCGTCGGGATCAGCCAGCGGCCATCCGTGGTCCTGAACAGGTCCTCGGTAAACTTCGGCAATTGGCCGGTGCCGAACATCGCCTCGTCGCGCACCATCAGCGGCGAGGACACTTCGGTATAACCGTGTTCGCCGGTGTGCAGGTCGATCATGAACTGGCCGAGCGCCCGTTCCAGACGCGCGAGCTGGCTGGTCAGCACGGTAAAACGTGCACCGGAAAGCTTGGCGGCGCGCTCGAAATCCATATAGCCGAGCGCTTCGCCGATATCGAAGTGTTCCCTGGCCTCGTGGTTCCAGCCGGGCTTCTGGCCGACCACACGGGCCACCACATTGTCATGCTCGTCATTGCCGTCGGGCACGTCGTCAAAGGGCATGTTGGGCAGACGCGACAGGGCATCGTTGAGCTCGGCGGTGACCTGACGGTCCTCCTCCTCCGCGCGCGGCATGTTTTCCTTGAGATCGGCGACTTCGGCTTTAAGCTTTTCTGCAAGCTCCATGTTCTTCTGCGCCATGGCGGCGCCGATTTCCTTGGAGGCGGCATTGCGGCGCGACTGCATATCCTGCAGGGACTGGATGACGGAACGGCGCTTTTCATCGAGCGCGATCAGGCCGCTGGCGGCGGGCTCAGCACCTCGGCGCGCAAGCGCCGCATCGAAAGCTTCGGGGTTTTCGCGTATCCATTTAATGTCGTGCATCGTCGTTCCAGACCGTTGTTGCATCGTCGCGTTTTACAGCAAAACGCCGGGCATAAGCCCGGCGCGAGGAAATGTCGTGAGCGGCGAGACCTTCAAGAATGTCAGGTCTCCTCCAGCTCCGTGCTTGCGGATTCTGCCGCACGTTTCCTCTCCACGAGTCGAGCCATGTAGATGGAAATCTCGTAGAGAATGATCGCAGGCAGCGCAAGACCGATCTGGGACATGGGATCCGGCGGCGTCAGCACGGCGGCGACCACGAAGGCGAGGACGATCGCGAACTTACGCTTTTCCCGCAGCCAGTCGCTGGTCAAAAGCCCAACGCGCGCCAGAAGCGTGGTCACGACAGGCAGCTGGAACACCAGACCGAAGGAGAGAACCAGCGTCATGATGAGGCTGAGATATTCCGATACCTTCGGCATCAGCGAAATCGCCACCTCGCCGTCCTCGGGCAATTGCTGCATGGCGAGGAAGAACCACATGACCATGGGCGTGAAGAAGAAATAGACGAGCGCCGCACCGATGAGGAAAAGGATCGGCGACGCGATGAGGAACGGCAGGAAAGCCGCCCGTTCGTTCTTATAGAGACCGGGCGCCACGAATTTATAGAGCTGCGAGGCGACCACCGGAAACGAGATCACCATCGCGCCGAACATGGCGACCTTGATCTGCGTGAAGAAGAATTCCTGCGGCGCGGTGTAGATCAGCGACGATTTCGTGACATCGAGGCCCGCCCACAGAACCGCCCATTTGTAAGGAATGACGAGCAGGTTGAACAGGTGCTTGGCAACGGCGAAACAGGCGATGAAGGCGACGAAGAACGCGCCGAGCGCCCAGATCAGCCGCGTGCGCAACTCCATGAGATGCTCGATAAGCGGCTGCGGCTTGTCCTCGATATCCCCGCTCATGCTTCATCCTTTTTGGGCTTTGCGGCCTTGGTTTTTGCCGTTTTCGCCGGCTTGGTCTCGGCCACAACCGCCTTGTCTGCGGCCGACTTCCTGACGGCCGCCTTTTTGGCGACGGCCTTCACGGTGGGATTGGAAACAGCGGGCTTCGAAACGGCAGGCTCACTGGCTTTCGCGGCGGTTTTCGTCGCCGGGGCGGTTTCGGGCGTTGCCGCTGCGGCCTTGCTGCGGGCGGCGCGTTTGGGCTTGGCGGCAACCGCTTCCGCCTCCACCGTCGCAATCGATTTCGCCCGTGCGCGCTTCGGCTTCTCCTCCGCAGCGACGGCTGCGGCGACCGGCGCGGCGGATGCGGCGACAACAGGCGGCACATCCGGCAGCTTCATCTCCGGCTCGGGCACGCTCACCAGCGGCGCAACCGGCTCGCTTGTGACGGGCGCAGGGGTGGAAGACAGACCGTCCGGCGGGGTGGTCGCCTTCTGCAGATCGGATTTGATCTCATTGCCAAGCTGGCGAAGCGGGTTCATCGCATCGCGCAGCGAGTTGGTGGGGTTGAGATTGCGGACATCGGAGATGGTCTGGCGCACATCGTCCATGTCGGCCTCTTTGAGGGCCTCGTCGAACTGGGTGCGGAAATCCCCCGCCATCTTGCGAAGGCCGGCCATCGTCTTGCCGAAAGCGCGGATCATGGGCGGCAAGTCCTTCGGCCCGACGACCACGATCAACACGACCGCAATCACCAGAAGCTCGCTCCAGCCGATATCTAACATCAATATGCTCCCGAGACCCTAGCGCATCGGCCCCAAAAATCGGAATCGATTTTCGACCGGAACGATGCGCAACATACAAGTGGTAGAGCGTCCTTTTGCGTCCGAAAGAACGCACGACGCTCTAGCGCCAGTCCCACACCAAGCGGCGACAGGCCGCTTACTTGATCTCGTCAGCCTTGTGGTCGACGGTCTTCGTGTTGGCATCGGCCGGCGGCGGCGTCTGGTCTTCGTCAGCCATGCCCTTCTTGAAGCTCTTGATGCCCTTTGCGACATCGCCCATCAATTCCGGGATCTTGCCGCGTCCGAAGAGGACGAGAACGATCACCAGCACGATGAGCCAATGCCACACACTAAAAGAACCCATAACTGAAACTCCTGAATTTCGCTTTCAGACGATGTAAGACGTTTGAAAGGCTTTTTCAAACGACAAATCGTCGCTTCAACAGCGAGTGCGCATAAAGTTTTCGTGGCCCTGCCAACAGGATGGCGATATCAGTCGTCGCCATCACCGCCGCCCGGCGCAAGCAGGCCCAGTTCCTCGAGATCGAGCTGCGTGATCGGGTCTTCGTCCTCACGCAATTCGTCGCTCATCATCGGCAGAGGAACGCCGAAATTGGAGGGAATGCGGCCCGAAAGCAGCCCTGCCCCCTTCAGCTCCTCGAGGCCCGGCAGATCGCGCAATTCCTCAAGGCCGAAATGGTCGAGAAACTCCACCGTGGTGCCGATCGTCACCGGCCTGCCGGGTGTGCGCCTGCGGCCACGGAACCTCACCCAGCCCGCCTCCATCAGCACGTCAAGCGTGCCGCGCGAGGTCTGAACGCCGCGAATTTCCTCGATTTCGGCGCGTGTCACCGGTTGATGATATGCGATAATCGCCAGAACTTCCAGCGCCGCGCGCGACAGCTTCTTCGGCTCCTTTTCCTCGGCGCGGATGACGAAGGAAAGATCGCCGGCTGTGCGAAAAGCCCACTGCCCACCCACCTGCACGAGATTGACGCCCCGCTCCGCATAAAGAACCTTGAGATGCTGCAGAATGGCGACGACATCCATGCCGCGCGGCAGGCGCTCGGCGATGAAGGCCACGGAAACCGGCTCGGACGAGGCAAAGACCAAGGCCTCGGCGATCCGCTCGGCCTCCTTCAACTGGCGCTCGGAAAATACCGTGGGTTCGGGCTCGGCCCCGTCAGCCGCGATGGTGGCCTCGGCGGTCTCATCGTCATTCATCATTGTCAGTCCTTTCGGCATTCACCGCACGGTCGTCTCGTCCACCCTTACGCATATAAATGGGCTGGAAAGCGCCCTCCTGCCGGATTTGCAGCGAGCCCTCGCGCACCAGCTCCAGCGAAGCGGCAAAGGCGCTGGCTATCGCCGTCACCCGCATGGCGGGATCAGGCACATATTGCAGCAGATATTGATCGAGCACGGTCCATTCTCCGACATCGCCGAGGAGATGGGTCAGAAGCTCACGCGCCTCGACAAGCGACCAGACCTGCCGCTTTTCAATCGTGACCTGGGTAATCGCCTGCCGCTGCCGCAGATTGGCATAGGCGCTCAGGAGATCGTAGAGGTTCGCCTCATAGGCCGAGCGGTTGATATGGGGAATATGCTCCGGCGCGCCACGGGCAAAAACATCGCGGCCGAGCTGGGCGCGGTTGACGAGGCGTTCCGCCGCCTCGCGCATCGCCTCCAGGCGTTTCAGCCGGAACGCCAGCGTCGCGGCCATTTCCTCGCCCGAGGGACCGTCATCCTTCGATTGCTGCGGAATGAGGAGCTTGGATTTGAGGAAGGCGAGCCACGCCGCCATCACGAGATAATCGGCCGCAAGCTCGATACGCACGCGGCGCGCGCTTTCCACGAATTGCAGATATTGTTCGGCAAGCGCCAGCACCGAAATGCGCGAAAGATCGACCTTCTGCGTGCGGGCAAGATGCAGCAGCAAATCGAGCGGGCCTTCGAAACCCGCGACATCGATGACCAGCCCGGCCTCGCCCGTCAACCGCTCCGGCGTCACATCCTGCCAGAGCTTGTCCATCGGTGTCGAATTGCGAGACTTGTCTGCGGCCATTGTTCCATCCGCCGGGCGTCCGGCCTGTCGTCCCGAGTAACGGGCCGCCGCCCGACTGTCAGGAAACGGCCCACATGGCGTTGAATTCGGCTCTCAGCTCCGCTTCATCGGAAGGGTCCGCAACGGGGAAACCCGCTTCCACGGCCTGCACCCGTTCCAGCGAACGGCCGGAAAGAACGGGAACCTCCTTCACGACCTGAAGCATTTCACCCATCACACCGTTGCAATGCAAGACTATATCGCAGCCGCCCGCAACAATATTCGCAGCTCTTTCACCGAGCGTGCCCTTCAGCGCATTCATGGAACTGTCGTCGGACATCAGCAGGCCGTCAAATCCGATCCGGCCGCGAATGATTTCCTCGATCACCTTCGGCGAGGTCGTCGCCGGCCGTTCGCGGTCGACGGCGTTGAATACCAGATGCGCGCTCATCGCCATCAATTCGCGGTTCAGCGCCCGGAACGGTACGAAATCATGGGCGTCCAGCTCATCGAGCGGCACATCGACGACCGGCAGTTCATGGTGCGAATCCACCATGCCGCGGCCATGGCCCGGCATATGTTTCATGACAGGCAGCATGCCGCCCGCCTTCAGCCCATCGGCCGCCGCCTGCCCCATCTCGGCCACCATTGTCGGCGTATAGCCATAGGCGCGATTACCGATGACGTTACTGGCGCCCTCCACCGGCACATCGAGCACCGGCAGGCAATCGACATTGATGCCGAATTTCATGAGGTCGAAAGCATGCAGGCGCGACATCAGCCAGGCGGCGCGCAGACCCGCCCCCCGGTCGCGCTCATAGATTTCACCGAGAATACGGGCGTTCGGATAGGCCTGCAGGATCGGCGGCTTGATACGCTGCACGCGCCCGCCCTCCTGATCGATCAGCACCGGCGCATCTGGCCGCCCGACGGCATCACGCATGGCGGCGACGAGATCGGTGATCTGCTGCGGCTCGCCAATATTGCGCCCGAACAGGATGAAGCCCCAGGGCTGCTCATCGCGGTAAAGGGCAATCTCGTCGGCAGTCAGCGAAAGCCCGCTGCATCCGAGGATCATAGCTTTGCAATCGGTCATGGTGTCACGCTCGCAGGAAATGGAATGGGAAATGGCCTTGTACCGAAAGGCGTGGGGAGGAGTGTCAAACTCTCCGCCGTCATGCTCGGGCCTGTCCCGAGCATCTGCAACCGACCGGCTGGCGAAACGTTGCAGATCCTCGGCACAAGGCCGAGGATGACGTCGCGTGTGGGGAAAACCCTTCCCCACCCAAAGAAGGGTTGCCTTAGACGGCAACCCCAATCTTACAAGCCCTATTGGCCTCTATCACCGCGCCACGAGGCAGCTACCGCCGGCCGAGCGGAACTTTTCGCACAGCGCCACGGCTTCGTTCTTGTCGCCCGCCGGGATGCGGACGCGGTAGAACGTGCCCTTGCCGGCGATTTCGGCGGCCTTGATGTCGACGCCGCGTCCACCGATGACCGAGCCGAACTTGGCCGACATGTTCTGGTAGGACTTCTGGGCTTCCGCCTGGCTCGGCAGCGAGGCGATCTGGATGTAGTAACCACCGGCGGAAGGCGTGCTGGTGGCCGCAGGCGTTGCGGCTGCCGTCTGCTGCTGCGCGGCCTGCTGCTGCGCAGGAGCAGTTGCCGCCGGGCGGACATTGCCCTGGTTGGTCACCGTTGCCACCACATTGGCGGGCTGCGAGGACGGACGCGCCGCAGGAAGCGGTGCTGCCGACTGCGCTGCCGGCTTGGCGGCGGCGGCAGGCGTATTTGCCTGGGGCTGAGCCTGTTCCGGCGCAACCGGAACCCGCGATGCGGCGATGACGGCGGGAGCGCCCTCACCCGGCTTTGCGGTCTGCGGTGCTGCAAGCTCCTCGACCTTGTCGGCCTTCGGCGGCTGGGCTGCCGGCACCTCGACTTCCTGGGCAACCAGCGTGCCGTCAGGCTTGACGATCATGGTGCGGACCTTGCGCGGCGAAACGCCGGTTGCAGCCGAACCTTCGGTCTGTGCGGCCTTTTCTTCCGGCGAAAGCAGGCGCGGATCTTCCGTTTCGCCAACCGGCGTGCTGGCGGCTTCCACATCCGCGTCGTTTTCGCCTTCCAGCGGCAACTGTTCGGGGATCAGCGTGCGCTGAACCACATCCACCGGCTGCTCGTTGCTGGAAATCAGCGCCGGCTGCTTCGGATCGGCGGCGCTGCCGCCGGCCACGCGGTCATAAACCGCCTTGTCCTGGTTCGGCACAACGCGACCGCCCGGATTTTCCGGAACGACCTTCATCGGATCGTTATCGGCGGAGATGATGACCGGCGCGCCATTGGAACCCGTGCTGGACGAACCGCCGGAGACCAGCGCGTAAACGCCGCCACCGATCAGCACCAGACCGATTGCAGCGGCAACCGGCATGATCCAGCGGCGACCGCCGCGTTCATCTTCCTCACGATAGGCCGCCTGATGGTCGACATAGGTGTTTTCGGCATCGCGCTGGGCGCTGCCACGGGAAGCCGCAGCCTCCTGCATGGAGCGGCGGAAATCCTCTTCCAGCGCCCGTTCGAATTCATCGGCCTCTTCCGGAGCCTGCGCGGGACGCACCTGGGCGGCGCCACGGTTTTCCGCGTGCTTATGACGGTCGAGACCGCCGGCAACCGCAGGCGCAAACAGCGTCGCAAGCTCGGTATCGATATCGAGATCTTCCTCGTGGCGGCGCGCGGTCGGCTTGGGTTCGAAAACCCCGACCGGCAGTTCCGGCACGTCCATCTCGATGATGTTTTCCGGATGCTCTTCCGTCTCGCCGATCTGCGAAGGATCGAAAGGCAGGCTTTCCAGCGTCTGCGGCGCGGCCGGCTGCGGTGCTGCGGCGGCCGGACGCGGCTGAACCGCAGCAGCGGCCACGGGTGCGACAACGGCAACGGGAGCCGGGCGCGGCTGAGGTGCTGGCTGTTCCCTCACCGGCTGCGGCGCAACGGCAGCAGCGGCAACCGGAGCGGCTGGCGGCTGACGAACGGGCTGCGGTGCGGGCGCAGGCGCAACTTCCGCCTCGGCAATTTCAGACAGGTCCAGATCAAGATCGAGATCGTCGAGCGCAAGCTCGAAATCATCATCGTTGAAGCCGGCGAAATCCGTGAAATCAAGTTCTTCAGCGGGTGCTGCGGGCGCGGCAGCGACAATCGGCGCTGCCTTCACCGGCGCGGCGGCAACCACGGGCGGCTCCACCTTCGCGGCCTGCGCAGCGGGAACGTCCTGCACCAGCGGTGTTTCGCCGCGACCGGGAATGGAATATTTCGCGACGTCGTAAATCAGCTCGTCCATCGGCGAGAGATGTTTCGCTACCGGCTTCCCGGCAGCCTCGAACGCCAGAGGCTCTGCGGCAGGCGCAAAGGTCTCGGCGACCGGAGGCATAAAGGACGGCGCGGTCTCTTCCGCCTGCACAACGGCAGGCGCGGCTTCGACCTGCGGCTCGATACGGGCTGCGGCAGGCTGCTGCTCGGAACGCGATTCGACCCGCTTCGGATCGGCGGCCGAAACATCCCGGCGCGCGCCGAAGTTGGCGAGCGGCAGCCGCAGGCTGGAAAATTCCAGCGAAGAACGGCCGCCATGCGATGGCGGACGCACGGAAACCGGTGCGGGCGCCTCCTCGGCGACAGCTATTTCCACCTCATCGGCGAGATCGAAAGCCTGCGGCTCCGGCGCATAGGAATGAACATCGGCGTGAATGTTGCTCGAAACATCGGCCGGAAGCTCCGGCATCGTGTGCCATTCCGGCTCTGCGGGTTCTGCGGCCTGCGGTTCTTCCCATGCCACCTGCTGGGCGACGGGCTGGTAAACCATCGGCTCGGCGGGACGCGACTGGCGCGAATGCACATCGAAAACTTCCGCCACCGCGGAGGCATCGTCGCGGAAATCCGCACGAATGTCCTGCGTGGTCGTTTCGACGTAGTTGTGAATATAGGCCTGATCGACTTCCGGAAGCGGCTCTTCCCTCACCTCCGGTGTGGATGCGGCCACCGGCGCGGGTTCATCCGCCGGCGCAAGCTCGGGCTCGCGGCGGGCGAAAACCGATTCGACACGCTGCATGAAATCTTTGGGGTGGATGCCCGCACGGACATCGTTTGCCGGATCAAGAACGACCGGATCGGCGTGCGGTGCGTCGTAAACCTCGAATTCCCTCAGAAGCTCATCTTCGAGATTGAATTCGGGTTCGCGGCGGGTCCCCGATGGCTGAGCCTCGGAACCCGCATGCGAAGGACGATCTTCGAAGCCGACGATACGGGCCAGTTCTGCCAGAGGATCGTTGTCAGCGAACCCTTCGGACCGGGCGTCCCGGTTATACGCGACATTTTTTTCGACCATTACGTGTTCCACCATCTACGCATTGCAGCTCTTGCCAGCGTATTGTGAGCAAATAATGGTGATATGTTATCGCATTTCAGCAGGTGCGTCCGCTCCTAAAAGCGTAAGGCCGGACCTCAAAACATTTGCGACAGCATTCACCAGCCCAAGTCTGGCAATGCTCAATTCTCGGTTTTTATCGTTAATAAAACGTAATTCCGGCTGGTCTTTACCCTTGTTCCAGTGTCCATGGAAGGAACTGGCGAGATCGTAGAGGTAAAAAGCAAGCCGGTGCGGCTCATGCGAAAGGGCCGCCGATTCGATCAGCCGCGGATATTCCGCAAGCTTTGCAACCAGCTGCAACTCATTGATATCGCTAATCAAAGCAACAGAAGCCGCCATCTCCTCAGCCGAAGGAGAAAGCCCCGGAAACGCTTCCTGCGCCTGCCGGAAGATCGACATGGAACGGGCATGCGCGTATTGCACGTAAAAAACCGGATTATCCTTAGATTGTTCGGTCACTTTCGCGAAATCGAAGTCCAGCGGCTCGGAATTCTTCCGATAAAGCATCATGAATCGCACCGGATCGCGACCCACTTCGTCGACAACATCGCGCAGCGTGACGAAGTCGCCGGAGCGCTTCGACATCTTCACCGGCTCGCCGTCACGGAACAGCTTGACGAGCTGGCACAGAAGCACCGTCAGTTTCGACTTGCCTTCGGAGACGGCGCGCGCAACCGCTTCCAGCCGCTTCACGTAACCGCCATGGTCGGCGCCGAGCACATAGATCATCTCGGAGAAACCACGGTCGAACTTGTTCTTGAAATAAGCGACGTCGGCGGCGAAATAGGTGTAGGAACCGTCCGACTTCATCAGCGCACGGTCCATGTCGTCGCCCACCTCGGTGGAGCGGAACAGCGTCTGTTCGCGGTCTTCCCAGTCTTCCGGCAATTCGCCCTTCGGCGGCGGCAGGGTGCCCTTGTAGACATGGCCCTTGAAGGTGAGATCGTTGATGGCCGAGAGGATCGGACCGCCATTGCCCTCATGCAGCGTGCGCTCCGAGAAGAACACGTCGTGCCGGACGTTGAGCAGCGCCAGATCCTCGCGGATCATCGCCATCATCGCGTCGATCGCCTTGTCCTTGACGATCGGCATCCACTTTTCCTCGGGCATGGCGCGCAGCTTGATGCCATATTCATCCGCCAGCGCCTGGCCGACGGGAACGAGATAGTCGCCGGGGTAAAGGCCGGACGGAATGGTGCCAATATCTTCCCCGAGCGCCTCGCGGTAACGCAGGAATACCGAACGGGCCAGCACATCGATCTGCGAGCCGGCATCGTTGATGTAATATTCCTTGGTAACGCCATAACCGGCAAAAGCAAGCAGGTTCGCCAGCGTGTCGCCGACGACGGCGCCACGGCAATGGCCGACATGCATTGGGCCTGTCGGATTGGCGGAAACATATTCGACGTTGATCTTCTGGCCCGCACCGATGGTCGAGCGGCCGAAATCGACGCCCTGCGCGATCATGTCGGCGAGAAGACGCTGCCAGTAACCGACCGAAACCTTGAGATTGATGAAGCCGGGACCCGCGACATTGACGCTGTCCACATCGCCATCGGCCTGAAGAGCCGGCACGATGAGTTCGGCAAGCGCGCGCGGATTGGTGCCGAGCGGCTTCGCCAGCACCATGGCGGCATTGGTTGCGACATCGCCGTGGCTCAGATCGCGCGGGGATTCGACGGTAATTCGACTGAAATCGACCTTTTCGCGGTTCTCTTTCACGAGATCGAGGGTCTCGAGCGCGTTTTTGATCCTGGTATCGAAATCAGCAAAAATGTTCATCGTTCCAACCTGCGCGAAGGGCTTCTGTTTATATCCGGCCTTTTAACCGGGTCGGCTTCGCGATCGCCCGCTGCCCTATCTCAAATCGGGGGTGTGGTCAAACAGCCGCTGGTGGGCGCGCAGTGCATAACTGTCGGTCATGCCGGCCAGATAGTCGCCTACATGCCGGGCTTTTGCGGCCACGCTCATGCCGGAAATGCTGTCCACCCAGTAGTGGCTCTGCATTTCCGCCGGCGTTTCCATATAACGGTGGAAAAGATCGGTGACGATCTGTGTCGCGCCGGCGCGGATGCGCATGATTTCCGGATGCCGGTAGATATGGCCGAACAGCAGTTTCTTGATCTGCCGGTCGGTCTCGGCCATTTCCGGCGAGAAGGTCGCGACGGTGAAATCGGCAGCGCGGATATCCGCCGCACTCTTCGGCTTCAGACGGGCGAGATTCTGCTGCGCAACGCCGATCACGTCTTCCACCATATGGGTGATCTGCCGACGCATGATCTCATTGGCGAAACGCTCCTTGTCGAGCACGGGATATTTCGCCCGCACCTCGGCCATCAGGCCGCCGAGGAACGGCACCTCCTCCAGCATCTCGAAGGTGAGATAACCGGCGCGCAACCCGTCATCGATGTCGTGGGTATTATAGGCGATGTCATCGGCAATCGCCGCCACCTGCGCCTCGAGGCTGGCATAGCTGCCGATTTCCAGATCCTGCAGCTCGCAATATTCGAGAATGGGCAGCGGAACCGGCCCCTTTATCCCCTCGCCCCTGGCATTCACCAGCGGTCCATTGTGCTTGACCAGCCCTTCGAGCGTTTCCCAGGTCAGGTTGATGCCGTCATATTCGGCGTAACGCCGCTCAAGCTTGGTGACGATACGCAGCGACTGGGCGTTATGATCAAAGCCGCCATAGGGCAGCAGCACCGCATCCAGCGCATCCTCGCCGGTATGCCCGAAAGGCGTGTGGCCGAAATCATGCACCAGCGCGACGCCTTCGGCCAGATCCTCGTCCAGCTTCAGCGCGCGGGCGAGCGCCCGGGCAATCTGCGCCACCTCGATGGTGTGGGTAAGCCGCGTGCGATAATGGTCGCCATCAGGGCTGATGAACACCTGCGTCTTGTGCTTCAGGCGGCGAAAGGCTGTCGTGTGGACGATGCGGTCGCGGTCGCGCTGGAACTCCGAGCGCGTCAGGCTTCCGGTTTCGGGAAAAAGACGCCCGCGCGTGGTCCATGGATCCGAGGCGAAAACCGCCCTCTCGCCGCTTCCGAAACCCAATGCGCGCTGGTCTATGATCATGCATCCACCTGTTGTCTTCTCCAGCCGGGACTTCCTTTTGGTCTCGGCCATTGACCTTTTCATTCACCCTTCATACCTATCGCAGAGGTCGGCGCAAAGCATCATCGCCGCGCAGACCGCCTTCACACAGGCTATAGACCGTTAATTTGACCGGTTTATAATGGTGACAACGAGATTATTGCTCTCCGGTTCTTGACCCCGGCAGGAGAAACGACATGGAAAACAGCGACATTACCCTTTCTGAAGCTGCGGCAAAGCGAATCGCCCAGATCGTCGCGGCCGAAACCGGCAAACAGGCGCTGCGCGTCTCGGTGGAAGGCGGCGGCTGCTCGGGCTTCTCCTACAAGTTCGATCTGGCCGAAGACAAAGCCGATGACGACATCGTGATCGCCCGCGGCGACGCCAAGGTGCTGATCGACAGCCTGTCGGTCGTCTATATGGCCGGCTCGGAAATCGACTTCGTCGATAATCTGCTTGGGCAGTCGTTCCAGATCAAGAACCCGAATGCCGTGGCAAGCTGTGGCTGTGGTACGAGCTTTTCTATTTGAGTGGGAAATACCGGCGCGCAATCCGCACGCCAGCCACCAAACTTTGAAGTAACTCGCATCTCTCTCCTCATTCCTGTGCTTGTCATAGGAATGAGGGAGGAGAAACGCAGCGACCCCGCCCGCCGGCGTCTTTCCACGACATCCTCACCACCAATTTCCAAAAACGGTAGCAATCGCTTTTGCATCGGGTAAAAGTACCCCCGCAAAAGGGAAACTCCGATGAAGATTGCCACCTGGAACATCAACGGCGTCAAGGCGCGTATCGAAAACCTCTGCCAGTGGCTGAAGGATTCGTCGCCCGATATCGTCTGCCTTCAGGAAATCAAATCCGTCGACGAGGGTTTCCCCCGGCTGGAGCTGGAGGCGCTCGGCTATCACGTCGAGACCCATGGCCAGAAGGGCTTCAACGGCGTCGCGCTGCTCTCGAAGGTCAAGCCCGACGAGGTCAATCGCGGCCTGCCCGGTGACGATGCCGATGAACAGGCGCGTTTCATCGAAGGCGTGTTTTCCGTCGATGGCGGCGCGATCCGCGTCTGCTCGCTTTACCTGCCGAACGGCAATCCGCCGGACGATCCGGTGAAATATCCCTATAAGCTTGCCTGGATGGAACGGCTGCGGCATTTTGCCGAAGATCGCCTTGCGCTCGAGGAGCCGCTGATCCTCGCGGGCGACTACAACGTCATTCCCGAGCCCTTCGATTGCCACGACCCACGCGTGTGGGAAGGCGACGCATTGTTCCTGCCGAAAACACGTGCGGCCTTCCGCAAGCTGGAGAATCTGGGTTTCACCGATGCCGCGCGTGCGACGACGGATGAAGCAGGACTTTATTCCTTCTGGGATTATCAGGCCGGGGCATGGCCGAAAAACAATGGCATCCGCATCGATCATCTGATGCTGTCAGCGGAAGCGGCCGACAGGCTGCAATCCGTCAGCATCGAAAAACATGTGCGAGCCTGGGAAAAACCGTCCGACCATGTGCCGGTCTGCGGTTATTTCGATTTCAGTCCGATCGGCTGAGCCACTCCTGGCGGGTGGATAAAACCACCCCTATCAGCACCCTCAATCCGGATCGTTGAACTGCATGTTCTGCGCCAGGGCGATAGCGGCGCGGCGATCGTTCTCACCGGCGAGCGAAAAAGCCTGCTCCTGCAGGTTCTGTATCCAGGTGCAGTCCGCTGCCGTGCACTTGTCGAGCGCCGCCGTCATGAATGCCAGCCCCTGCGTCGTCTGGCCTTCCTGGAAGATCAGGTTGCCGAAAATCGACATGGCGCCGGCATGGCCGTGCTTGCGGGCCTGGTTGAGCCACTTCTTGGCCTGCTGCACATCGGCGCGGCCGCCCTCGCCGGCGAGAATCATCTCAGCCAGACGGAACTGCGCCTCAGCGACGCCAAAGGTGGAAGCAACCTGGAAATAAAGCTGGCGGGCCTGCGACAGGTCCATCTTCACCGGGCTGCCGGGAATGCCGTGACGGTAATAATCCGCAAGGGAAAGCAGCGCGTTGACGAAAAAGCCGGTATCTTCCGAACCCGGCTCCACGCCCTGGCTGGCGATTTCGCTGTAGATCTTGAAAGCTTCGAAGTCGTTCTTGGCGACGCCATCGCCATAGGCATACATATTGGCAAGCGCCCAGCGCGAGCCGGTATGGCCCTTTTCAGCCGCGTAGCGATAGGCCTCGACGGCTTCGCCCTTGTTGCCGTTCTTGTAGGCCTTGAAGCCGAACTTGAACAGGTCGAAGGGGCCGGATTCCTTGGTCACGCCCGCATTGATGTCAAAAGCCGCAGCAGGCATTGCGAGCGACGCAAGCAACATGCCCATAAGGAGCGGCTTTAAAACGTTGGCTTCACATTTCAGCATTTCAGCGAACTTCTCTCAACTCTTCCCGGCATATAGCCAATACTTGCGGAATACTGCAAAGCCGAACCCCGCCGGGTCGCGATTTTTCGAACACACTGCGTCTTTCCGGCAGCACTTTCCAGCGCACCACCGGTGGTCTTTTGCGGCAATTGCCCTAATTTTCCAGTGAGACAGATATAGGCATAATTTCCGGCAACATAACGGCATTCCGTCATCCGCCGGTCAGCGCCAGACAAGAAAGCCGGGCGAAATTCCCGTATTACTTGCTTAAACGCTGAATCCAAACCCGTTTTCACTTTCTGCAACTCCGCAGGCCCACATCAAACGCCTGCATGTTCTTTCATTCCCGCGCCTTTAAACATAAGCCAAGCACCCTGTTTGTGGCGGGAAATGGACAGATATGCTCACATTCCAACGCGCCCACACGCTTGCAGAAAAGTGTTGCCAAATCGTCACAAAACTTTCGGGCTAGAAAATTTTATCGAGCAGGAATCATAGTCGCGCATGAAAAAAGGCCCGGTTGGTAAACCGGACCTTTATTTTAGCATCTACGGAAGGATGATGTCAGAACTTGACCTTCACACCGGTCGAGATGGCTGCGACGAGGTCGTTGCCGAAGTCGTAGCCCGCCTCGTTGCCGCAGGTGAAGCCTGCACCGCACGGTCCGCCATTGATGGACGAGCTACCGGAGGTCAGGAGGCCGAGAGCGCCGGCAATCTTGAACTCGATGTTCTTGTTCGGGGAGTAGACGATCTGCGTGCCCAGTGTCCAGGTGTCGGTCTGGGTGCCGATGACAGTCGACGTACCGCGATCCCAGGTCAGGCTCACAGCACCGCTCCACTGTTCGTTGAACTTGTGACCGACGCCACCCGAAATCGTCCAGCCGTCGCGATAAAACAGGTCAAGCGTGTTGAGCGTGTCAGCTCCGCTCGGAACGCACGGCGACGTGCCGACCGCGCAGAAAGGAATGACCTGAATCTGGCTCCAGTCCGTCCACTTCACCGAACCGAAAGCAAGCCAGTCCGGCGCGATACCGGATTGCACCTTGAGTTCGATACTGTCAGGCATGGAAACAGAGCCATAGATTGGCACGAGCTTGCCACCGTATTTCGCAAGCGTCGGAGAAATGGAGGGCGGCGTCTGCGGGATCGCCCTGACGTCGGCGAAACCGGTCAGGTCGTGATCGACGGCGCTGTTGTAAACGAGGCTCGCACGGAAGGCGATCTCGGGAATCTCATAGGCCATGCCGACGCGCCAGCCCCAGCCGTCACCTTCCATCTCAAGTTTGCCAACGCCGCTGAAGCTGGACCAGGCCGGATTGAGGCCCAGAACGGCCGGCCCGAGAACCTGACGGTATTTATAACCGCTGAGTTCCTGATAGAAACCACCGCCTATAATCGAGAAGTCGCCTTTGCCAAGATCGAACTTCACCCGGCAGGTAGTAGCGTAATTGTGCGACTTGACCTTGGTTTCGATATTGTAGCTCGATCCCTGCCAGATACCGGGATTGAGATGCGCGCCCCAGGGCTGCGAATAGTCGAACATGCAGTCGCCGAAATCACCGATTGCCGCTTTGGCGCCGATCCGGGTCGACCAGAAGTTTTCAGAGTCATCTGCGCTCCTTGACCAGGCCGCAGGCAGCGGGCCGCTCTTCAGCGGATTGTCCCGCGCATTTTCCACCTTGCGCTGCGGCGCGACGAAGGTTGCAGAACTGTCGAGAACATAATCGGACGGATCGAACAGCAGGTCGATATTGTAACCGCCGCGCTCAAGGCCGCCAGCCAATGAGGGCGTTACCGCCGCGATGCTGACTGCGAAACATACCGCGCCGCGAAAAATTGCAGTTTTTGCCATCTCTCTCCCCAATCAAGGCAATGTGATCATCAAAAGAGTGAAGCGCTTCGCAGCAAATGACAATCTGCCGCACTCTGGCACAGTTCTGCGACACTTCTCCATTTTTTACGTAAGAATTTCATGTCGATCCCCTTGCATAATCATTTTAGGTTATTTTTCTAATCCCATTGAAGCAATCAGACATAAAATGAAACAAATTCCCACTTGAGGCAGGAATTGTCGCCAAATAACCACACTCACGGGTTTCCCGAGGAAACGCGCTTATCAGGCCGTTTTTGTTGGATTTTTTGGCTGTTTCAGAGGTTTTTGGCCGGGCATGGCGTGAAATAATCGCTCTTTCGGGTGCCCATGATTCGCCGTTGCGGTGCAGCAATCAATCGAGACGAATTGTTACATAGAAACAAAAACGCCCCGTTTCGAACGGGGCGTTTTGTTTTCAGAAAAGAGCCGGGGGCAGCTATTAACCCGCTTCGCTGACCCGCGTGAGCGCCGTTCTCAGGCTTGCAAGCTGCACTTCCAGCTCTGCCTTGCGCTCGCGCTCGGCGGCGACCACTTCCGGATCGGCATTGGCCACGAATTTTTCGTTCGACAGCTTCTTGTCGATGCGTTCCATTTCCGCATCGACCTTGCCGATCGCCTTTTCGAGACGGGCTTCCTCGGCCGCCAGATCGATGAGCTTGCCGAGCGGCAGGCAAACCGTGGCCTCGCCGACGATGATCTGCGCGGAGCCCTTGGGCGCGACATCGGCGGCGCGGATTTCATCCGCCCGCGCCAAGCGCCGGATGGCGGCGGCGTGGCGGTCAAGCCGCGCTTCGGTGGAGGTATTGGCGCCGACAACCACCAGCGAAGCGGTGGCGCCCGGCGGCACATTCATCTCGGCGCGCGCGGAGCGAATGCCGGAGACGAGATCGATCAGCCAGTTGATTTCGGCCGCCGCGGCATCGTCGCGGAATTCCGGCACCGGCCAGTCGGTCAGGCAAAGCAGATTATCCCGCTCCTCGCCCTCGCCCGCCGTATGCGCCCACAGCTCTTCCGTCATGAAGGGCATGAAGGGATGCAGGAGCTTGTAGATCTCGTCCAGAACATAGGCCGCGCAGGCCTGCGATTCCCTCTTGGCCTTTTCGTCTTCGCCGCTGAAGACAGGCTTCAGCAGTTCCAGATACCAGTCGCAGAACTGGTTCCAGACGAAACGGTAGAGAATGCCGGAGGCGTCGTTGAAACGGAAGTTCTCAAGCGCCGCCGTCACGTCGCGCGCCGTATTGGCAAGCTCGGTCAGAATCCAGCGGTTGATGGTCAGCGACGCGGTTTCGGCAAGGAAATGCGGGTCGCGCTTCACGCCGTTCATCTCGGCAAAACGCGTCGCATTCCAGAGCTTGGTCCCGAAGTTGCGATAACCGGCGATACGCGCCGGATCGAGCTTCACGTCGCGCCCCTGCGCCGCCATGATGGCAAGCGTGAAACGCAGCGCATCCGCACCATATTCGTCGATCAGTTCCAGCGGATCGATGACGTTGCCCTTGGACTTCGACATCTTCTGGCCGTTCTTGTCGCGAACCAGCGCGTGGATATAGACCGTGCTGAAAGGCTCGACCGGGTTGCCGGCATCGTCCTTCATGAAATGCAGGCCCATCTGCATCATCCGCACCACCCAGAACGGGATGATGTCGAAACCGGTCACCAGCACGTTGGTCGGATAATAGCGCGCCAGTTCCGGTGTCTGTTCGGGCCAGCCGAGAGTCGAGAACGGCCAGAGCGCCGACGAGAACCAGGTGTCGAGCACGTCTTCGTCGCGGGTCAGGATTTCACCCGGCTTGAAGTTCTCAAGCTTCTCCTCGACCCAGGCCTTCCACGGACCTTCATGGGCGATGTAGTGCTGGATGGCCGCCTGAAGCGCCTCTTCTTCGGTCTTCTCAACGAAGACCTGTCCGTCCGGGCCATACCATGCGGGAATCTGGTGTCCCCACCACAATTGCCGCGAGATACACCAGGGCTGGATGTTCTCCATCCACTGGAAGTAGGTGTTTTCCCAGTTCTTCGGCACGAAATTGGTGCGGCCTTCGCGAACGGAGGCAATCGCCGGCTGGGCCAGCGTCTTGTTGTCCACCCACCACTGGTCGGTCAGGCGCGGCTCAATCGGCACACCGCCACGGTCGCCATGCGGCACGACATGCTTGTGCGGCTCGATCTTGTCGAGCAGGCCGGCTTCCTCGAAGATTTCGACGATGATCTTGCGGGCGGTAAAGCGGTCCTGCCCTTCCAGACGATCCCATGCGCCATGCAGCGCCGCGGGATGGCTGAGACCTTCGAGGAAATCCTCGTTCTCCTTGATGGAGATCGTGCCGTCGATATTCATGATGTTGATGGCGCGCAGACCGCAGCGCTTGCCGACTTCGAAATCGTTGAAGTCATGCGCAGGCGTGATCTTAACCGCGCCCGTGCCGGCCGTCGGGTCGGCATAGTCATCGGCGACGATCGGAATCTTGCGGCCAACGATCGGCAAGATGACATGCTTGCCGATGATGCCCTTGTACCGTTCATCCTTCGGGTTCACCGCAACGCCGGTATCGCCGAGCATGGTTTCGGGCCGCGTCGTGGCGACGACGATATAGTCGCGCGTTTCGAACTCGGTGGGCTTCCCCTCCTCGTCGAAAGCGACCGGATATTGATAGGTGACACCCTTTTCCAGCGGATAACGGAAGTGCCAAAGGTTGCCCTTCACCTCGATCTGTTCGACTTCCATGTCGGAAATCGCCGTCTGCAGCTTCGGGTCCCAGTTGACGAGGCGCTTGTCCTTATAGATCAGGCCCTGCTTGTAGAGCGTGACGAAAACTTCGAGAACCGCCTGCGACAGCCCCTCATCCATGGTGAAGCGCTCACGCGACCAGTCACAGGAGGCACCAAGGCGTTTCAGCTGGTTGAAAATGAGACCGCCGGATTCGGCCTTCCACTCCCAGACCTTCTCCACGAAAGCCTCACGGCCCATATCGCGGCGGCCCGGAAGCTGCTGTTCCATCAGCTTGCGCTCGACGACCATCTGCGTGGCGATGCCGGCATGGTCCATACCCGGCTGCCACAGCACGTCCTTGCCGCGCATGCGCTCGAAGCGGACCAGAATATCCTGCAGCGTGTTGTTGAGCGCGTGGCCCATATGCAGGGAGCCGGTCACATTCGGCGGCGGGATGACTATGGTGAAGGTTTCCGCGCCCGGCTTGGCGTTGGCGCCGGCACGAAAAGCGTTAGCCTCGTCCCAGGCTTTGGCGATCTTCGGTTCGACGGATGCGGAATCGTAGGTCTTTTCGAGCATTTCCTGACCTGAATTTTAGAGTTCTTGTGTGGATTTTTTAAATAAGGATGGACGGGAGAGAGTCAACAGAAACCCGCCCGCGAGCCAACCATTGAGCGGACCCACGGGTGAATATGACCCCATAACACCTTCATCTTCAACAAAAAAGCCGCCCCGATGCCGGAGCGGCCCCTGTTTCGTCGCATCCGCCGCGATCGCACATGCGGCCGGAGCGGAACTTAACGGCGCGAACCGCGCGCCACGCGCTCGATTTCCTCGCGCACCAGACGCTCCACGAGCGTCGGCAGATTGTCTTCCAGCCAGTCCTGCAGCATCGGGCGCAGCATTTCGGCGGCCATATCCTCGATCGAGCGCCGCTCGACGCCATCGAAAACCTCTGCAAGCTCGCTGAACGAACGGGCGATCTGCGCACCGGCAGCGGCGGAAAGAAGATTGAGCGACAGACCGCCCTCGACACCCGCCTCGTCTTTTGCCTGTGGCTCGGCCAGATCGAATGCCTGTTTCTCAACGGCAGGCTCCAGCACCGCTATGTCGAAACGCTCCGCTGTCAGCGGCGTTTCGAGGGCGCCGCGCAGAGAAAGCTGATCGAAGCGGTTTTCGGCCGAAGACGCGCTTTCGATGGCGGCAGCGGCAGCGCGATCCTCGGCGGCAAAAGACACCGGCTGCTCGCTTACGCCAGATGCCGGCTGCTCGCTCACGCTCGCGGCGGCCGCAGCCGCCATCAGCGGCCGAACATCCGTCGGGCGCTGCGGTGCGGCGCGTTCGGAAGACGGCGCGGACAAAGGCTGCGATACGGTCGGCGCAGCAGCCGACGGCGCGGTCTCGGCCGCGCCACGCTGGGCCTGCACGGCGAAAGCCTGCGGCCCCATGGCGGCGTTACGGTCTGCGGCGGCACGCACACGGGCGGCGACATCTGCAAGCGACATGGTCTTCTCGGCGGCGCTTTCCTGCCGTTCAGCCATGGGCCCTTCAGAAATCGGCGAAAAATCCTGCGCAGGCCGTGCGCCAAAAGCCTGGTTTGCGGCGGGGGGAACACGCGCCGGCGGGCTGATGGGCTCCGCCACGAAGGCTGCTTCGCTCGCAGCCTCGTCTTCATCGTCATAGACCGGCGGCAACTGCCCGGAAAACGCACCGGCAGGTCCGGTCTCGTTGCTTTCGATGATCCGGCGGATAGACGCCAGAATCTCTTCCATGGACGGTTCACGCGCTACGCTTGGCTGAGCCATATCAATCCCCGGTTTCCACTCTTCGAACGCCCTTGCCGCATCCCTCGGACACCGGATGAGCGCTCCTTGACCTGTTCAATTTTCACATCGCGTTTTCGACAACCGAAATCGATTGTCACACCGATGCTCTGAAACATGGCCGGCCAAGCGCCTGGGCATTTCGCCGTCCCTGTCGCAGGATCATGCGGGGCAGAAATACGCACACCCCGAATCACCCTTAGTTTAGGTCAGCATAGCGAGGAACTAAATCACTGATTCGACAAGTTTCGTGATGATGCACAGCTTTGTGAGGACGGCCCGAAAGGAAGCGCTCCGCCGGCAAACCGAACGTAAAAACGCCGGGGCGGAAACTCCACCCCGGCGTCAGAAAGAAGATGATCGTTTGCCGATCAGAAAACGAATTCGGCCGCCTTGGCAAAACCCGGCAGCGGCTTGACGGAAGCATTGAAGAAAGTGGCGGCCGATGTGCTGTTGCCATCGCGGCGATAGACGGTGGCCTTCGCGGCGCCGCCATATCCGACGACGACAACCAGACGGCCGCCGTCACGCAGCTGGTCGGTCAGTGCCGCCGGCACTTCCTCAACCGAGCCGTTGATGAAAATGAGGTCATAGGGCGCTTCGCCCGCATAGCCCTTTTCGAGGTCGCCGGTTACGACCGCGACATTGTCATATCCGAGCGAGGCGAGCGTCTCGGTCGCCTGTGCGGCCAGCGCCTCATCGCTTTCAAGCGAAACCACCGAACCGGCAAGCTGCGAAAGGATGGCGGCTGCATAACCTGCACCGCCGCCGACTTCCAGCACCACGTCCTCCTTCGACACGGCCGAAAGCTGCAGCAGCTTCGCCAGCGGCGAGGTCTTCATGACATAACGGGCCGGACGGCCATCGCGGGCGGGACAGATCTGCAGGTCCGCGTCCACATAGGCTATCTGCCGCACGCCCGCCGGCACGAATGCCTCGCGCGGCACGCTCAAAAACGCCTTCAGCACGGAATGCGACGTCACGTCGGTCGTGCGCAACTGGCTGTCGACCATATTGGCGCGTGCGGTTTCGAAATCCATCATATCGTATCGCCTCAATTTCACGGATGCCGGTCGGGAAGCCTCGGCTCCAAAAGCTCAAAACGGCAGGGGCTCCCCCTCGCCTTTGGATAATCTCATAATTGCCCAAGCGCACGCTTTCAAGCGCGCTAAGCCGGATGTGTGGGAAAAAGCGAAACAGTGGAGATTTCCGGAACAGCAAATGACCGCGAAGCGGGGTCAAATATCGAAAAAACATTGCGTTCGTGGAAATTTTTGGAGGCCTCGCCCGGAATTGAACCGGGGTACAAGGATTTGCAGTCCTCTGCGTCACCACTCCGCCACGAGGCCTCACACGCTCATCAATCAAGCGATGGCGGGCATTTAGAACGAATCCATTATGGGCGCAAGAGGGTTCGTTCCGAATGTGGTGTTTTTTCGGATCGGACCGGCACACCGCTAAGGCAAGCCGCTTAAGCACTTAAGATTCCGAAGCTTTTTGTATCTGCCTTATATTTCAGAAGAAACAAAGCCCGCATCCGGCACGTTTGCGCCGTTGCGGGCAATGCTGCATTTCCTGTACCAGCCGGTCAGATCCGCCCAAGCAGAACGAGGATCAGGACGATGACCAGAACCAGTCCGAGACCGCCTGACGGGCCATAACCATAATTATGGTAACCCCAGCTTGGCAGTGCGCCGATCAGGAAAAGAATGAGCAGGATGACGAGGATGGTGCCGAGCATGTGTAACCCTCCACTATTGGCATGTGTCCTGCCTGTTTGAACGATGAAATGCGCAAAAAGTTCCCTTTACTGTATAGCCGGCAGCATAACGGTGGAAAGGCATCCTCTTCCGTTTCAACGAGTTACACCGGGAATTCGGGAATGCGGCCTTTGGCTGCTCCGTCTCGAGAAGTAATTCTCTGGCTAATTATATCGCCGCAAAAAGCCCCTGAAGGCCCGCGGCAGGCCGGCCTTCACCGGGATCGACCAAAGCAGCGATTTATTCGAGGTAATTTCTCGGCCTATGTCTATCGGCAGTTGTCCGTCATATTAGCGCCAGTCCCCCGTACCCTGAAACTGGCGGGAGACGGAGAGATCTGGCATCACTGGCAGTGCGCCAGATCTCTCCCGCCCCTCCCCACGCTCCTCGAATTCTCCTTTGCAGGCACACGGATATTTTACCGACTGTGTTCTCGTTCCCCTTGCCTTGCCGGTTTCACTCCGGCTAGACCCCGGACCGGGAGGGAGAAACGAGAATCATATGTCCGGTTTTGCGAACCTCATCCCGCTTTTCATCTTCGGCCTCCTCGTCTACTTTTTCTTTCGCTGGGTCGCGCGCGACATTCAGAATCCGAAGAGCAAATAGTCGGGGAAATCGTCTCCGGCCCCCTGCCCGCCGGGAACCGCCGCGCCTCGACATCGTTTTCACGGACGCACTTCGGAGGACAGGATGAAAACGCTCGTATCATCGGCCGCTATCGCGCTTACACTGGCGCTTGCCGGATGCACCACGGCCGGCCCGGCCGCCTATGTCGGCCCCGCACCCTATGTCGAACCCATTCCCGGCAGTATTATCTACAGGGGCCAGCCGCGCACCAAGCTGACGAAATCGCCGATCGGCAGTACCTTCACCCATGAATTCCGCATCGACGCCAGCACGCGGGCGGTGGAAACCTACCGCATCGCGCCGGACCGCTCGCTGGAACTCATCGACCGCCGCATCATCCGCGAATGGTTGTTCGGGCGCGACGACTGACCGCACCGCAACGGCGCGAAACGGGCCGGGAACGGGATTGCGCATCCTGACCGCTTGGTTTAGAGCCGGGCGCAACAACCATAATGGATAGGCGATGAATACGCGCTGGCAAAAACCCGTCCTGATCGCGTTCGAAACGCCGGGCGACTATACGAGCATTGACACCACGCAGGCGGCCTCCTGGGCGCTGATCGAGGATTGGCCAATCGAAGACGGCGATGCGCTGGACAAGGCGCTGCTGATCTGCGCCGCCGTCGATGCCGGCAGGAAGAAGCCCGAGGATGCGCGCAAGGCGTTCATCGCAGCCGCAATCGAAGCGGGCCTCGATATCAAGGCCTGACGGCGGAACACCTGCCGGCCGTGGACTAAAAAATGCCGCCTGCGGCGTCAGCTTTTTCAGGATAAGACGTGGGATGGATCGCAACAGATGGAAGCTTCCGGAAACATGAAAAAGGCCCTGTTCATTTTTCTCCTCTCCTGCCTGGCGATCGGCCTTCTCGGCCACCTCGTGGTGGCCTTCGTCGTCACCGGCTGAAGCGCCCAAATCCCCTTCGCCGGAAGACGGGGCGAGTGGACATTGGAATTTCCTGAATTTCATTCTTTCGTTATGGAACCGCGATAAACTCTGATCGTTCTCTTTTCACCCAACAGGAGGAGGATCGGAATGCGTGACGGATTGAACGGTTTTCTCGAAATCTCGATGCTCGGCTTCGTGGTCGCAAGCTGCCTTTTCATGGTCAACCTACCGATCTGAGCCACGGCAAAAATTCTTCTTCGACACGACCGGCGACGTGACGTTCCGGTATTAAAAAATGCGGCCTTGTGGGCCGCATTTTTTTTCAACAGATGATCCAATCAGGCGGAAAGCTTGGCGGCGAGTTTCGCCACATGCGCGCCCTGGAAACGGGCGGCTTCCAGTTCGATTTCGGAAGGCTGGCGCGAGCCGTCGCCATCGGTGATGGTGGAGGCGCCATAGGGCGAGCCGCCCTTGATTTCATCGACGCCCATTTGGCCCTGGAAAGCATAGGGCAGACCGACGACCGCCATGCCATGGTGCAGGAAGGTGGGGATGAAACCGAGGATGGTCGATTCCTGACCGCCATGCTGGGTGGCGGAAGAGGTGAAGGCTGAACCGACCTTGCCGACCAGCTTGCCGCTGAACCACAGGCCGCCGGTCTGGTCCCAGAAATTGCGCATCTGCGAGGCGACCGTGCCGAAACGCGTGCCGGCGCCGACGATGATGGCGTCGTAGTCCGCCAGCTCGTCCACAGTCGCCACCGGAGCCGGCTGATCCAGCTTGAAATGGGAAGACTTTGCAACTTCTTCCGGAACGAGTTCGGGAACGCGCTTCACCACGGCTTCCGCGCCGGTGGACTTCACGCCCTCGGCAACGGCATAGGCCATTTTCTCGATATGGCCGTAAGAGGAGTAATAAAGTACCAGAACCTTCGTCATTCTCTTCGTTTCCTTTGCTGGAACTGTTTCCGGCGAACCGGCGACAAGCTTCTTTAAAACTCAATGATAATCGGCTTTGACCCGTAAAAAACGTATGACAAAAAGGTAGCGGACGGATCGGTCTGCCGCCAGCCGGGGATTGGCATACGCACTGTTCACGATGAGTGAACGCCCGGAGCCATCGTCAACCAATCCCCCTTTTGCGTTTCTTCAAAACCGCTTTGCATTCGCGCTGGCGCGGCGTTAACGTCGCGTGAAACAGATGACGAGTGCAACCATGTCCAATCCCTCCTCCGCCCAATCCGTCGTGACCGCCGCCATGCTTGCCATTGGCGACGAACTGCTTTCGGGCCGCACCAAGGACAAGAATATCGGCCACCTCGCGGATGTCCTCACCATGTCCGGCATTGACCTGAAGGAAGTGCGCATCGTCGCCGACGAGGAGGAAGCGATCGTGGAAGCGCTGAACGCGCTGCGCGGCCGCTATGATTATGTCTTCACGTCAGGCGGCATCGGCCCGACCCATGACGACATCACCGCGGATGCGGTCTCTGAGGCGTTCGGCCTGCCCTGCGAGCACGACGCCGAGGCGCTGCGCCTGCTGGGTGACATGTATCGCGTCCGCGAGATGGAATTCACCGAGGCGCGCAAGCGCATGGCGCGCATGCCGAGAGGAGCCGCCCACATCGCCAATCCCGTTTCCGTCGCCCCCGGCTTCGTCATCGGCAATGTTTATGTCATGGCCGGCGTGCCGCAGGTGTTTCAGGCCATGCTGGACAATGTCATGCCGACGCTGCGCACCGGCGCGAAGGTCATGTCGCAGGCGGTGCGGTCGCCCTATGGCGAAGGCGATATCGGCACGCCGCTAACGGCCATCCAGAAAGCCCATCCCGAAACCAGCATCGGCTCCTATCCCAAATATGACGGGCAGCGCTTTTCGACGGAGATCGTGGTGCGCGCCCGCGACGCCGACGTCTTGAAGGCGGCAGCAGACGCGGTTGCCGCCATGATCGAGACTATCGGCCATGAAAAAACACTGGCAGCCAGCAAGGGCGATGCAACCGCCTAGGGCAGAAAAAGCTTGAGACAGAAAAGGCTTGAGACGGGAAGCTTTGACCAAAATCAAGGTGGCGGCCTGTAAAGGCGGCCACTCTCCCCCTGAGCATTCCAGGAAAAGCGGAACAGCTTTTCCGTCCGGACAATGCATAAAACAGAGACTTGGATCGTTCTGGCGATTCGAAGAAAGACCAGAACGATCTGAAAACGACATGTCACCGAGGAGAGAGAAATGGGTTACAAGACGATATTGGCAGTGGTCGACAATGTTTCGAACACGCAGAAGCTCGGCGAATTCGTGGTAAGCCTTGCCGATCAGTTTTCCTCGCATGTGATCGGCCTGCATATGGAAACGCTGGCCGCCGTTCCCCTCGTCGCGCCGATGGAAATTCCCGACCCCGCCACCGTGCAGGCGCTGCAGGATGTGGCACATAAGGAGACCACCGACGTCGGAACCATCTTCGAGCGTACGCTGGCCGCCAACGGCATCTCGCATGAATGGCGCAGCTTCGTCACATCGGTGGGTTACGCCTCCGCATCGGCAATCGACAGCGCCCGTTGCGCCGATCTCGTCGTCGCCCGCCAGAGCAGCTCCTCCGCACTTTCCGACAGCCGCTCGGATATTGACGGTTTCCTCTATGAAAGCGGTCGCCCCGTTCTCCTCGTGCCGCATGTGCTGACAGTTGCGAAACCGATCAAGCGCGTCCTGATCGCCTGGAACGGCTCGCGCGAGGCGACCCGCGCCACCTTCGACGCCCTGCCCTTCCTCAAGGCAGCCGATAGCGTCGAGATATTCTCCGTCGATCAGGCCGAGAGCGAAACGCAGTCTTCCGGGCTCGCCGGCGCGGAACTGGCCGCCACGCTTGCCCGCCACGGCGTCAACGTCACCGTGACCTCGCAGGAAAAGATCGCCGGTGTCTCGCCGCAGGCGGCCATCGAAAACCGGCTGTCCGATAACAGCATCGACCTTCTTGTCATGGGCGCTTACGGCCATTCCCGCTGGTGGGAACTGCTGTTTGGCGGTGTCACCCGCACCCTGCTCGATTCCATGACGGCGCTGACGCTGCTGTCGCGTTAAAACCGGTGGAAGTGGATTGAGCTACAAGACCGTGCGGAAAGCTTGCCTTTTTGCCGGTCTTGCGGCTATTAGCCAAAGCCATCGACAATTTTGACCAGATGGTAGACGACATGTCCCTTCCCGATAAAGCCTTTCCCGTCTCCTGGGACCAGTTTCACCGCGATGCCCGTGCACTTGCCTGGCGTCTTGCCGGCCTTGAGCGGGAGTTCCGCGCGATCGTCTGTATCACCCGCGGCGGCCTCGTGCCGGCGGCGATCATTTCCCGCGAACTGAATATCCGCCTGATCGACACGGTCTGCATCGCCACCCGCCATGATTACGTCAATCAGGGCGAAACGGTTCTGCTGAAGGGTGTCGCCCCGGAACTTTCGGCGGATGGCGGCGAAGGCGTGCTGGTGCTGGACGACCTGACCGATACCGGCAAGACGGCGCTCGAAGTGCGCGAAATGCTGCCCAAGGCGCATTTCGCCTGTGTTTACGCCAAGCCGAAGGGCGTGCCGACCATCGACACCTTCGTTACCGAAGTCAGCCAGGACACCTGGATTTATTTCCCCTGGGACATGGGCTTCACCTATCAGGAGCCGATTGCCAAGGGATCGCGCGGCTGACCAGCCCCGCAGAGAAAAATCACGCTTTGAAACCGCCCCATCGGGGCGGTTTTTTTGTCGGGAAACGCCTTTATGGCGACAGCTAAAAAACACGGAAAAACCGCAGTGTCGCCTTTATGCCTCACCCCGGAAATGCGGGGTTTTGCCTTTCCGTTGCGGAAACCAGCCTCGCGCAAGCTTCAAACTTTGCCGCCAAGTCACTGATTTTTCTAAGAGCTTTTCCTATCCCCGTTTTCCACAGGCACTCCACACAATATCTTGTAGTTAAAAATGGGTTTCAATCTATGGCTTGACGAATCTGTGCCGCGAGAGGAAAGTGACAATTATGTTGCGGCGGCAACGGACCGGAAAGTAACGAGGCCGGTTCCTCTCCATCTTCAGCGCGCATGTCCAAATCGGCGTCCCGGCCATGAGGGGGCGGTTCGCCGCGGGCTTTTGCGCGCCTTTTCGGAACCGCCAAAACATGACGCGGGGACTGGCGGCAGGAAGCTGTTGATACTATATTTAGTATTCCATGACATGCTTGCAGCCGAATAAGCCACGAGATACAGGGATGACATCCAAGGATGAACATCCCTTTCAGATCGGCAACAACCGGCTGCGCGAAGGCATCGCACGGCTGGACCGGATTTTTGCGCCCTTTGCCGGGCGCCCAATGGACGAGGACAGAAACCATGCGCATTGAACGCCGCTTCACGAAGCCCGGCCAATCGCCTTATGCGGAGATCGACTTCCGCAAGGCCGTCAGTGAAATCAAGAACCCGGATGGATCGATCGTGTTCCGTCTGGCGGATATCGACGTTCCCGCGCAGTTCAGCCAGGTTGCCACCGACGTTCTGGCGCAGAAATATTTCCGCAAGGCCGGCGTGCCGAAGTTCCTTAAGAAGGTTGAGGAAAACGACGTTCCTTCCTTCCTGTGGCGCTCCGTGCCCGATGAAAAGGCGCTGAAGGATGTGCCGGAAGCCGAACGTTTCGGTTCCGAGACCGATGCGCGTCAGGTTTTCGACCGTCTGGCCGGCACCTGGGCCTATTGGGGCTGGAAGGGCAAATATTTCTCGTCCGAAGAAGATGCGCTCGCCTTCCGCGATGAGCTTGCCTATATGCTCGCCACCCAGCGCGTTGCGCCGAATTCTCCGCAATGGTTCAACACCGGCCTGCACTGGGCCTATGGCATTGATGGTCCCGGCCAGGGTCACTTCTATGTCGACCCCTTCACGGCTAAGCTGACCAAGTCCAAGTCGGCTTACGAACATCCGCAGCCGCATGCCTGCTTCATCCAGTCCGTTGAGGACGACCTCGTCAATGAAGGCGGCATCATGGACCTGTGGGTGCGTGAAGCGCGCCTGTTCAAATACGGTTCCGGCACCGGCTCCAACTTCTCCTATCTGCGCGGCGAAGGCGAAAAGCTTTCTGGCGGCGGTCGTTCTTCCGGCCTGATGAGCTTCCTCAAGATCGGCGACCGCGCAGCCGGCGCCATCAAGTCCGGCGGCACCACCCGTCGTGCGGCGAAGATGGTCGTTGTCGATGCCGATCACCCCGATATCGAAGCCTATATCGACTGGAAGGTGAACGAGGAGCAGAAGGTTGCCGCGCTCGTCACCGGTTCCAAGATCGTCGCCAAGCACCTGAAGGCGATCATGAAGGCCTGCGTCAATTGCGAGGCTGACAATGGCGATTGCTTCGACCCGGCCAAGAACCCTGCCCTGAAGCGCGAAATCCGCGCTGCCAAGAAGGACATGGTGCCGGAAAATTACGTCAAGCGCGTCATCCAATTCGCAGAGCAGGGTTACAAGGACATCCAGTTCAAGACCTATGACACGGATTGGGATTCGGAAGCCTACCTCACGGTATCCGGCCAGAACTCCAACAACTCCGTCTCGCTGAAGGACGACTTCCTGCGCGCTGTCGAAAATGACGGTGACTGGAACCTGACCGCCCGCAAGGACGGTAAGGTCATGAAGACGCTGAAGGCCCGCGACCTCTGGGAAAAGATTTCCCACGCCGCCTGGGCGTCTGCCGATCCGGGTCTGCACTTCAACACCACCATGAACGACTGGCACACTTCGCCAGCCGCCGGCCCGATCCGCGCCTCCAACCCGTGCTCGGAATATATGTTCCTCGACGACACGGCCTGCAACCTCGCCTCGCTGAACCTTCTGCAGTTCAAGGATCAGGCGACGAAGCGCATCGATATCGCCGATTACGAACATGCCGTTCGCCTATGGACCGTCGTTCTCGAAGTGTCCGTCATGATGGCGCAGTTCCCGTCGCGCCAGATCGCCGAACTCTCCTATGAATACCGCACCCTCGGCCTCGGTTACGCCAATATCGGCGGCCTGCTGATGTCCTCGGGCATTCCCTATGACAGTGCCGAAGGCCGCGCCATTGCAGGTGCCCTCACCGCCATCATGACCGGCGTGTCCTACGCCACCTCGGCCGAAATGGCCGGCGAGCTTGGCCCCTTCCCGGGCTTTGCGCCGAACCGCGACAACATGCTTCGCGTCATCCGCAACCACCGTCGCGCCGCCCTTGGCCAGTCGGAAGGTTATGAAGGCCTGTCGGTCAACCCGGTCGCACTCATCAATGGTGACTGCCCGGATCAGGACCTGATCGCCCATGCCGTCGCCGCCTGGGACAAGGCGTTGACGCTCGGCGAACAGCACGGCTACCGCAACGCCCAGACGACGGTTATCGCGCCGACCGGCACGATCGGCCTCGTGATGGATTGCGACACGACCGGCATCGAGCCCGACTTCGCGCTGGTGAAGTTCAAGAAGCTCGCCGGCGGCGGTTACTTCAAGATCATCAACCGCGCCGTTCCGGATGCACTGCGTTCGCTTGGGTATTCCGAAAGCCAGATCGCCGAGATCGAGGCCTATGCCGTCGGCCATGGCAATCTCAACCAGGCGCCCGGCATCAATCCTTCCACGCTGAAGGCCAAGGGCTTCACCGATGAGAAGATCGAGGCCGTCAATGGCGCGCTGAAGAGCGCCTTCGACATCAAGTTCGTCTTCAACCAGTGGACGCTCGGCGCCGACTTCCTCAAGGAAACGCTGAAAGTTTCCGACGAGCAGCTCTCCGACATGAGCTTCAACCTGCTCGAGCACCTCGGCTTCGGCAAGAAGGACATCGAAGCGGCAAACGTTCACGTCTGCGGCGCGATGACGCTGGAAGGCGCACCGTTCCTGAAGGCCGAGCATCTGCCGGTCTTCGATTGCGCCAACCCCTGCGGCAAGATCGGCAAGCGTTACCTCTCGGTCGAATCGCATATCCGCATGATGGCGGCGGCACAGCCCTTCATCTCCGGCGCGATCTCCAAGACGATCAACATGCCGAACGATGCGACGGTTGAGGATTGCGGTGCGGCCTACATGCTCTCCTGGAAGCTGGCGCTGAAGGCAAACGCCCTTTACCGCGATGGTTCCAAGCTTTCCCAGCCGCTCAACGCTTCGCTGGTGGAAGACGAGGACGAAGAAGACCTGATCGAAGAACTCATCCAGCAGCCGGCTGCACAGCAGGCCGTGACGATCACCGAAAAGATCGTCGAACGCGTCATCGAGCGTGTCTCGCGTGAGCGTGAAAAGCTGCCGAACCGCCGTCAGGGTTACACCCAGAAGGCGACCGTTGGCGGTCACAAGGTCTATCTGCGCACCGGCGAATTCGGCGATGGCCGCATCGGCGAAATCTTCATCGACATGCACAAGGAAGGTGCGGCCTTCCGTGCGATGATGAACAACTTCGCCATCGCCATTTCGCTCGGCCTGCAATATGGCGTGCCGCTGGAAGAATATGTGGAGGCCTTCACCTTCACCAAGTTCGAACCGGCCGGCATGGTGCAGGGCAACGACGCGATCAAGAACGCCACGTCGATCCTCGACTACGTGTTCCGCGAACTCGCCGTCTCCTATCTCGGCCGCCATGATCTCGCCCATGTCGATACGTCGGATTTCTCCAACACGGCGCTCGGCAAGGGTATCCAGGAAGGCAAGACCAACCTCGTTTCCACCGGCTGGACCCGCGGTTACAAGCCGACGCTGGTTTCCAGCAATGGCGGCGAACGGTCGTCTTCCGAGCCGAAGGGCTCGGCAACGGCAGCCCCCGCCCGCGCTTCGGCCAACGTGACCTCCTTTGCCGGCTCCGCCGCCCGCAAGCTGGAACCGACCGTCTCCGTCGCGACCTCAGAAATCGTCTCCTTCAAGCGGGACTATGAAGAGCGCGCCAGGGAACTGGCCGAAGAAATCGCCGAGGAAGTGATCGACGACGTCGCCCAGGAATCCCAGCAGACGGCCACCGCCCTCTTCTCCGACAAGGCCGCCGCCGACGCTGCATCGGCCAAGACGGAAGCCAAGAAGGTGGAAAACGAACGCCGCATGCGCTCGATCGCTCAAGGGTATACCGGCAACATGTGCTCGGAATGCCAGAACTTCACAATGGTGCGGAACGGCACTTGCGAGAAGTGCGATACGTGCGGTGCGACGAGCGGTTGCAGCTGAGATAGCTGTGGATAACTCGTAAATTTCCAGCCCGACATTTTTGTCGGGCTGGATTTTCAAAGGGAACAAAACGAGAATCGGATTTGTGATTTGAAATACAAAAGCCGGGACACGAAGTCCCGGCTTGTATACCGCGAAAAAGCCGAAGCTCACGCGGGGCGAAGAGACTCAAGTGCCTCCTCTGTTGGCGCAGTGATTATGGAGCATGAGAGAATTGAAGTCGAGGTAACTTCGGTAGCCATCAACAAGGAGTTTTCTAGATGGCCTCCAATGAACGTACGTCCAAGTCGGTTGCATCTACGGCAGGAAAATTGCTCAGCAACCCCAAGACACCCGCAGCTGTAAAAAAAGTTGCGGCCTCTGCATTAACTCAAGCACCGAATAAAAAGAAATGATGCATACCTAGGGCTCTTTCGGAAATGAAAGAGCCCTTGTTGCTTTGATATTTTAGTTATTTCACTAATGGAAACCCGTAGTCCACAATGTTATATTCCGAGTGGAATGACCGAAAGGCTTTAACCAATCTCGCCAAACATGGCGTCAGCTTTGAAACCGCCCGCAAGGTTTTTGACGATCCATTTGCCGTGGATATCGATGATCGTTCGGCTAATTACGGCGAAGTCCGACGACAATGACTGGTGAAATCGATCAAACAGACTGGGCCCGTCTTCACGCCATGACCGACGAAGAAGCGGAGGCCAATGCGCTGGCCGACCCTGATAATCTGCCGCTTTCCGCCGAACAACTTGCCTCGGCTCCCAGAATGCCGCGCATCAAGATCATCCGCCGGGCTCTGAAGCTGACGCAGGAAGAGTTTTCCGCACGTTATCATATTCCGCTTGGCACCCTGCGTGATTGGGAACAGGGACGTAGCGAGCCGGACCAGCCGGCCCGCGCTTATCTTAAGGTCATCGCCGTCGACCCGGAGGGCACGGCGGCCGCGCTCCGTAAAGGCGCGGCCTGACCCGCCTCACCCGATAAAATCCATCAGCAGCTTCACATTCAACGCCGCAATCACCACCGCGATCAGCCATGCGAAGCCTGAGAGCCAGAGTGGTGAGCGCAGCTCGCCCATCTTGGTCTTGTCGGCGGTAAACATCACGAGCGGGAAGACGGCGAAGGAGAGTTGCAGGCTTAAGACCACCTGTGTCAAGATCAGTAGTTCGCCCGTGCCGCTATCGCCATAAAGAATGGTCACGCCGGCGGCGGGGATGATGGCGATGGCGCGGGTGATGAGGCGGCGCAGCCAGGGCGCGAGCCGCATTTTTAGGAAACCCTCCATCACGATCTGGCCGGCAAGCGTTGCCGTGACGGTGGAATTGATGCCGCAGCACAACAGTGCCACGCCGAACAGCGTCGGCGCAATCGCAAGGCCAAGCAGAGGCGCCAGCAGATTATGGGCCTCGCCGAGTTCGGCGACATTGGTCTGTCCCGCCTTGTAGAAGGTCGCCGCCGCCAGAATGAGGATCGAGGCGTTGATGAGGAGCGCGAACATCAGCGCGATGGTGGAATCGAGGGTCGCGAATTTCAGCGCCTCCCGTTTTTCGGCAATCGTCTCGCCGATTTCACGGGTCTGCACGATGCCCGAATGCAGATAGAGATTATGCGGCATGACGGTCGCGCCGAGAATACCGAGCGCCAGATAGAGCATGTCAGGATTGGTGACGATCTCGGTCGTCGGCGCAAAACCAAGGATCACTTGCCCCCAGTCAGGGTCGGCGAGCGCCACCTGAATGGCGAAACACACGGCGATGACGCCAAGCAGTGTGATGACCAGCGCCTCCACCCAGCGGAAGCCGAGCTTTTGCAGATAAAGGATCAGGAGTACATCGAGCGCGGTGATGAGGACGCCGAGTTCCAGCGGAATGCCGAAAATGAGGTTGAGGCCGATGGCCGTGCCGATCACCTCGGCGATATCGGTGGCGATGATGGCGATTTCGGCCAGCAGCCACAGCACCATCGCCACCGGCTTCGGATAGGCATCGCGACAGGCCTGTGCGAGATCGCGGCCGGACGCGATCGCGAGACGGGCGCAGAGCGATTGCAGCACGATCGCCATGATGTTCGAGACCAGCGCGACGGTGAGCAGCGTGTAGCCGAATCTGGAGCCGCCGGCGAGCGACGTCGCCCAGTTTCCGGGATCCATGTAACCGACCGCAACGAGATAGCCGGGGCCGAAAAAGGCCATCGCCCGGCGAAACGTGCCGGCATTCGGTTTGACGCGGATCGAGCTGTGAACGTCGGACAACGAGAGATCGTCGCCGTTCCGTCGCCATCCAAAGACTGGCTTATCCATTTTCTGCGCTTTCAAATGGGAGATTGAATTGGTGCAATTGCAAATCATTCGCATAAGCAGCAGCGACTGGCAAGGGGAGTTTTACGGCCGGATATCAGGGTGCGATGACGCAGACGCGCGTCCGGTTCGGGCACGAACCGGCAGACGATCACGCGCTTATGGCTGGCCCTCCTCTCCCTCCCGCCGTGCGCCGGTTGGATTACGTCTAAGGCCGGGATGATGGAGGTCGGGGAAAAAGGGCGGCGGCGAATGCGGAGGCGCTGTCATCTCGAGCGCCTCACGGCCTTGTCATCGCCCTGCCCCCGTCGATTTCGGAACGGCCGCACACCCGCCTGCGTTGATCTTTCAGGAAGCAACCTATTGCGGGAAAGCTCATGCAACAGGGCCACAAATTCAGCCTGGTGAACCATCCGAGCCGATGGCCGAAATATATCATGGCGCACAGAAAGCCGCGCGACTGGCTGATGACGATCAGCGGCATCGTGCTGCTGTTCATTGTCGCCGCCGCGGTCGCCATGGGTTATCTCGTCACCAGCCATCCCGGCAAGCCGGAGCCCAACCCCGGCATCGTGGAGGAACAGGCAGCGGAAAACAGCGGATAGATTGCGGCCCCAACGCGCCGCTTATCAACTAAGGCCCGCAAGGTGCCCGCTGAATTGCGCCTCATGCAACCGGCTGTAATGGCCCTTGGCGGCCAGCAACTCGGCATGGGCGCCGGTTTCGGCAATGCCGGTCTGGTCCACCACCACGATGCGCGAGGCGTCACGGATCGTCGCCAGCCGGTGGGCGATGACGAGCGTGGTGCGGCCTTTGGCAAGCTCCGTCAGCGATTGCTGGATGGCGCGTTCGGTTTCCGTGTCGAGCGCGGAGGTCGCCTCATCGAGAATGAGGATCGGCGGGTTCTTCAAGAACATGCGGGCAATGGCGAGACGCTGTTTCTGGCCGCCGGAAAGCTTGACGCCGCGCTCACCGATGACGGTGTCGAGCCCGAGCGGCATGGCCTCGATGACGCCGTCGAGACGGGCGCGCCGCGCCGCATCCATGATATCCGCATCCGAAGCGCCGAGCCGGCCATATTCGATATTCTCGCGGATCGTGCCGCCGAACAGGAAGACATCCTGCTGCACGATGCCGATCTGGTTGCGCAGCGAAGCAAGCTTCATCTTGCGGATATCGATGCCGTCAATGGTGATCGCGCCGCTGGTGACATCGTAAAAACGCGGCAAAAGCGAGCAGAGCGTCGTCTTGCCCGCCCCCGAAGGACCGACAAAGGCCACCGTCTCGCCGGCGCTGATCTTCAGATCGATATTGGTAAGAACCGTCTTGCCCTCGGCATAACCGAAGCCGACATGGCGATATTCGATATTGCCGCGCAGCAACGGCGCTTCCACCGCATCCGGCGCATCGACGATATCAGGCGCGGTGTCCAAAAGCTCGGTGAAGCGGCGGAAACCGGCAATGCCCTTCGGATAGGTCTCGATGACGGAATTGATCTTTTCCACCGGCCGGAAAAACACGCCCACCAGCAGCAGGAAGCCGACAAAGCCGCCTTCCGTCAGGCTGCCCGTCAGCACGAACCAGGCGCCGCAGATCATCACGATCATCTGCGTCAGGCGCATGCTCATATAGCTGAGCGAGGTGCTGGCCGCCATGATCTTGTAGGCATCGAGCTTGGTGCGGCGGTATTTCTGATTGTCCTTCTCGAACAGCGCCCGCTCGTGATCCTCATTGGCGAAGGCCTGCACCACCCGCATGCCGCCGACATTTTCCTCGATACGGGCGTTGAAATCCCCTACCCGGCCATAAAGCGCGCGAAAATTCTGCGTCATGCGGCCGCCGTAACGGCTGGTCACCCAGGCGGTAACGGGCACGACGGCGGCGGTGATGAGCGCCAGCGGCACATTGACCGAAAGCATCAAAAGGAAAGCGCCGATGAAGGTCATGATGGCGATGAACAGGTCTTCGGGGCCGTGGTGGGCCACCTCGCCGATCTCTTCCAGATCCTTGGTCAGCCGCCCGACCAGATGGCCGGTCTTCTGGTTGTCGAAATAACGGAAGGAGAGCTTCTGCAGATGGTCGAAGGCCAGACGCCGCATGTCGGTCTCGATATTGATGCCGAGCATGTGTCCCCAATAGGTGACCGTCGCCATCAGCCCGGTATTCAGCACATAGATGACCAGCAGCCCCACGGAGGCGGCAAGGATGATGGCCCATTCACCGCCCGGCAGCAGCACATCCACAAAGGCCTTCACCGCCATCGGAAAACCGAGTTCGAGCACGCCCGACAACACCGCGCAGGAAAAATCGAGAATGAACAGACCGCGATAGGGGCGATAATAGGCGAAGAAACGGCGGAGCATGGCATGACCTGGAGATCGGGCGCGGCAACCTTACGCCGCAAGAAAAACGGAGTTCAATTCTCATATTTCGATGCGCGCGCCAAGACCGATGTTCTATTTTTACCAAAATCGTTCAATAGGTTCAGCAATAAACACACAACGGTAATGTGATCCGATTATATTGCACTTATATGTATCGGTGTGACAGAGTGAATGCACCCTTCGGGGAGAATGCGAGAAAGAGCCTGCCGTGAGTAACATTGACAGCCGTAAGCCCAGTGGCGAACCAAGATGGCTTGGTCCCGCCAGCCCGACGCGGATCGCCCTGATCCCGCCCATCTCGGCTGCGCGCTGGCTTCTCGTTCTCGTCGCCCTTGCCGGCATTTATTTCTTCCATGGCTTTCTCGTCCCCGTTCTCGCCGCTCTCGTCATCGGTTTCGCCAGCTGGCCAGTTTATACCCGGCTTCTGCGGCAGGTGGGCGGCAACACCACGCTCGGCGCCACCATCGCCATCATCCTCATCCTCGCCTTCCTCGTGGTGCCGATTTTCATCGCCGCCTCCTATACGGCAAGCGAAATCCGCGAATGGTTCGGCTGGGCGGTGCATGTTAACAAGACCGGCGCCCCCGTGCCGGACTGGATCGCCGCCCTTCCCGCCGTCGGCCCCTGGCTCGGCGAACAATGGGTGAAATATATCGGCACGCCGGGCGCCATCGGCGAACTCATCCAGCTCGTCAGCGGTGCCAATATCGGCAATATCTACCGGGCGATCCTTGCCGCCGGCAACGGCGCGTTCCACCTTGTGCTGACCCTGCTGTTCATGCTGATCGCGCTGTTCTTCGTCTACCGTAACGGCGCGGGCTTCACCCGGCAGGTCGATCTGGTGGGCGAACGCATCCTGCCGACGCGGTGGGAACGCATTTCCCGCGTCGTGCCCGCCACCATCAGCTCCACCGTCACAGGCATGACGCTGATCGCCATCGGCGAAGGCATCATCCTCGGCATCGCCTACTGGATCGCCGGCGTGCCCTCGCCCGTCACGCTCGGCGTGCTCACCGGCGTCATGGCGCTCATTCCGGGCGGTGCGCCGCTCTCCTTTACGCTGGTGTCGATCTATCTGGTCGCCAGCGGCTCGCCCGCCCACGGGCTGGCGCTGTTCGTCTGGGGTTCGGTGGAACTCTTCATCGTCGACAAGACCATCCGTCCGAAACTCGTCGGCGGGCCGATCAAGCTGCCCTTCCTGCCCACCTTTTTCGGCCTCGTCGGCGGCGTCAAGACCATGGGCTTCCTCGGCCTCTTCATCGGCCCGGTGCTGATGGCGCTCCTGGTCGCGATCTGGCGCGAATGGGTGCGTGAGGTGGAAATCTCCGCCGCCGCCAGCGCCGAGGTTCCGCCCCCACCGCCCACGCAGGAAAACGCCGTTGATGAGGTTGCCGCGCTCGAAGACAATAGCGAGGAAACGACGGCGTTTCGGAAAGCGGCGTTTTGATCGGTGAAGCCTACGGGCACACGCCTCGACGCTGGTGCCTATAGATAGTCCTTAAACGGCGCATCCGTCATGCTCGGGCCTGTCCCGAGCATCTGCCACCGATTGATTCTACGATACGTGATTGGATCCTCGGCACAGGGCCGAGGGATGACGTGCAGGATACGGCAATCTCGCGCCGTAGGCCTAAAGCACCTTCTCCATGAACAGGCTGAGCGGATCCGGCCTGTAGGGCGCAAAGGCCTCGATCTCCACAAACCCCGCCTTGCGGTAAAGACCGATCGCCTCCGGCTGGCTGATGCCGGTTTCGAGGCGGATGGCGGAAAGGCCAAGCTCGGCGCCGCGCGCGACAAGCGTGTCCATGATCAGCTTGCCGATCCGCAATCCCCGTGCATCGGGATCGACGAACATGCGCTTCACCTCCGCCGTGCCGTCTCCCGCCTCCACCAGCGCGCCGCAGCCGACCACGCGGCCATCGTGCCGGGCCACGAAAAACGAGACATTGTCCTGCTCGAGCGCGCCGATATCGACCAGATGATTGCTCTCGGCCGGGTAAAGCGAGGCCATATAGGCGTTGGAAAGGTCGATGAGGCGCAGAACCGCATCCTGCCGGGGTGTTTCAAGCTTGATTTCGGTGGCCAATGCGATGCCTGCCTTCTCTATAAAATGCGTATTTCGTCGTAATGTCACTGCAATCGGGATAGATGAGTTTCTAGAGCATAATTCCCGACAGAGGCAACACACACCATGAAAACAGCCCTCGTTCTCATGACCTTCCTTGGCTGCGACGACAGCGCCACCGATTGCCATTACCTCGCCACCTCCCAGCAGCGCTGGACGAGCATCGAACTGTGCGACGCCGTGTCGGAAAAGGAGCTGGAGCGTTACGCTAACGCGCCTTACCCCGTGGTGGTGGCCGTGTGCCAGACACCGGGCGAACAGGCTCCGCAGACGGCCGGCACGCAACCTCCCGCCTCGGCGCCGGCCACTGCACCGCAGGCAACGGTGGCTGTTACGCCGAAGGAAGAGGAAAGCCTCACCAAACAGGCAATCAGCCGCGTCAGCCGTATCCTGCCTTCCACCGAAGGCATAAAGCATCTTTTGGGCACACCGGTGAGGATGGTTGAAAACAGCTATTCGTGGATCGCCAAGCGGTTCGATAAGTGAGGCGATTGGGAAAAAGCGGCGGCGGTTTACTTTGCCGATGCGAGGTAGAGATTTCCTCTAACAGCAAAGCCCCCACTTCCCTCATTCCTGTGCTTGTCACAGGAATGAGGGTGAGAGGATGCACCCGCGAAATACCCGGACCTCACGCCGCCTCCACCGTCAGCGCTTCCGCATAATACCGCGCCTTCTGCCGCTCTTCGGCGATGGCGAGCTTGCGCACGGCATGCAGCAGTTCGAACAGCGTTTCGGAACCGTTGACGTCACGGAAATGCGCCAGCAGTTCCGCCGAGACGGAGGCCGCCACATCAGAGAGCTGCGAGCGGGCGGCACGGCGCCACATCAGCGTCGCCTCCATGAAGACATCGACAACATCGCCGAAAAGACCGACCGACTGGAACAGCGCCTTCAAGGCATGCGGCCGTCCGGTCGCCAGAATGGCGCGCACCTTGCGGTCATCGAGACCGGAGAGATTGACCATGGTCGCCGTGAAAAATTCCAGCCGGCCCGAACAGACGGCATGGATGAGCAGCGCCGGCGTCAGTTCCAGCCGCTGGCGCAGATGCTCCACCAGCGCCGGCAGCTCCGGCGAGGAGACACTGGCGGCGATAAGGATGGTGGCGGAATCTTCCGCCTCGCGGAAAAGACTGTCGGCGCGGTTGCGTGCGATCATTGCGTGAACCAACGCGGAGCCCGCGAGAGCTTCGCTGATGCGGCCCATCAACAGGTGACGTGCATCGGCGGGCAGCGCCTCGCGGCGGAGCAGGAGGTCGCGAATATCGGCGTCCGAGCCATGGCGCTCGGCGATGCGCCTGAGCGAAAACGGCGTGATGAAGGCATCGTCGTTTTCGAGCAGGATGATGGTTTCCGGCAGATCGCCGACTTCGGCAAGCGCTGCGCAGACACCGCGCGGCAGTCCCGGCCTTGCGGCGATGAGCGCGCGCGTCAGGCTTTCTCCACGCCCGGCGAGATCGACCAGATCGGCCTCGCCGAGAACCGGTGAACGTGCAATGACGGTGCAGGCAATTTCCGGCTGGTCTTCGGCGAGTGAGACGAGAATGGCGCGCGGTGCGTCATGGGCATCCGCCAGCGCTTCGGCAAGCGCCAGCCGCACACGCGGCGAAGGATCGTCGAGCAGATAGGTCATCGCCATATAGGCGGCATCGCGGTTCTCGCGCGCCATGTCGGACTGAAGATAGGCACGGCCGAGAGCATTGGCAGCTTTCGCCCGCTCGGTCGATCCAGCCTTTTCAGACCAGCGAAGAAATGCCTGTACGATCACCTGAGCCTCGAAAACATTCGCAACAATGGATGGCGGCATCATCGCCGCCACCATGTATAAAACTCTAGGCGCAAATGGTTTACGTTTGGTTCACCATAAAAATTAACCGCCGCCGAACAAGGACTATATTGACGGCGCAGTAGAGGGGCGCTGCAGCTGGAATACATCGCTGCCGCCATCGCAGTAATCCATATAGCCCATGCGCGCCACGGGTCGCGACAGCCCCATATCGATGCGCCCGTCGCGAATGATCGTTTCATCGATATGGATCGCCATGACCTGTCCGATCACCATCCACGAATCCGCCGGCTGGCCATCCACGTCCTTAAGCTGCTGTATCTGGGTCACGCGGCACTCCAGAACCGCCAGCGCCTCGCCCACGAAAGGCGCATCCACCACCCGCCCGTCAACGGCGGTGAGGCCGGCAAGGGCGAACTCGTCGACATCATAGCCGACGGGTGCCGAAGACGCATTCATCCGCTCCACCAGATGGCGGCTGACGAGATTGGCGGTGAAGACGCCGGTTTCCTCAACATTGCGCAGGCTGTCCTTCCTGCCGCTGGAGGAAAACATCACAAGCTTTGGCCGGTCCGAAATCGCATTGAAGAAGGAATAGGGCGAGAGGTTGAGGGAACCATCCCTGCCCTTCGAGCCGATCCAGCCGATCGGACGCGGTGCGACGATGGCCTTGAACGGATCATGCGGCAGGCCATGCTGGTTGGTGTCCGTGGTGTAGAACATCAAACGTCCCCGACCCAAGTGACGACATCGGCAAGCTCCGGCCGCGGCCGCTCCACCGGCGGGAATGTCGTCGAGCCGATATGAATGAACCCGGCCACCTTCTCTTCCGCGCCGACCTCGATTTCCGCGAGAAATGCGGAATCGAAAGCAAGCCATTCCGTCAGCCAGTTCGCTGCAAAACCGCTGGCATTGGCGGCGAAGATGAGGTTGAGGCACACAGCACCGGCGGACATGACCTGTTCCCATTCCGGAATCTTGAAATGCGGCTTTGCGGTGCTGATGACGGCGATAACGACGGGCGCGCGGGTGAAACGGGTGCGTTCTGCTTCCTGCTGCTGCAGGTCCAGTTCCGGGTTCTTTTCAAGCGCGATTCTCAGCGCAGTCTCACCGAGACGCACACGCTCCTCGCCGCGATAGACGACGAAGCGCCAGGGGGCGAGCTTGCCATGGTCAGGCACACGCACGGCAAGGCGCAGGATGTCCTCGATTTGCCCCTTCGAAGGCCCCGGCTCGGCAAGTTGCAAGGCCGGTGTGGAACGGCGAACCTTGAGATAATCGAGGAGCTTGATATCATTTGTCATGATCAAAAATCTTCCATTCTGCTGTCATCGCAAAAACATGGGCCTTGAAATAGCCACGGCATTGGTTTTGAAGTGATCCGGGAAAATCAAGAAGTCAATCGGTATCGAAAATGTCGGCAATCAAAATCGCGGCACGTCTGACCATTGCATGTGCCGTGCTTGGTCTTTTATCGCAAGCCGCTTTTTCACAGGACGCCTTCAAAGACTTCAAGCAGCTCGGCGGCACGCCGAAAATGCCGAAGCTGAACGCTTTCACCGCCCCTTCCGCACCCAACGCCCCGGAAAGCACCGCCCGCGATATCAACATGGAAGCCAAGCTGACCAGCGAAGGCGAAGCGGTGAAGGAAGGCCTGTCCTGGCGCGTCTTCAGCCCCATTCCCGGCGCGGACGGCAAGTTGCCGATGCTGGCAAGTTCGGAAGGCGGCTCGGCGGAATTCCATCTGGTGCCGGGCGAATATTTCGTCAACGTCGCCTTCGGCCGCGCGGGCGTTACCAAGAAACTCAATGTCCCGACCTCCGGCAATGTGCAGAAACAGGTGCTGATTCTCGATGCTGGCGGCTTCGTGCTGAATGCGGTTGCGGGCTCCGACAAGCAGATTTCCGGCAACCAGCTCAAATTTTCCGTCTATTCGTCAGACGCCCGCCCCGATGGCGAGCGCGGCCTCGTCATGGCCGATATCAAGCCCAACACCATCGTGCGCCTGAATGCCGGCACCTATCACGTGGTTTCCGAATATGGCAACGTCAACGCGGTGGTGCGCGCCGACATCCAGGTGGAAGCCGGCAAGCTGACGGAAGCGACGCTCCAGCACCAGGCTGCCCAGATCACCCTCAAGCTCGTTTCCGAAGAGGGCGGCGAGGCCATTGCCGATACGGCCTGGTCGGTGCTCAACGGCGGCGGCGATGTGGTGAACGAAAGCGTCAGCGCCTTTTCGACCATGGTGCTGGCGGAAGGCGAATATACCGCCATCGCCCGCAACAAGGACAAGGTCTACCAGCGCAACTTCAAAGTGACCTCCGGCCGGGATTCGGACGTGGAAGTGCTGATGAAGGATCAGGCGCCGGAAGATATGACCGGGGACTTCGAGTAGGCGTCACCTACATCTCATACGTCATGCCGGACTTGATCCGGCATCCAGCCACGACGCGTCTGCGTCGTGAAGAGAGTCTTTCGCGATCAAGGACTTGATCGCGCTGGACCCCGGATCCAGTCCGGGGTGACGGAGGTGAATGCGTCGCCTTTGCCAGTGAAATTACCCGCACATCCCCAAAAACAAAACGGCCCCCGAAGGGGCCGTAACTGCTATCAGGCAACCTGCTTTTTCGCCGCAAGCTTGCGCTTCACATCCGGCGGCGTCGCCTCGTCCACGAGGCTCGTAATCGCATCTTCCAGCGACATCGGCGTCTGGTTCTGCGAACCGAGACGGCGGATGTTGACGGTGCGCTCTTCCGCCTCTTTCCGTCCGCAGACGATGATGACCGGAACCTTGGTCACCGAATGCTCGCGGATCTTGTAGTTGATTTTCTCGTTGCGGAAGTCGGTCTCGACCGCCATGCCCGCTTCGCGCAGCGCTTCGGCGACTTCGCGGCCGTAATCATCCGCGTCCGAGGTAATCGTCGCAACCACGACCTGAAGCGGCGCAAACCACAGCGGCATATGGCCGGCGAAGTTCTCGATGAGAATGCCGAGGAAACGCTCCATCGAGCCGCAGATGGCGCGGTGGATCATCACCGGCTGGGTCTTCTCCGAGTTATGGTCGATATAGAAGGCACCAAAACGTTCCGGCAGGTTGAAGTCCACCTGCGTCGTGCCGCATTGCCATTCACGGCCGATGGCGTCCTTCAGCGTATATTCGAACTTCGGCCCGTAGAACGCGCCCTCGCCCGGCAGGATGCCGGTCTTGATGCGGCCTTCGGACTGTTCCTCGATGGTCTTCAGAACATCCATCATCACGCTTTCGGCGCGATCCCACAGATCGTCGGAACCGACGCGCTTTTCCGGACGCGTGGAGAGCTTGACGACGACTTCGCTGAAACCGAAATCCTCGTAGACGGACAGGATGAGGTCGTTGATGCGCAGGCATTCCGCCGCCATCTGCTCTTCCGTGCAGAAGACATGCGCATCGTCCTGCGTGAAGCCGCGAACGCGCATCAGGCCGTGCAGAGCGCCCGAAGCCTCATAACGATGCACGGTGCCGAATTCCGCAAGGCGGACGGGCATTTCACGGTAAGACTTCAAGCCATGCTTGAAGATCTGTACGTGACCCGGGCAGTTCATCGGCTTCAAGGCGAAGACGCGCTGATCGGCTTCCTCGTCATCGGGATGGGTGAAGGCATGGGCGGATTTCACCGCGAACATGTTTTCCTGATACCAGCCCCAGTGACCGGAGGTTTCCCACAGCGATTTGTCCAGCACCTGCGGCGCGTTGACTTCCTGATAGGTATTGGCGAGCCGGCGGCGCATATAGGCCGTCAGCGTCTGGAACATGCGCCAGCCCTTGCCGTGCCAGAACACGACGCCCGGGCCTTCTTCCTGGAAATGGAACAGGTCCATTTCGCGGCCGAGGCGGCGGTGGTCGCGCTTTTCGGCTTCCGCCAGCACGTGGAGATAATTGTCCAGCTCTTCCTGCGTCGCCCAGGCGGTGCCGTAGATGCGCGACAGCATCGCATTGTTGCTGTCACCGCGCCAATAGGCCCCGGCCACCTTCATCAGCTTGAAGGCCGTGCCGATCTGCCCCGTGGACGCCATATGCGGACCACGGCAGAGATCGAACCAGTCACCCTGATAATAGATCTTCAGGTCCTGACCTTCCGGAATGGCGTCGACCAGCTCGACCTTGTAGTTCTCGCCCTTGGCGGCGAACACTTCCTTGGCCTTCTCGCGCGACCAGACCTCCCGTGTAAACGGCTTGTTGCGCAGAATGATTTCCTTCATGCGCTTTTCGATCTTCGGCAGATCTTCCGGCGTGAAGGGTTCGTTCTTGGCGAAGTCGTAATAGAAGCCGTTCTCGATGACAGGGCCGATCGTCACCTGCGTACCGGGCCAGAGCTCCTGCACGGCTTCGGCCATGACGTGGGCGGCATCGTGGCGGATGAGTTCCAGCGCACGGCCGTCTTCACGCGTGACGATCTCGATTTTCCCATCGGTGATGGTCTCGGACAAATCGCGCACGGTACCGTCAAGCGCAATGGCGACAGCCTTCTTGGCAAGCGATTTGGAAATGGATTCGGCGACCTCGCGGCCGGTCGTACCGGCGGGGTAGCTGCGCACGGATCCATCGGGAAATGTAAGGGAAACAGCTTCAGACATTGTCTAATCTCCTGTCCAGTCCCGCCAACGAATGCGGGTGGTGTTGGAATAATGATTTGCCCGCGACGAGCGGACAGGCAGGCTGATAAAGGCTTTTGCCATTGCAGTCAAAGGCGAAGGATAGCTTAGCGAAGCATTTGCGCGAGACCATTGACCGTATTGGCGTTGCGGGTCGTGCCGATACCGAGCCTTTTGGTGGTCAGCACGGACAGCAGCCTGCTCTCGCTCGGCTTGCCGCAAAAATCGATCCATAGATCGCCGCCGGCAAGAGCGATCTTTTCCCTTTCACGGTATTTCTCCAGCAATTCGAGGACGCCGTTGTCCAGCGGCACCCGCATCACCCGAACGCAGACATCCGGCGGATTGCCTTGGGCGAAGGGATTGTCCGCTGCCAATTTCAGCCAGTCGCCGCCCGAACGAACGAGAATATCGACATGTTTGCCGAAGCGGTCTTCGAAGGCGCGCTCCAGCCTGTCCTCAATCTCACGAACAGGTGCCGCCCCGGCGCGAAAAACCAGATTTCCAGTCGCGACCAGCGTTCTGCATTCGGCAAATCCCAGCTCTTCCCCCAAGGCCCTGAGATCGGCCATGACGAGCCGCTTGCCTACGCCGAGCACGATGCTGTGCAGCAGGGCCACATAGTCATTCATCGATGCAGGCTCCAGTAACGCCAGGGCATCCACCAGCGCCTGCCGCCATCGAGCGCTTCCGGCACCGGGTCCAGCCCGCTGGTGCCGCCCGGCCCGCAGCGCGCGACGCGAAATAGCGTCATCCACCCGCCGGCCCACAGCCCGTGTCGGGCAATGGCTTCATAGCCATATTCGGAACAGGTGGGGATGTGACGGCAGGAATTCCCGATGAAGCCGGATAGCGTCAGCTGATAAAGCCGGATGAAACCGACGCCCAGAAGCCGCCCCGGCGTTTTGGCAAAGCTGCCCGTCCAGTTGCGGGATCGGCCCGCTTTTTCCGCCGTCTGCTTGTGCCGGCAGCCCGGTTCGCCGCACATCGCCTAACCCGCGGCGTTGAGAGCCGGCCGCCCCTCGATCTGGTCGAGCGCATCGACCACCGCTTCGAAGGTCAGCATGGTGGAGGCGTGGCGCGCCTTGAAATCGCGGACGGGCTGAAGCACCCGCATGTCTTCGAAACGGCCCGCCGGCCCCTCACCGTCCTGTTTCAGCATGGCGAGCATGTCTTCCCGCGCCTGCCGGATTTCGCCGCTGGAAGCCCCGATGATGTGGTGCGCCATGATGGAGGCGGAGGCCTGGCCGAGCGCGCAGGCGCGAACCTCATGCGAAAACGCCGTCACGATGCCGCCTTCGACCTTCAGATAGACCTTGAGCTTAGAGCCGCACAGCCGGGAGTGTTTCTCGGCGCTGGCGTCGGCATCCTCAAGAACGCCGATGAGCGGAATATTCCCGGCAAAGTCCAGAATGCGATTATTATAGATATCGTCCATCGTCGGTGCCCGGCGCGCTCGAGATTGCCCAAAAACAGGACAGGTCAAATTTTTCAAACACAGCGTTTGTCGCAGTGAAGCTTTCCTGCCCTCCATTCTCATTATATGCTAACGAGCTTTCTGGACATCAAGCCGTGATGAAATTAACGGCTCCGATACCGAAATAACAGCATCGGTCTTGCCAAAATGCTGTAAAACAACCAGATAGCAGCAACTGCGAACATGAGTTCGCGATGAAAAACGAATTCAGGTGCGGCCTTTACCCGCATCGGGAGAGACGGAATGGATGCGATCGTGAAGAATTTCCCCGGCGCTGGCGCAAAACCCGACGTGGCAGAAGCTCGCCCAAGCCAGGCCGAAGCGGAAGAAGCAGTGCGCGTTCTTCTGCGCTGGGCAGGAGAAAATCCCGCCCGCGAAGGACTTCTGGATACGCCGAAGCGCGTCGCCAAGGCCTATCGCGAGCTTTTTGCCGGTTATGAGCTGAACGTTCAGGACGTGCTCGGCACGACCTTCGAGGAAGTCGGCGGTTATGACGATGTTGTGCTGGTGCGCGACATCCCCTTCTTCTCCCATTGCGAACACCATATGGTGCCGATCGTCGGCAAGGCCCATGTCGCCTATCTTCCGGCCGGCCGCGTGCTCGGCCTGTCGAAGATCGCCCGCGTCGTCGAAATCTTCGGCCGCCGCCTGCAGACGCAGGAAAACATGACCGCGCAGATCGCCAGATCGATCGAGGAAACCCTGAAACCGCGCGGCGTGGCCGTCATGATCGACGCCGAACATATGTGCATGTCCATGCGCGGCGTAAACAAGCAGGGGTCGACGACGCTGACCACCAGCTTCACCGGCACGTTCAAGAACGATCCGGCCGAACAGGTGCGCTTCATGACCATGGTGCGGAACCGCTAAGCGCTGGACCGAAAAGTGTAGCGCGGGTTTCCGAGAAACCCGATGCCCAGACAAATTTTGGAGTGGCGGACTGATTCCATTGCCTCCGCCGCTCTGAAACCTTCCGCTTTTCTCCCGGGGTAGCCATGTCCATTTCGTTTCCGTCCGCACCTGCGGACAAGGAAGTGCTCGAAAACGCAGGTCTTTTTTCGCCGAAATTCGATGCTCACGGCCTCGTCACCGCCGTGGTCACCGATGCCCGTGACGGCGAGTTGCTGATGGTCGCCCATATGAATGCGGAAGCTCTGTCGCTGACGCTGGAGACCGGCATCGCCCACTATTACAGCCGTTCGCGCGACAAAATCTGGAAGAAGGGCGAAACGTCAGGCAATCTGCAGACGGTGAAGGAATTCCGCACCGATTGCGATCAGGACGCCGTGTGGCTGAAGGTCTCCGTCGCCGGCCATGACGCGACCTGCCATACCGGCCGCCGCTCCTGTTTTTATCGTACCGTCGAGCTCTCCAACGGCGATGCGGTCACGAAGATCACCGACGACACCCGCCATTTCGATCCGGCCACAACCTATTCGGACACATAAACGGCCACCTTCCATCGGCCGCACCAATTTGCTACCAATATAGCGGGCTCCAGGGATTTGAGGGGAGCCTGAGGAACTGGCAGGGAGTGCGGTCATGTTGGGATGGGGAAATCGTCACAATCAACTTGCGGCTGGAAATCCCGAAGCCACCGGCAATGAGCCGCCCGTCACCCAGATCGTCGACAAACACCGGATAGCGCTCGCCCTTGGCGGCGGCGCAGCTCGCGGCTGGGCCCATATCGGCGTCCTGCGGGCACTGGACGAGGCTGGCGTGAAGATCGGCATGATTGCAGGCACGTCGATTGGCGCGCTGGTGGGCGGTTGTTATCTCGCCGGCAAGCTCGATGAGCTGGAGGAGTTCGCCCGTTCGCTGACGATGCGCCGCATTGCCGGCCTGCTCGACCTCACCATCGGCGGCGGTGGGCTCTTCGGCGGCATGCGGCTGACCAAACGCATGCAGGAACATCTGGAAGGCCTGCGCGTCGAAAACCTCGACCATCCCTTCATCGCCGTCGCGACGGAACTGCGCACCGGCCACGAGGTGTGGATTCACCAGGGTGATCTCGTCACCGCGCTGCGCTCTTCCTATGCCCTGCCCGGCATCTTCGAACCCGTGCAGTGCAACGGCCGCACCCTGATAGACGGTGCGCTCGTCAACCCCGTGCCGGTTTCGGTCTGCCGGGCCTATGAGCAGGCGCTGGTCGTCGCCGTCAATCTGAATTACGACCTTTTCGGCCGTTCCGCCGTGGTCAAGCACGCCGCCTCACCGTCGCATGGCGGCGCAGCACCGGCGGTGGAAAGCCCGCCGCGTCCCGGCCTGCCGGGCGTCATGGTGCAGGCGTTTAACATTATTCAGGACCGGATTTCGCGCTCGCGCCTGGCGGGCGATCCTCCCGACCTGATGATGCATCCCCGAATCAACGATATCGGCCTCTCGGAATTCCATCGCGCCAGCGAAGCCATCGACCGGGGATATGAGGAAACGCGCTCCCGCATTCCGGAGCTTGAGCGCATGCAGCAGGCATTCCGGCGCTGATGCGCGAGACCCTCGCCTCATTCCTGTGCTTGTGACAGGAATGAGGGAATTAATACGCTTCGCGAACTAACTCACCCGGCAATATAGGCCTTGATGTGCTCCGCTTCGGCTTCGATCTCGCCGATCCGCGCCTTCACCACGTCACCGATGGAAATGATGCCGGCAAGGCGGCCGTTATCTTCAACCGGCACATGCCTGAAGCGCCCGCCCGTCATGATTTCCATCAGCTCATCGGTGGTGGAATTGTGATGACAGCGTATGACATTCTTGGTCATGGCCACCGACACGGATTGCTGGAGGGAAGCGGCACCCTGGCCCGCCACGGCCTTTACGAGATCGCGCTCCGTGAAGATGCCGAGAACGACGCCATCGGCGTCGGTCACGACGACGGAACCGATCTTATGCGCGTGCAGCGTTCCCGCCGCCTCACCGATGCTGACCTCCGGACCGACAGTCACGACGTCCCGGCCCTTGCGGTCGAGAAGATCCTTTACGAATGTTGGCATGCCTTCCTCCTCTTTTCAGCGATACGCAGCGCCGCAGTCTCCCCCGGCGGTTGCAAATCATGGGATATCGTGCGCTGAGGTCCGCATGAATGCAATCCCGGATGGGACGCACGAAAGCAAATTTGCGCCACGGCCGACAAGGAGCGTGATCGGCTCAGGCCAGTCGTCGATCGAAAAGCCCGAAGAACAGGAAGCCGAGCAGAAAGCCGAAGACGTGCGCGTCCCAGGCGATTTCGCCGCCGACATCGCCGAACAGCGGCACGCCGACAGCGATCAGCACATTACCGAACAGCCACATCAGCGTGAAGATCAGCACGGTGCGGTTGGAAAGCGCCCCAAGAATGCTCTGCCGCGGCATCAGATGGCCGAAGGAGGCGCTATATCCGCCACGTGCCGGGAAAGCGAAGCGGCAGGCTGCCCCCATCAGCGCCGAAACGACACCCGACGCCCCGATCAGCACCGTCACATCGCCCCAGTTCAGCGCCGCATGGCCGAAGGCGGAAACGGCGGCGGAAATGCACCATAACAGCACGAAGCGCACTGTTCCGATCCGGCGCAGAACCGGCGCGCCGAAGGCCATCAGCCACAATCCGTTAAAGAGAATGTGCTCGATGCCGCCATGCAGGAAAGAATAGGTCACCGGCGTCCAGAGCCATTCCAGCCCCTGCTGGGAAAACGGCACCGCATAACGCAGCGGAATGAAGCCGAAGGTGAAGATGAACCAGCCATTGCCTTCCTCTGACAAAAGATAGGCGGGAACGACATAAGCGACGATCAGCGCGGCCAGAATGCCGACCAGCAGCGATGGCAGGTTGAAGACGGGATTGTTCGTGTCGTCTTTCGGCTCCGGCGTTTCCGAAACCGGCGGCTGTTCGCCGTCCCCATAGGACATGATCCCATCCCTGTCTTGGTCGAATTTTGCGTTCCCCGAGCAATATAGGAAGCCCGAACGAAAAAAAAGCCGTCCCGCCCTTGAAGCGCTTGACGCCCAAACCGCAATCGGCAAGGACGCCGGGCCGCGGGCGGTCCGGCTTGCGGGCCCGCCTTAAAATAACAGGCGACGCCATCGAATTGTGCTGACGGAACTTTCCCCGACATGGCCGCTCCGATGCCACGACTATCGCCATCGGGCAATATCAACCCTTTGTTAACCTTAATAAATCCACTTGGCACGAAAATCGCTACACCTCCAGATACAGACGTTCGGATGGACATGATGTCCCAAAAACGAACATGGAGAGATGCTATGAAGAGCATGGCCGGACTGGACATATATGCCTATTGGGATGAACTGCGCGGCAAGCGATCGGCCCCGCGACGCGAGGACCTCGATCCAGCAAAACTGAAACATCACCTTGGCGATCTTTTTATCCTCACGGACAAGGGAGAGAACACGCCGTTCTTCCGCCTTGCCGGTACTCGTCTTTGCGATCTGTTCGGGCGGGAATTGCGGGATCGCCCGTTTTCGGAATTGTGGCAGCCGGCAAATGCCGTCTTCCCCTGCCGCGTCGCGCGCGGCATCCTGCACCACCAGTTGCCCGTGGTGTTCGATGTCGAGGCGGAGGACGGCCATGGCGCCGCACCGCTGGCATTCGAAATGCTGCTCCTGCCGCTTCGCACCGATCCCGACGCCGCCCCAAGGTTGCTCGGGGCGCTGGTTGCAGAGCGGCCAAGACACGAATTCGCCGCGCCCATCCAGTGCCTGTCCATGAAAAGCAGCCGCTTGCTACGCCTGGACATCGCGCCGGCGGGGTTTCCGGTGAACAAGGGGGCCGAGGATACACTGCGCGCCGAAAGCTGCTGACGGACCTGTTCCAACGCTCCCCCCTCCGGGAGAGGTCCGACAGCGCCGGAATCTCAAAAAAATACGTCAGAACTGCAACAATATTGCCGATCAGAAAAATTGTAGAGGTTAAACAATACAGTCTGTTAACTCGCGCAAGGTAGAAATTTACCGTCATCATTCATTACAATTGCGCTGCCCATGTTTTCGTCCCGCTCGGTCAACACCGCCCAAATCCTGCGTCCGGTTGAGGAAGCTCATCTCGATGACGCCGTCCGTGTGTCCTTCACCGGCCGCCTGATGTTGCCCGACCATGAAGAATATGATTGCACCGCGACCGAGATGACCGCCGAAAGGGCGCAGTTCACCTGCTCGGGCATTGCCCGCCGCGGTGACCGCGTCATCGCCTATCTCCAGCATATCGGCCGGATCGAAGGCACGGTGACATCGCTCACCGCATCGGGCTTCCTCATCGCCATCAACGCGCCGGAGCGCAAGCGGGAAAAACTCACAGCGCAGCTCGCCTGGATCGCCAAGCGTCAATTGCTCGGCCTGCCGGAAGACCGCCGCCACGACCGCCTGACACCTCGCAATGCGAGAGCCCAGCTCGTTCTGGAAGATGGCGTGCTCGTCGCCTGCCGGCTGATCGACCTTTCCCTGTCGGGTGCGGCAATCGAGATCGAAAACCGGCCGCCGCTCGGAAGCCGGGTCCAGCTCGGCAAGAACATGAGCGGCAAGATCGTGCGCCACTTCATGGAAGGCGTCGCCGTGGAATTCGACCGCGTCCAGTCACCCGACGCACTGATCGAATTTCTCTAACTCATTCCACCCGGACACGGCAGGTTTTGCGCCGGTAAGAATGCGTGCAGCATTTTTGGCGCGTTTTGCGCTCGCCCCAATCGCATAATTGCGAAGATTCCCGGACGGCGCCTTGGCGGGCTATGCGCTGTCTTCGGCCCTATCGGGCTCATCAGCCGCTCCTGGCGTCAGGTGCTTTATTCTCACTTCTCGCCTACCGAACGTCCATTTTCACGCCCTGACGCCTACGGCAGACCGGCCTGGACCCATCACAGTCGGTAAAAGGGATGAGCGCGGCGGATCATGTTGCGCCCTTGGCCAGTTCATCCACGGCGCGAAAACCGCTCCGCAAAACTTTTTTCCAGAAAAAATGCAGTTTTTTTGAAGTTTTTTTGTCGCTTTTTCCGGCCTGTATCAGCCTGAAACAGCCATCCCAAAACGGGAAATCCACCTCTTCGCCAAGTGTCGCCAGCCGGCCGCACGCGAAAACGGAAACCGCAGCACGCGGAAAATGGCTGTCAATACAGCGGTCTAGATGGCTACCAAAAACCTAAAGCCACGATGCGTAAAATTGTAATAAAATTTGCTTCAAAGACGCATAAAAACTAGTTCGAATACAGTTCAAAACAACGGCTAATTTGCTGAAATTTAAGCTCAAATTGCGCTTCGCAAATTTCCGCCGGGTCAAAATATACCTGCGAATGTCTCCTCACCACGGGGAGACAAGCAATGAACAAGAACAACCGTTTCGTTTTCACTCTGATCGCATTCATCGTCAGCGCCTTCGCGCATCAGGCAAGCGCCTCGCCGGCCGCCGTCATGCGCGTCATCGGCAAGGCCAACCCGCCGATCGGCCACTATGAATTCTGCCAGACCTATCAGAGCGAATGTCAGCCGACCTCGCTGGACAACGGCCCGATGAAGCTGACCGAAGAGCGCTGGAAGACGATGCTCGACGTCAACTACACCGTCAACACCACCATCACGCCGATGACCGACATGGAAATCTATGGCGTCGAAGAACGCTGGGCCTATCCCACCACGGTCGGCGATTGCGAAGACTTCGTGCTCCTGAAGCGCAAGATGCTGATGAACAAGGGCTTCTCCGCCTCCAACCTGTTGATCACCGTGGTTCTGCAGCCGAATGGCGAAGGCCACGCCGTTCTGACCGTCCGCACCGATCGTGGCGATTTCGTTCTCGACAACATGCGCAACAAGGTCATGAACTGGTCTGAAACCGAATATACCTACCTGAAGCGCCAGGACACCGCCAATCCCGGCCGCTGGGTGAAAATTCAGGATGGCCGCGCCACCACTGCGGTCGGCGGCATCAACTGACCGCACGACCGATCCGTCTCCCCAAATAAAAAAAGCCGGCTCCGCAAGGATGCCGGCTTTTTCATTGTCAAATCCGTTAAGCGTCAGAGCAGCCCAAGCTCCGCCAGTTCCCGCCTGAGATCGGAAGGCATGTCCTCCCCGCCCGTTCCACCCCCGAGATCGCGGGGCGCCTCGTCGTCCTTCAGGTAACGCCAGCCCTGAAACGGGCGCTTCGGCGCAGGTGAGGTTTCGATGACCTCCGGGCCGAGAATGAGATCGCAGCGGGAAATACCGTCTTCGCCCTTGAAGGAGCGGATATCGAGAAGTTTCTGCCGCGCCTGCACCTGCCCCTTGATGACCCAGTAGAGCGAACCGCCCTCGAGCAGTTCCTCGACACGTTTCGGGATCATCCGGGTTGTGTGGACGCTGTGCGGCTCGAGGCCTGCGGCAATTGCGGTGAGCGCACGATGCGCGACCCAGTCTCTCAAGTCCTGGATTGAATCCGCACCGACGCAAAGTTTGATGAGATGTAAAGGCATGGTTCTATCAATGCCTTTTTGCGGCGGGCGTCAAGCATGGCAACCATGCCTGACGCCCTGCCCGTTCAGCACTCCACAACGTTCACGGCAAGGCCGCCGGTGGAGGTTTCCTTGTATTTCTCGCTCATGTCGTTGCCGGTCTGGCGCATGGTCTCGATACAGGCATCGAGCGGCACGAAATGCTGGCCGTCGCCCTTCAGCGCCAGCGAGGCCGCCGTCACCGCTTTCACCGCGCCCATGGCATTACGTTCGATGCACGGCACCTGTACAAGCCCGGCAATCGGATCGCAGGTCATGCCGAGATGATGCTCGAGCGCGATCTCGGCGGCATTTTCCACCTGTTCCGGGGATCCGCCCATGACCGCGGCAAGGCCTGCCGCCGCCATGGCGGAAGCCGAGCCCACCTCGCCCTGACAGCCCACTTCCGCGCCTGAAATCGAGGCATTATGCTTGATGATGCCGCCAATGGCGGCCGCCGTCAGCAAAAAGTCGCGCACGTCATCGACGCTCGCATCCTCATGGAAATGCCGGAAATATCTGACGGTCGCCGGAACGACGCCTGCCGCACCGTTGGTCGGCGCAGTCACCACGCGGCCACCGGCGGCGTTCTCCTCGTTCACCGCCATGGCGTAGACGCTCAGCCAGTCATTGGCCATGACCGGGTTCAGCCGGTTGCTGCGCCATTCCGCATTCAGCTTCTCGTAAATGGAGCGGGCGCGGCGGCGCACCTTCAGACCGCCAGGCATGATGCCGTCCACCTTCAGCCCGCGCTCGATGCAGCCGTTCATCGCTTCCCAGATCTGGTCGAGACGCTCGTTCAGCTCCTCGCGGGAAACCACCGTCTCCTCGTTGGCCCGCTTCATCTGGGCGATGGTGCGGCCGGAACGGGCCGCCATATCCAGCATTTCCCGCGCGGTGGCGAAGGCATAAGGCACGCGCGGACCGTTATCGATTGTCTTGCCACGCTGCTTGATCGCCTCCAGCTCCGTATCGGTGACGACGAAACCGCCGCCAACGGAATAATAGATGCGCTTGATGAGCAGCCTGCCCTGATTGTCGAAGGCGGAAAAGATCATGCCGTTGGCATGGCCGGGCAGCGGGTTCTTCTTGTCGAAGACCAGATCTTCGGCCGGGCGGAACACATAGGAAGGATGGCCGGGCGGCGTCACGGTGCCGGCCTTTTCCACCGTCTCGATAATGGCGTCCATCGCATCGGGGTCGACAATATCCGGCCGTTCGCCGGTGAGGCCGAGAATGACGGCACGCCCGGTGCCGTGCCCGATGCCGGTAAAGGCGAGCGAGCCATGCAGGCTGACCTTCAGCTGCGCAACGGCCGCGCCTGCCGGCCGCGGCCACTCATCGCTAAGGATCAGCGCCAGAAAGCGGTTGGCTGCCGTCATCGGCCCCATCGTATGGGAGCTCGAAGGACCGATACCGATCTTGAAGACGTCAAAGACCGAAAGAAACATGAAGTTCGCCTTGAATGAGAATGGATTCCACCACTATCATATCCAAAGCCAAAACGGATCGCCACAAAAGAGCGTCAGCGGTTTGCGCAGCTGCGACATAATTGCCCTCAAACGAAAACAGCACGGTTTCCAAAGGAAAACCGCGCCGTTTCAAAACCCGTCATTCAGGAGAGATGCTTATGGGCTGCCAAAAATGTACGTCAATGCGAGAAAAGCGGCAAAGCCTGCAAGTGCGCGCAAGGTGACGCCCCAGCAGGATTTCTGAGCGGTTTCTTCCATGATTACTCCAGCTATTCACTCTCCGGGCGGTCTTCAAGACCCGGCCCGTTGAGGCAAGCATTTATTAAAATCTGGCGGCGAAGGCAAATGCAAAAAGCGGCTAAATGAAGGCGTTTTCGACAGGCTGCCATTCGCCCCGCGCATAGGTATGTGAAAAAACAAGGTGTTAGCGTGAGGCCCGTATAAGCGCCATTTGGGGCTTCGCCGCAATTTAGGCTAAAGTGTAACCGTTATTTAAAGCTTTCCTACAAACACCTGTTGAAAACCCCGCCGGCCAAACACCTTACGGTCGAATTTCTTGCGCTGAAGCGTCGCGCCTTGAAAGGGCATGACCTGTGCTTTATCGACGATGGCAACGGCAACGATGCGAGTCACCCCATGCAGCAGGCATCCTCCTTCCCCGATCGCGAAACGGTCGCATCGAAACTCACTTCGCTTGCAAGCGAGGATAAAGCCTGGGTGCTGCTGTTGATGGAAAACGCCCTGCAGGACGAGAACCTGCTGGCTGGCCTCAATCTTTATCTCGACCAGCAGACCAATGCCCGCTTCCTCAACAGCCTGAAGCTGGAAACAACCGGCGAATGGCTTGGCGGCAATGCCCCTGCCCGCCTGCAGATCCGCATCATGGAAACCGCAAGGGCGAGCCAGCACCCCGCTTTTCTCGCCTTCCGCAAGGGACTGACGGCATCGGCCGGTCTCGAAAAAGCCTATCCCAAGGCGCCGATCTGATCGTTCAGGCTAATCCGGCACCCTGTCGACAACAGCGATGATCGGCCCCATCAGGAACAGCGAGTCCCGCCTTTTCATTGCGGGAATATCGACGCTGGATATGGTGCCGTCGAGATAGAGCGCATTCGGCGCGTCCAGCACATCCCTGAACAGCGTGGCGAAATCGTAAAAGCGCACGGTATTTTCCGAAATGGCGAAATGCACCATGCCATCGCGGGAAACGCCGACGCCGTTGCGCCGCTTCAGGCTGTCGCTATCGGGCAGAAAACGCGGATGCAGCTTGCCATCGATGACGAGCATCGGCCCGGATTGGGTGGCGAAGTCCGGCTTGGGATCCGCTGCCAGATAGGCCTGCGTTTCCAGCACGCCGGCCGCGGCCCCCTTCAGATAAAACACGCCATTGGGCAGAAGATGAAAATTGCCCCAGCCGCCGCCGGTGCTGATCGGCGAGCGTTCGATGCCATTTTCGATAAAGAGCCCGACGGGGGAATAGTCCGAATGGTACATGCCGCCGTTCATGGCGAAGACGCTGAACATGTGCTGCCGCCACAGCGCCGACGAGAGAGCGGCGAAGGAGCCATATCCCTGGCCGGAGACATGATCGCGGTCGTATATCCGGATGGCGCTTTTTGCCGGGTCGAAACTGCAGACGGTATAACGACCACCGGCATGGTCCATGATCCTGCAGAAATCCGCCTGCCCGCCGGCCTGAGCCGAAAACGGCAACAGCAAAGGCAACAGCAGCTTCGCCAGTCTTTTCATCGATCCGTTCATGCCCGCCCCGTGATTCTCGTACGGGCACATTCGCAAGAAAATTCGGTCAAAGAAAAGGCGTCACCCATGTTTCAGGATGACGCCAGACCTTTAAGGGGAGATGTCGTCAGCGACGGGCGGCGCGGTCCACATTGCGGCCGGCATCCTGAGTCGCGTCGACGGCGTTCGCCGTGTCACGACCCATGCCGCGAATGGTGTTACCACAGGAGCTCAGGGTGACAACGGTCAACAAAGCCACAAAAACGGTCGAAAGAATGCGTGTGATCATGTGAAACTACTCCCCTATGACTTGCCGTCCAAAGGCAAGTACCGATGTGATATGCGTCACAATAACGTGAGTCCCAAAAATCCGTTCCAGCGGCACTTCAAAAAATCCTGTCGATGAAAATTAACATGGTTTTGAAGTTCACGCGTGAAACTCGGCGTCTGGATCATGGCTTAGGAAAATCCCGTGGGTGATATGACTGACATCAACAATCGGCTTCTGGTGATGACGGCGGGCGGGGTGAACCCCAATGTCATGATCAATGCGCTGGCGGCCCGATTTCCCGACATCCATGTTTTCATGGAGCAACCGGAAAGCAAGTCGGTCATTCTCAGGCGGCGCGCGCGACGGCTCGGCTGGCTTGTCGCTGCGGGCCAGATGGCGACGATGATCGCCTCGCGGCTCGGCAAACGCTTCACGGTTCGCAGAAGCGATGCGATCATCGCCGAATACGGCCTTTCTCCAGATCTCCATCACAGTCTCCCCGTCACCCAATTCGCCTCGCTCAACGATGAGGAATGCCGCAAGGCCGCCAATCTGCTGAAACCGGCGGCAATCTTCACCATTTCCTGCCGCCTGCTGACGCCGACCACGCTTCAGGCCCTGCAATGCCCGGTCATCAATTTCCACGCCGGCATCAATCCTGCCTATCGCGGGCAGATGGGCGGATACTGGGCGCTGGTCGAAAAAGACCGCGGCAATTTCGGCGCAACCGTGCATCTGGTCGACAAGGGCGTGGATACCGGCGCCACGCTCTACGAGAAGCGGCTGAAACCGTCCCCTTCCGACACGATCGCCACCTATCCGCTGCTTTTGACCGCCGCTTCGGTGGATATCGCCGTCAGCGCCATCGAGGACGCCCTTTCCGGCAGCCTTGCGCCGCAGCCGCCCTCACCCGGCAAATCGGTACTGCGCTTCCCGCCGACCATCTGGACATGGCTTTGGAATGGCCTGACGAAACGGATCTGGTGAAACCGCGCGTCATTGATTGGGGCCGAGCTTCGTCGCAGATGCAAGCCTGTCTTGCCGCAACAGGCACAGACTTCGCCGCAAAATAGGTGCATGATAATAAAAAGGATCACGCACAAATTGCCCGATATCTCCACCGCTTCCATCATTCCCGCCTCCATCGAAGCCTCGCCCGCGCAGGTGCTTGGCTCCACCGACCTTGCCGGGCTCTTTCCGCAGGGTGTGCGCGTCTATCTCACTGACACTGGCGCCGCCTCGCAGGAAAGGCTCGTCGAAGCCGCGGGACATTTGCGCGATCTCGGTTATGAGCCGGTGCCGCATCTTGCAGCGCGGCGCATCTCCTCCCGCGCAGCGTTTGAGGAACAGGTAAAACGGCTTGCCGGAGAAGCGGGCGTAACCGATGTTCTGGTTGTCGGCGGCGGCGTCGACCGCCCGGCCGGTCCCTTCGCATCCAGCATGGACATGCTGTCCACCGGCATTTTCGACCGTTGCGGCATAAGGCAGATCGCCATCGCCGGCCACCCGGAAGGCAGCCCGGATTTCAACGACGAAACGGCGATGGCCGCACTCAGGCTGAAACGCGATTTTGCCGAAAGAAGCGATGCCGCAATGCGCATCGTCACCCAGTTCGGTTTCGATCCCGCGCGTTTCATCGCCTGGGCGGAAGGACTTGAGGCGTCAGGCATCGAGCTTCCGGTGCATATCGGCTTTTCCGGCCCGGCCAAGATCACGACGCTTTTGAAATATGCCGCGCTTTGCGGCGTCGGCAATTCAATCGCCTATCTCAAGAAGAACGCGCTTTCGCTGACAACGCTTGCCAAGGGCCATTCACCGGAAAGCATCGTCGGGCCGATCGAGCGGCACTGGCAGGCCAATCCGCAGGGGCCGATCCGGCAAATTCACGTCTTCCCCTTCGGTGGATTGCAGAATTCGGCCGACTGGCTGGTCAAACGCGGAAGCTGGCAAACCGGCGCGGTGGACAGTTCGGCATCGCCGGATTCAATGGCGGGCTAAAACCGCGATTCTAACGGCGCGACGGGCCACGGCCGCCGCGCACCTCCAATATCTCAGGCCGCCTTGGCGACTTCGACAAAAGCGTTTCGAATGCTTTCAGCCACGGCAAGAACGGGGCGCGACGCCTTGTCACCCATGATCAGGCGGATATCGAAACAGCCGAGTTCCGGCAGGCCTTCCTTATCGCCCAGAATGACCATGTCGTTCTGCACATAGGATCGCGGCAGCGGCGCGATGGCGAGATCGGCGGCAATAGCCGCGCGCTGCGCCATGGTATGGCCGCTGAGATAGGCCACGCGGAAATTGCGGCCGCGCTTTTCCAGCGAATGGATCGCTTCCGAGCGCCAGATGCAGCCCTCTTCCCAGATGGAGATTGGCAGCGGATCGCGCAGATAGGCCGTGCCACACTTTGCACCCGCCCAGACCAGACGCTCGCGCATCAGCACCTCGCCCGTATCCCGAAGGGGATGGGAGGCACAGTTGACGAGGGCAAGATCGAGCCTCTGCTCATCCATGCGCTTATAAAGATTGGAGCTGGAATCGATGGTGACGTCGATCATGATGCCGGGGAAAGCCTCGGCAAAACGCTTGAGAATGCCCGGCAGCAGGCCACGCTCGCCAATATCCTCCGGCGCACCGAGACGGACGACGCCGGAAAGCTCCGGCATGACGAAACGTGACACAGCCTCGTTGGACAGCGCAATCATGCGCCGCGCATAGGTCAAAAGCGTCTCCCCATGCGCCGTCAATGTCACCGAACGGGCATCGCGCAGGAAAAGCGTCGTTTTCAACTGCTCTTCGAGCTTCTTGATCTGCATGGAAACCGCAGACGGTGTTCTGAACACCACTTCTGCGGCGGTGGAGAAATTTCCCGTTTCCGCGATGGCGACGAAGGTTCTCAATATGTCGTTATCCAGCAACGGCAGCGGTTGGCGGAAAGTCACGGTCATGGCACGCACCTTCAAATATTTTGATTTATAGATGGATATCATTTCGTTTGATTGAATGTCAACAAGCGCGCACCATCCGGGACATCGATTGACGGGGCGGATTTAGCCTCGTCGGCAAGCGCATACCGAAGTCGCAAACAGGATCGTGGTTCAGGAAAGGATCAAGACATGACCATGATACATTATCTCCCCGTGGCGAACCGTTCCTCGCACCGTCCGTCATCCAGCGGCTGGCTTCATCGCCTGTCCGACCATGTTGCCGCCCGTTACGCCGCATGGCGTCGCGAAAAAATGCTTCGCGCACTGGAAGCATTGCCACCTGAAACATTGAAGGATATCGGATGGCCGACGACGGACAACAGCCGCATAAACGTCATCCGCAGATGACATTCGACCGGTGGCCCGCAACGTTTCCAGACGTGCGAGCCATCCCTGCCCGCCCTTCGGATGGAGGAACAAGGGCGCAAAATAGCGTGCCTGTTTTACATGCGACACGCCGCCTTTTTTAAAGGCTTGTCGCAAAATTTGCATATTTCAAAAGCGATTTTTTGACAGCCCCGATTCCACGGCGTATTTTTCGTTAAAGATGTCGTAGACAGGACATCCAGAAGACCAATTCCAAGGGAGGAATTGCGTATTCGCAACGGAGCACGGGCAAATGAGCAGAAACTCCCAGAAGAAGCGCTCAATCGTCTTTTTTCTCATTCCGCAATTTACCATGCTGCCATTCGCCGCAGCGGTTGAAACGCTTCGCATCGCCAACCGAATGTTGGGCTATCAGGCCTATGAGTGGCGGCTCTCCTCGCTCGATGGCCAGAAGGTCATGTCGTCAAGCGGCATCTGTCTTGAGCCCGACACCTGTCTTGCCGATGAGCGGCGCTACGTCAACGGCGAAAACCGCCCGGAAATGGCGATCATCTGTTCGGGCATCGATGTGGATCAACACATCAACAAATCCGTCAATGCCTGGCTGCGCGAAGCCTATAATCGCGGCATCGCCATTGGCAGCCTCTGTACCGCCGCCCATATTCTCGCACAGGCGGGCCTTTTGAACGGCAAGCGCTGCGCGATCCACTGGGAAAACCTGCCCGGCTTTTCCGAAGCCTTCCCGCAGGTGGAAGTCTACGCAGATCTTTTCGAAGTCGACAGCAACATCTATACCTGCGCCGGCGGCACGGCCTCGCTCGACATGATGCTGAGCCTTATCGGCCAGGATTTCGGCGAAAACCTCGTCAACCGCGTCTGCGAACAGCAATTGACCGACCGGGTGCGTAGCCCCAATGACCGCCAGCGCCTGCCGCTACGCGCCCGCCTCGGCGTGCAGAACAGCAAGGTCCTGTCGATCATCGAATTGATGGAAGGCAATCTTGCCGAACCGCTGTCGTTGCTCGATATCGCCGATGCCGCCGATCTGTCGCGCCGGCAGGTGGAGCGCCTCTTCCGCCAGGAAATGGGCCGTTCGCCCGCCCGCTATTATCTCGAAATCCGCCTCGACCGCGCCCGCCACCTGCTGGTGCAATCGGCCATGCCGGTGGTCGAAGTCGCCGTCGCCTGCGGTTTCGTCTCCGCCTCGCATTTTTCAAAGTGTTATCGCGAAATCTACAATCGCACGCCGCAGCAGGAACGCGCCGAGCGCAAGCTCCTGATCAGCGCCTCGCGAATGGCGATGGCGAGCCAGGCAGGCAAGGCTGCGCATTGAATGCGGGCTAATGCCGCAAACGCGACGGAGCTTGTTTCAGGATAAAAAACCGCTCCTCCCTCATGCCGGTCCCCGGAACAAGCCCGAGGATGATCCGGCATCCAGTCACGGCGCGTCTGCGCCGTGAGAAGGGTCTTTCGCGATCAAGGACTTGATCGCGCTGGACCCCGGATCGAGTGCGGGGTGACGGAGTGGGGATGATGGAACTTTGCTAAACCACCGAACCTGTCAGCGGCTACCAAACACAATCAGACCACTTCACCCAAACGGCCGAACCGCATGGGCAAGGTCTTCCGCCGTCAAGCCGTCTCCCGCCCGGTGGCCCGCCTCGCCATGCAGCCAGACCCCGGCCGCAGCCGCCTCGAAGGCAGGCGCGCCCTGCGCCAGCAGCGCGCCGATGATACCGGCCAGCACATCGCCTGATCCAGCTGTCGCAAGGCTCGCGGGAGCATTGGTGTTGACCAGCGCCCGGCCATCCGGCGCTGCAATCACCGTATCCGCGCCCTTATAGACCAGCGCGGCGCCGCTGCGGGCCGAGGCGACCTGCGCCTTCTCGACTTTGCTCAGCATCTTGTCGGCGGCAAGATCGGGAAACAGTCGCGCAAATTCGCCCTCATGCGGCGTCAGCACGAATTTGCCTGTGCCCGACGTGACACGCGCAAACAGGGCATCCCTGTGATCCCTGAAAGCCGTGATCGCATCGGCATCCAGCACGACCGCCTTATCTCCAAGCAGAGACACGAAGTGGCGCGCCTTTTCGAGGTCGCCGAAACCCGGGCCGAGAACGAAAGTGCCATGACGCCCATCGTCCAGCCACGACCGCAGATCGTCGGCATCGTCCACCGGTGCGTTCATCACCGCCGTCAGCGTGACGGAGAGCACATCGAGCGCTTGCCTAGGCGCAGCGATGGTGACGATCCCCGCTCCCGCCTTCAGTGCCGAAAGCGCGGTCATGCGGCTTGCGCCCGTCGCATGTGCCGGGCCGGAAAAGACGGTCAGATGCCCGCGACGGAATTTATGGGTTTCCATATCGGCATGAGGCAAGGCATCCCGCCAGATCAGCGGATCATTTTCCGCCACCGATCCCGCATGGGCATCAAGGATGCGGGACGGAATGCCGATATCGAACACCTCGAGCGTTCCACAAAGCTCCCGCCCCGGCATCAGCAGATGACCCGGCTTGCGCGCCATGAAGGTCACCGTCCGCTCAGCCCTGAAGGATACGCCGAGAGGCACGCCCCGCCTGCCGCAGAGGCCCGAGGGCAGGTCGACGGCGAGAACCGGCACCTTCGCCCGCGTGACCGCCTCAATCACCCGGACAAGCTCCTGCGGAACATCGCGGGACAATCCGGCCCCGAACACCGCATCGATCACCACGTCGCCGGCAAGAGGCGCATAGCCATCAAGCGGCAACGGCGTCACGCCGCTCCGCTCGAATGCCGTCCGTGCATCGCCACTGAGCGCACCGACATCACCGAGATGATGAACCGCGACGACCGCCCCGCTCTGCAAAAGCGCCCGCGCCGCCACATAACCATCGCCGCCATTGTTGCCGCCACCGCAGAGCACGACGAAACGCTGCGCCTGCGGATAGTAACGCAGCACCGAGGCCGCAACCGCCTGCCCCGCCCGTTCCATCAGGTCATAAAGAGGAATGCCGGATTGCCCGGCCGCCGCATCGATGCGGGCCATGGCAACAGGGTCGATCAGGAAGAGGCGCAGAAGGGATTTCATGCCCCGATCATCCCTTCAAAACGCCGGAAAGGCAATCGATACAAAAATAAGCAAATACCCATGTCTAAATAATAGACAAATGCATAAAATATAAACAAACGGCCATTCCCATGTTCGCACCTTTCCAAATATTCAAATCAACTAAAATAATACAAATTCACATAAATGCTGATGGATTTTTCGGGTTTCCGCGAGAAATTGGCTGGAAAAGCGCAAAAAGCGAATGCATTTTGTGTCGGAAAGCCGCGGGATCGAAGTTTTTTCTTCAAGCCCGCTTCCGATCTGGCACAATACGTGCATTCTTGTGGCAGAGCGGGAGTTACCTGCTTTAACGGGAGAAGCGGAGAGATATTTTCTCATGAAAAAGATCGAAGCGATCATTAAGCCTTTCAAGCTCGATGAAGTGAAGGAAGCCCTTCAGGAAGTCGGACTTCAGGGAATCACGGTCACGGAAGCAAAAGGCTTTGGTCGTCAGAAGGGCCACACGGAACTCTACCGCGGAGCGGAGTACGTCGTGGACTTTTTGCCGAAAGTGAAAGTCGAAGTCGTATTGGCGGATGAGAATGCGGAAGCCGTCATCGAGGCGATCCGCAATGCGGCGCAGACAGGACGTATCGGCGACGGAAAGATTTTCGTTTCCAATGTCGAGGAAGTCATCCGCATCCGTACCGGTGAAACAGGCGTGGACGCCATATAATCAAGAACGTCCCGAGCCGGGGAGGCTTGGGTTTTCACCTCGTCATCATCACACTCAAGGAAAACGTTTAAATGACGACCGCAAACGATATCTTGAAGCAGATCAAGGATAACGACATCAAGTTCGTGGACCTGCGCTTTACCGACCCCAAGGGCAAGCTGCAGCACGTCACCATGGATGTTGTCTGTGTGGACGAAGACATGTTCGCCGATGGCGTCATGTTCGACGGCTCCTCGATCGCCGGCTGGAAGGCCATCAACGAGTCCGACATGGTGCTGATGCCCGATCCGGCCACCGCCCATATCGACCCGTTCTTCGCCCAGTCCACCCTGGTCGTCCTTTGCGACATCCTCGACCCGGTCTCGGGCGAAGCCTATAACCGCGACCCGCGCGGCACCGCAAAGAAGGCCGAAGCCTACCTTAAGGCTTCCGGCATCGGCGACACCGTTTTCGTTGGCCCGGAGCCGGAATTCTTCGTCTTCGACGACGTGAAGTACAAGGCCGATCCCTACAACACCGGCTTCAAGCTCGACTCGTCCGAACTGCCGTCCAACGACGACACGGATTACGAGACCGGCAACCTCGGCCACCGTCCGCGCGTCAAGGGCGGTTATTTCCCGGTTCCGCCGATCGACAGCCTGCAGGACATGCGCTCTGAAATGCTGACGGTTCTCGCCGAAATGGGCGTGGTCGTCGAAAAGCACCATCACGAAGTGGCTGCCGCACAGCACGAGCTGGGCGTGAAGTTCGACACGCTGGTCTCCAGCGCCGACAAGATGCAGATCTACAAGTATGTCGTGCATCAGGTCGCCAATGCCTATGGCAAGACCGCAACCTTCATGCCGAAGCCGATCTTCGGCGACAACGGCTCGGGCATGCACGTTCACCAGTCGATCTGGAAGGGCGGCAAGCCGACCTTCGCTGGCGACGAATATGCCGGTCTTTCCGAGACCTGCCTCTACTACATCGGCGGCATCATCAAGCACGCCAAGGCCATCAACGCCTTCACCAACCCCACCACCAACTCCTACAAGCGTCTGGTGCCGGGTTATGAAGCGCCGGTTCTGCTCGCCTACTCCGCGCGCAACCGTTCCGCCTCGTGCCGTATTCCCTTCGGCTCCAACCCGAAGGCAAAGCGCGTCGAAGTCCGCTTCCCGGACCCGACCCAGAACCCGTACCTCGGTTTTGCGGCCATGCTGATGGCCGGCCTCGACGGCATCAAGAACAAGACCCACCCCGGCAAGCCGATGGACAAGGACCTTTACGACCTTCCCGCCAAGGAACTGAAAAAGATCCCGACCGTCTGCGGTAGCTTGCGCGAAGCGCTGGAAAGCCTCGACAAGGACCGCAAGTTCCTGACCGCCGGCGGCGTGTTCGACGACGACCAGATCGACTCGTTCATCGAGCTGAAGATGCAGGAAGTCATGCGTTTCGAAATGACCCCGCATCCGGTCGAATTCGACATGTACTACTCGGCCTGATCGGCCTTTGGAGCGCTCCCATCGGGGCGCTCCATCCATTCCGGCGGTTTTCCCTGGAAAGCCGCCGTTTTCTTTTGAAGCCCAGCCATCATTGCGAAGAATGTCGAACAAGCCAGCCTCTCAGCAAACGCGCCTCACGGACTGGCTCATCTTTCTGGCGGTGCCGTTCTTTTTCTCCAGCAATGTCATTTTCGGCCGTGGCGTCGTCGGCGAAGTCTCGCCTTTCATCGCCGCCTTCATCCGCTGGATCGGCTCGACCCTCATCATCGCCCCTTTCATGATCGCCGACTGGCGCAACTGCCTTGCCTTCGTGCGGCGAAAAACGCTGCTCTGGCTCGTCCTCGGCATTCTCGGCATGGGCATCTGCGGCGGCGTGGTCTATTGGGGGCTAACCATGACGACGGCCGCCAACGGCACGCTGATCTACACCACGTCCTCGCTGTTCATCATCCTGTTCCAGCGCGTCTTTCAGGGCCGCCCGATCCGGAAGCTGGAAGTGGCGGGCATGGTCATCGCCTTTGCCGGCGTGTCGGCCATCGTGCTCAAGGGCGATATGTCCGCTCTCTGGCAGCTGAATTTCAACATTGGCGATTTCGCGATCCTGACGGCGGCCATCGCCTTTGCGGTCTATTCGCTGCTGCTGCGCGATCCTGCCGCACGGCAGATGGCCTCTTTCAGCCTTTTCGGCCTGATCGCCTTTTCCGGCGCGCTCGTGCTTCTGCCGCCGGCGGCTCTGGAACTGGCGCAGGGCGGCATGTTACCCGCCACGCCAATGGCCTGGGCCAAGATCGGCGGCATCATCCTGTTCGCCTCACTATTGGCCTTTTATTGCTTCACCCATACGGTGCGCGTCTTCGGTCCCGCCACTGCTGGCATCACGCTTTACATGATGCCGCCGGTCTCGATCCTCATGGCCACGCTGTTTCTGGGGGAGACTTTCGAGACCTATCACGCTGTCGGCATCGTGCTCGTCACCGGCGGCGTCATCATCGCCACCGCGCCCATCGGCGGAAGGCGCTGAACGCGGAAGGCAGACCGGCGCCAAAACCGCTAGGTCTTGATATTTCGCATTCCGATACCACCTAGTATTGGGAAAGGAAGTACATGCCATGAAACAAAGAAACGCAAAATTCACGCTTGGCGAAATCGTCCGCCACAAGGTGTTTCCGTTCCGCGGTGTGGTGATCGACGTGGATCCGGAATATGCCAATACCGAGGAATGGTGGAACGCCATCCCTGCGGAAATCAGGCCGGATCGCGACCAGCCCTTCTATCATCTTCTGGCCGAAAACGAGGAGACGGAATATGTCGCCTATGTTTCCGAACAGAACCTCGTCCACGACGAAAACGAGACGCCGCTCCGAAACCCCAATATCGGCCGCATCTTCGACAAGGCGCCGAACGGCGAATGGCGCCCGAAAATGTCGACGGCGCATTGACGCCCGTCAAATTTCTCCCCTCCCTCCCAGGGGCATAAAAAAACCGGTCTGTCGCCAGACCGGTTTTCCTGTTTTTGGAGCTTACGCTGCAATCAGGGCTTCGGCGCGCCCTTGGCAGCGTCCTGTGCGGCTTCCAGCTTCTTGCGGGCCTCTTCAGCCTTCTTCTGCATGCCTTCCTGCAGGCTGCGCTGGCTTTCGGCAAGCTGCGACTGGGTGATCGCCGGGCCGTCATAGGCGCCGGTGAAGCCGGAAAGCGCGATCTTGATGGGGTTCGGCGCGCGGCGGAAGTTGATGGAGGTGAAGACCACCTCGCTACCCTTCTTCAGGGAAGCGATCATGGCGTCCGTCAGCGGAACTTCGGCCGTGCACTTATCGGGAAGGCAAACGGCGTAATCGAGCTTCTGGCCCTTGCCGCCGTCGATCTGCATCATCACGCCCGGAGGAACGAGACGCGCGGTCGGAACGGAGACCTGCAGCAGCTTGCGGTTGACCTTGCCTTCAACCGTGATGAGGCCGACGGCGGTGATCATCTGACCGTTCTGGGCAAGAACCACGTTCTGCACGACGCAGACATCGTTGTCTTCCTGCTTGGAGCAGGTCTTGAACCAGCCGAGCGGCGGAGCGCCAGCGCCCTGAGCGGCGGGCGCGGCATCCTGCGCCTGCGAGATGGCCGGAGCGGACATTGCGCCGAGAGAAAGGACCAGAGCGGACAGAGCCGTCCGGGTGAATGTGTTTGCCTTGTGCATCATAAGAGTTCCGTCTCCTGAATGTCTGCCAGAACAGAACCGCAAGATCCTGTTCGCCGATGGCGGTATCCTTCTGCCCGTTCAACTGTCGTTTAAATGAGGCAAATGCGTGACCCGTCTCTTCCGGTCCCCCTGTTACATGCCGATCGCGGCGATATCCAGCACTTCTTTAACTTTTTCTTGAGCTGACCCAAGATTTCCCGCCGTTGCATGGGTCATGCAATGTCCGTGTGCTACATATCTGCCAGAATCATGACGATAAACCGGTCAGGTCCACATATCGGACTGACCGTTGAGACAGGATAGTGACATGCGCAACCTTGCGGCCTTCATCCCCGCATTGTTCCTTCTGGGATCATCCCTGCTTCCCGCCGGAACCGCCCTGGCACAACCGCTTCACGGCATTTCCATGCATGGCACGCCTGCCATGCCGGCAGATTTCCGCCACTTCCCTTACGTCAATCCCGACGTGAAGAAAGGCGGCCGAATCTCTTACGGCGTCGTCGGCACCTTCGACAGCCTCAATCCCTTCGTTCTCAAGGGAATGCGCACCACCGCACGGGGGGTCTGGGACCCGGAATTCGGCAATCTTCTCTACGAACCGCTGATGCTGCGCTCCAGCGACGAGCCTTTCAGCCTTTACGGCCTGCTCGCCGAAACCGCGGAGTGGGATGAGGAGCGCAGCTTCGTCCAGTTCAACCTCAACCCGAAGGCAAAATGGTCCGACGGCGAGCCGGTGACCGCAGATGACGTCATCTTCACCTTCAATCTCCTGAAGGAAAAAGGCCGCCCGCCCTTCAATACCCGTCTGGACGGTGTGGCGAAGCTGGAAAAGATCGGCGATCGCAGCGTGCGTTTCACCTTCAATGACAAGGCGAACCGCGAAACGCCGCTCATTCTCGCCTCCTCCACCCCGATCCTGCCGAAACATGCGATCGATCCGGAAAAATTCGAGCAGGCGGGCCTCGGCCCGGTCGTCGGCTCGGGTCCATACCGAATCAAAACCCTGCGGCCGGGCGAACGAATCATCTGGGAGCGGAACCCGGACTATTGGGGCAAGGATATTCCCGGCAAGGTCGGCTTCGACAATTACGACGAGATCAGCGTCACCTATTTCCTTCAGGTCACCACCATGTTCGAGGCCTTCAAGAAGGGTGATATCGACATTTATCCTGAAGGCGACGCCATCAACGGCACGTCCGATACCTCCCACTGGGGACAGGCTTACAATTTCCCGGCCGTCCATCGCGGCGATATCGTCAAGGACGTCTTCCAGCCGCGTCTGCCCACCGGCATGTTCGGCCTCGTTTTCAACACCCGCCGCGCCGTCTTCGCCGACGAAAAGGTGCGCGAGGGCCTGTCCTATGCGCTCGATTTCGAATGGATGAACAAGAACATCCTCGGAGGCTCCTTCAAGCGCACGCAGAGTTACTGGCAGAACTCCCCGCTCGGCGCTTATGGTAATGCCGCCGACGAGCGCGAGCTTGCCCTGCTTGGCGACGCGGCGAAATCCATGCCGCCGGAACTGCTGGCGGGAACCTATGCCATGCCGACCACCGATAGCACCGGCGCGGACCGCAAAGTTCTGAAAATGGCCGTCGACAAGCTGAAAGAGGCTGGCTACAGCATCAAGAACGGCAGGATGTCCGACGCCAACGGCCGTCAGCTTGCCTTCGAAATCATGACCCAGAACCCGGCGCAGGAGCGCATCGCGCTTGCCTATCAGCGTTCGCTCAACCTGATCGGCGTCGCCATGGGCATCCGCTCGGTCGATGACGGGCAATATCAGGCCCGCTCGAACAGCTTCGACTATGACATGATCATCCGCTCCCTGCCCTCCTCGCTCTCACCGGGCATGGAACAGCTCAACCGCTGGAGTTCGCTCTCGCGGGATGCGCAGGGCAGCTTCAACTATGCGGGTGCTGCAAATCCCGATATAGACCGCATGATCGAGGCCCTGCTGCAGGCAAGGTCGACGGAGGATTTTCAGGCGGCGGTGCGCGGTTACGACCGCCTTCTCGTTGCCGGCCACTATGTCATTCCGCTCTATTATATCGGCGCGCAGTGGGTGGCCCGCTGGAAATATATCGACCGCCCGGATATGACGCCGATATCCGGCAATCAGAAACAGACCTGGTGGGATGCGCGGGCGCAATAAACCGCACCGCACCCATCCCCGGCAGAGAAAAGGGAAGATAAAACCATGGAACGCATCGTTGTCGACGTCGTATCGGATATGGTCTGCCCGTGGTGTTATCTCGGCAAGGCAAGGCTCGATCTCGCCATTGCCGAGGTGCAGGACGAAATCAGCGTCGACGTGAACTGGCGTCCTTACCGCCTCAACCCGGATTACCCGCCAGAAGGCGTTGACCAGAAAGCCGCTCTCGAGGAAAAGCTCGGCAAGGAGCGCCTCGAACAGGCGCATGCCACGCTGGTACAGCTCGGCAGGGAAGTCGGCATCAATTACGATTTCGATGCGATCAAGATCGGCCCGAACACGCTCGACGCCCATCGGCTGTCGCTCTGGGCGCATTCCGAAGGCCGCGATATTCAGGAAAAGGTCGTCACCGCCCTGTTCAAGGCCAATTTCGAGGAAGGGCGCAACATCGGCGATCACGCGGTGCTGACCGATGTGGCCGAAAAATCCGGCATGGACGCCAAGGTCGTGGCGCGGCTTCTCGCCTCCGACGCCGACAAGGACACCGTCATCGCCGAAATCGATGCGGCGCAGCAAATGGGCGTCGCCGGCGTGCCCTTCTTCATCATCGACCAGAAATACGCCATAAGCGGTGCACAAACGCCGGAGGTATTGATTGCTGCACTGCGGGATATTGCAAAAATCAAGGCGGACGAGCATAGATCGATGAACTGACGGTCAAACCACCGGCGGTTTTCATCAACTCGATTTTTCGCCGGTGTTTCCGTGTCCGACCAGACCCTGAAAGGCATTCTGCTCGCCTTTGCCGCCTTCGCTGCCTACGCCTGGAGCGATGCAAGCGTTAAACTCATAGAAGGCCAGATTTCACCGATCGAATCGGCCTTCTTCGGCGCCCTTTTCGGCTTTGCCGCCCTGCCCTTCATCCGCAAACGCAACGACCGCTGGGTGGATATCGTCAGAACGACGAACCGCCCCTTGTGGATCATCCGCTTTTTTGCCGCCGGCACCGGCGCAGTCGGCAGCGTGACAGCCTTCACCCATCTTTCCATGGCGGAAGCCTTCGCGCTGATCTTCCTGCTCCCTTCCTTCGTCACCATCATGTCGGTGGTGTTCCTGAAAGAACAGGTGGGCATCAAGCGCTGGTCAGCCGTCATCATCGGTTTCCTCGGCGTGCTGGTCATCCTGCGGCCGGGCTTCCGCGAACTCGGCGTCGGCCACCTCGGCGCCATCATCGGCGGCTTCAGCGGTGCGCTCAGCATCGTCATCTTCCGCGCCATGGGACCGTCGGAAAAGAACGTCTCGCTTTATGGTGCCGGCGTGCTCGGCTGTCTCACCATCAGCGGTATCGCCATGGTGCCGACTTTTGTCATGCCAGCGGGCGAGCAATGGCTGCTGCTGGCGGGATATGGCCTGCTCGGGGCGCTTGGCAACGTGCTGGTCATGTATGCCGCCCAATATGCGCCCGCCGCCATGATCGGTCCCACGCAATATAGCCAGATGCTCTGGGCCATCCTGTTCGGTTACCTGATTTTCGGCGACCGTATCGACGGTTGGATGCTGGTCGGCATCGCCCTCATCGTCGGCTCCGGCCTGTTGACGCTGATCCGCGAGAAGCAGAGAAAGGTGCCGCTGCCCGCCTCGATCGCCGCCACCGACCAGAACGTGGCCGTCGGCATCACGCCGGAAGACGGGCGCTGAAGCCTAACGAATGCGAAGAACCGGCAACGCGTATTCGCGTCGCCGGCATGGCATTCGATCAATCACAAACCTTGACCCGATACATATCGCCCCAGGCGTTCTGCCTCCACGCCACGTGGCAGCGCGGGTAGGCCGGCTGGTAAACAACCGGCGGGCCATAGGCCGGCGCAGCATAAACGGGTGGACCGTAGGCGGGCGCGTAATATGCGGGGCCATAAGCGTAGCCGGGATGTCTTGCACCCGCAATCAGCGCTCCGCCAATGATCGTGCCGGCAAGGCCGGCGGCAAGGCCGCGGCCGAAATTATTGCGCGCTTCCGCCTGGCTGGTGGTGGCAATTGTGGTGCCCGCAATTGTCAAGGTAACCAGACCAGCGGTGGCAAACCTGTTAATGTTGGTCCACATCGTCCTGCTCCTTCATCACCCGGCGGCATCTACCGATCCGCCGCACCGGGTATGGGGCTTAGACTACGCCCGCGAAGGCTACCGGCGCATGTCCGTTTGGTTACATCGTGGTAATTTTTGCTGAGCCTTGCGGGTTGGAATTTTCGGGGATTGGCCATTTGTTAGCAAGCCGAGGGTGGGTGGGGCTTTACCCCCTCTGCCCTGCCGGGCATCTCCCCCTCGAGGGGGAGATCGACAGGACGATCTCTCGCCGCTTCATTCTCGACCGTTAAGATAGTCGAAACCCCGCCGCATATCGATCTCCCCCCTTGAGGGGGAGATGCCCGGCAGGGCAGAGGGGGGTAAACCCCACCCACCAACGCTCCCGTCAGGACCGCGCCAGCTCCGCCAGCTGTGTCATGACCATCGCCGCACCCGCCAGCCGCTTTTCCGGCGTCGGCAGATCGCGATTGAGGAACAGACTGTGATCGGGGCGGATTTTCGCCATCGATCCCTGCTTGCCGATGTAACCGACCAGCGCCGCCGGATTGGGGAATTCCTTGTTGCGGAACTGCACGACAACGCCCTTCGGCCCGGCATCCAGCTTCTCGACATTGGCAATGCGGCAGAGCGACTTGATGTAGACGATCTTGAGCAGATGCTGCACTTCTTTCGGCAACGGGCCGAAACGGTCGATCATTTCCGCACCGAAACCATCGATCTCGCTGATATCCGCAAGCTCGCCGAGACGGCGGTAAAGACCCATGCGCAGATGCAGATCCGGCACGTAGTCTTCCGGGATCATGACGGAGGTGCCAACCGAGATTTGCGGCGACCAGCCGCTATCCTGCACCTGCTCGTCACCCTTCACTTCTGCAACCGCCTCTTCCAGCATCTGCTGGTAAAGCTCGAAACCAACTTCCTTGATATGGCCGGACTGTTCCTCGCCGAGCAGGTTGCCCGCACCGCGAATATCGAGGTCGTGGCTCGCCAGCTGGAAGCCGGCACCGAGCGTATCGAGCGATTGCAGCACCTTCAGCCGCCGCTCCGCCATCGTCGTCAACACCTTGTTGACCGGCAGGGTGAAGAGCGCGAAGGCGCGCACCTTGGAGCGTCCGACACGGCCGCGCAGCTGGTAAAGTTGGGCAAGGCCGAACATATCGGCACGGTGCACGATCAGCGTATTGGCAGTCGGCACATCAAGGCCGGATTCGACGATGGTGGTCGACAGCAGCACATCATATTTGCCGTCATAAAAGGCATTCATGATGTCTTCGAGTTCGCCGGCCGGCATCTGGCCATGCGCCACCGCTACCTTCAGCTCCGGCACATCCGATTGCAGGAAAGCGTGAATATCGGCAAGATCGGCAAGGCGCGGGCAGACATAGAAACTCTGGCCGCCGCGATAATGTTCGCGCATCAGCGTTTCGCGGATCACCAGCGGATCGAAGGGCGAAATGAAGGTACGAACGGCCATACGGTCCACCGGCGGCGTGGTGATGAGCGACAACTCGCGCACGCCCGTCATGGCCAGCTGCAAGGTGCGCGGAATGGGCGTTGCAGAAAGCGTCAGCACATGCACGTCGCTCTTCAGCTCTTTCAGGCGCTCCTTGTGCTTGACGCCGAAATGCTGCTCTTCATCGATGATCAGCAGGCCGAGATTTGCGAAGCTGATGCCCGCGCCGAGCAGCGCATGGGTGCCGACGACGATATCCGTCTTTCCGTCAGCAACTTCCTTCTTGGTCAGCGCCAGTTCCTTGGAGCCGACGAGACGCGAAGCCTGCTGCACCCGGATCGGCAACCCACGGAAACGTTCCGAGAAGGTGCGGAAATGCTGGCGGGAAAGCAGCGTGGTCGGCACCACCACCGCCACCTGCACGCCGTTCATGGCGGCGAGAAAAGCGGCGCGGAGCGCCACTTCCGTCTTGCCGAAACCGACATCGCCACAGATGAGCCGATCCATCGGTCGGCCGGCGCCCAAATCCTCGCGGATCGACTCAATCGCGTTAAGCTGGTCTTCCGTCTCGTCATAGGGGAAACGGGCGGCGAATTCGTCGTAAAGCCCGTCGGGGGCTGTCAGCACCGGCGCATGGCGCACCAGGCGCGCGGCGGCAATGCGGATAAGCTCGTCTGCCATGTCCAGCAGGCGCTTCTTGAGCTTGGCCTTGCGCATCTGCCATGCGCCGCCGCCAAGCTTGTCCAGCTGCGCCTCCGCCGCATCCGAACCGTAACGGGACAGAAGATCGATGTTTTCAACGGGCAGGAACAGCTTGGCGTCATCGGCATAATGCAGTTCGAGACAGGCACGCGGCGCGCCCGCCGCCTCGATGGTGCGCAGGCCGACGAAGCGGCCGATACCATGTTCGGCATGGACGACCAGCGAGCCCTCATCCAGCCCCGCCACTTCGGAAATGAAATCCGCGCCGCGCTTGCGGCGCTTGGAGCGGCGCACCATGCGGTCGCCTAGAATATCCTGCTCGCCGATAACGGCCAGTGTTCCGGTTTCAAAACCCGCTTCGAGGCTCAGCACCGCCGAGGCGGCCTCACCCTTGCCGAGCTTCTCCACCTCTTTCAGCGAGGCGACCGGCTTGATCTTCTCAAGCCCATGCTCGTTCAGCACCTGCAGCAGCCGGTCGAGCGAACCTTCCGACCAGCCTGTTATCAGCACCTTCCAGCCCTTGGCGCGGCGCTCGGCGATGTGTTTTACCGCCAGATCGAAAACATTGATCCGCTCTTCGCTATTGCCTTCGGTCGGAGGGCGCGCCCAGCGCGGCCCGACATGCGCATCCAGCGTTGCGACGGGACGGCCTTCAGTATCGTGTTCGTTGAAGGGCGTCAGTCGCACGGCGTTGACGGCGGCAAGCGCCGCATCGAAGCTTTTGCCGTCAAGATAAAGCTGTCCCGGCGATACCGGCTTGTAGGGCGCGCCCTGCGTCGAGCCCTTGGTCTCGCCGGAAGCCCGCCGCGCCTCATAATAATCGAGCACCAGCTTGGAGCGTTCCTTCGCCGCTTCACGCGCCGTGTGGTCGGTGACGATGCGGAAGCCCTTCAGATAATCGAAGGCGGTTTCCAGCTGCTCGTAAAACAGCGGCAGCCAGTGCTCCATGCCGGCATAACGGCGGCCCTCGGAAACGGCCTGATAAAGCGCATCGTCACGCGTCGCCGCGCCGAACAGCGACAGGTAGTTCTTGCGGAACCGGCTGATCGTATCCGGCGTCAGCGTCACTTCGCTCATCGGGTTCAGATCAAGCGAGCGCGCCTGGCCGATGGTGCGCTGGCTGGCGGGATCGAAAGTGCGGATGCTCTCCAGCGTATCGCCGAAGAAATCGAGACGTACCGGCTCTTCCGTACCGGGAACAAAAACATCGAGAATACCGCCGCGCACGGCGAATTCACCCACCTCGCGCACCGTCGCCACCCGGTCAAAACCGTTGCGCTCCAGCCGCGCGGCAATCTCTTCCATGCGGATCTGGTTGCCGGGCTTGGCCGAAAAGCCGAGGTTCTCGATGACGTCACGCGGCGCCATCTTCTGCAGCATGGCGTTGACGGTGACGAGCACGATGGCCGGATGCGGTTTCTTCGCGTGACTGATAAGACCGGCAAGCGCCGCCAGCCGGCGCGCCGAGGTGTCCGCACTCGGTGACACACGGTCATAAGGCAGACAGTCCCAGGCCGGCAGCGTCATGACCGGAATGTCAGGCGCGACGAAACCGAGTATCTGTTCGAGATCGGCGACCCGCTGGCCATCCGACATCACATAAGCGACCGACGTGCCCGCCCGCGCCATATCGGCAAGCAACAGGGCTTCCATGCCGGAAGGCACGTTTCCGATGGTCAGCGGCGTATCGGCCGACGACACCAGCTTTGCATCGAATCCGGCTATCATATTCTCACGCTTTCAGGGTGTCAGTGGTGACGAGATCGAAATCGGGACGGTAGGAGGCGATCTTCTCGAACAGCGGGGTCTGAAATTTTTCCGGTATGGCAAGGGCGCCGGTCACCATCTTGACGAGGTCGTTATCCTCTTCCGCCATGATGACTTCCAACTCGTCGAGCTGCTCATCGGAAAGCCCGGCAATATTGTCTTCCGCGAATTGCCCGAGCACCAGATCCATCTCGCGAATGCCCCGATGCCAGCAGCGGTAAAGAATCCGCCGGCGTCTCGGATCGAGGTCGGCACTCGTGCGCACCAGTCCAGTCATCGCATTCACCTTTCGGTTGATTAATCAACAAATTGTTGACTGCGACCTCCTATAGAACAGGAGGCGAACGCTTGGGAACCGGTTTTTATCGAAATAATGCCACGGCGGTGAAAATCTGCCGGTGATAACCCGCCTTTGTGGCCAGCGAAGTCTTGCATAAGCCGCCCCCTTCCCCGATTTTGCTGACCCATGCGCCCGGCCATTCTCGATCCGCTGTTTGCCTCCGTCTCCACCCTTGCCGGTGTGGGGCCGAAACTTGCCGATCTTCTGGCTAAGCTCCTCAGTCGGGAAAGTGCCGACGACACCCGCGTCATCGATCTCCTCTTCCACGCGCCATCCAACGTCATCGACCGCCGCAACCGCCCCGGCATTGCGCTGGCAAGCCCCGGCGCCATTGTCACCATTCAGGGATGCGTCGACCGTCACCAGCCGCCACCGCCGGGAAACCGCAACGCGCCCTATCGCGTTTTTCTGCATGACGAAACCGGCGAACTGGCGCTGACCTTTTTCCGCGCCAAGGGCGACTGGCTGTCCAAGGCCCTGCCCGTTGATGAAGAGGTTCTCGTCAGCGGCAAGGTGGACTGGTTCAACGGCCGCGCTTCCATGGTGCATCCGGATTTCATGGTGAAGCTTTCCGAGGCGGAAAACCTGCCTTTGGTGGAAGCGGTCTATCCCATGACCGCCGGTCTATCGCCCAAGGTGCTGCGCCGCGCCATTGAAGGCGGGCTGTCGAAACTGCCGGTCTTTCCGGAATGGATCGATGAAACGCTGAAGACCCGGCAGGGCTTCGGCGATGTCGACTCAAGCTTCCGCGAGCTGCATGATCCGCGCGACAGCGCCGATATCGAGCCGCAGGCACCGGCGCGCAGGCGGCTTGCCTATGACGAATTTCTGGCCGGACAATTGTCACTGGCGCTGGTGCGCCAGCGACTGCGCAAGGTGGCGGGCCAGCCGATCCGCGCCAGGGGTGATGTCGCCGCAAAAATCCTGTCGCAACTGCCCTTCTCGCTGACGGCGAGCCAGAGCGCTGCGGTGAAAGATATCCTGACCGACATGGCCGGCGAAGACCGCATGTTACGCCTGCTGCAGGGCGATGTCGGCGCCGGCAAGACGCTGGTGGCGCTGATGGCGATGGCAACGGCCGTGGAAGCCGGCGGACAGGCGGTGCTGATGGCGCCGACCGAAATCCTTGCCCGGCAGCACTACGCCACCATATCCAAACTCGCTCAGGTAGCCGGCATCACCGTCGAAGTGCTGACCGGCCGCACCAAGGGCAAGGAGCGCCGCGAGATCGAGGAGCGCATCGCTTCCGGCGAAGCGCAGATCGTCATCGGCACGCATGCGCTGTTTCAGGACAGCGTGAGTTACAGGAACCTCGTGCTGGCAGTAGTGGACGAACAGCATCGCTTCGGCGTGCACCAGCGCCTGCGCCTCACTGCCAAGGGCATCACGCCGCATATGCTGGTCATGACCGCCACGCCCATTCCGCGCACGCTGGTTCTGGCCGCCTTCGGAGACATGGATGTCTCCAAGCTCACCGAAAAGCCCGCCGGCCGCAAACCCATCCAGACAGTGACGATCCCCACCGAACGGATCGGCGACATTGTCGAGCGACTGCGTTCAGCGCTGAAGGATGGCAAGAAGGCCTACTGGATTTGCCCGCTGGTGGAGGAAACGGAAGAGTCCGACCTGATGTCGGCGGAGGAGCGGCACGCGGTTCTCTCGCAAATGCTCGGCGCCAATATCGGCCTCATCCACGGACGCATGAGCGGCCCGGAGAAGGACGCCGCCATGCTCGCCTTCAAGAACGGCGAAACCCGACTGCTGGTGGCGACGACCGTGGTGGAAGTGGGCGTCGACGTGCCGGATGCGACGATCATGGTCATCGAACACGCCGAGCGTTTCGGCCTCGCCCAGCTGCATCAGCTGCGCGGCCGTGTGGGGCGCGGCGACGAGGCCTCCACCTGCATCCTGCTCTATAAAGGCCCGCTCAGCGAAAACGGTCGTGCCCGGCTCTCCATCCTGCGCGACAGTGAAGATGGCTTCCTGATCGCCGAGGAGGATTTGAAGCTGCGCGGTGAAGGCGAGCTGCTCGGCACCCGCCAGTCCGGCACGCCGGGTTTCCGCATCGCCAGCCTCGAGGCCCATGCCGATCTTCTGGAAATCGCCCGCAAGGACGCAGCTTACGTGATCGAGCGCGACCCCGAACTGACAGGCCCGCGCGGCAATGCGCTACGCACCCTGCTCTATTTGCACCGCCGCGACGAAGCGATCCGCTTCCTGCACGCCGGCTGAAAGTGAACGCCCATGAACATGATCGACCCGCGCCGCCCGCCACCCGCCTTCCGCAAGGGCTACGCGCTCTGTTCGCCGCAGAATATCCTGCAGCCCGAGACATTTGCGAAAAGCGAAAAAAAGGCGATCGGCAAGGCGTTCAAAAAGCCCGGCCGCAAGAAGGCGTGGAGCCAGGCACTGGAAGAAGGCTGGAGCGTGCGGCTGGTCTATATGCGGCTTTTCGTTCCCGTATTCCACGCCACGACCACCGGTACGGAAGTGGATAATCTGGATGACGACGACTGACCATGAAGTCCGGAGACTGTTGGGCTAAAGCGCCGAAGGCCACCGCTGCGATGTGTGGATGATCGTCAAAATTTCGATATCCTCGTCCACACGATAGGCAATGATGTAGGAAATGTCGGGAAGCACGGCTTCCCGTGTTCCTCTGATGCGTCCGACCCGCCCCATGGCTGGCTGTTCCACCAACATATCAACCGCTGAAACAATGCGGGAAATTACCCGGGCCGCAGCCGCTGGATTATCCTTTTCAATATGCGCACCAATTTCATCGAGCCGTCGCAGCGCCCGTAAGGTCCAACGAATTCGCCGGTCACTCATGACGGCCGGGCGGATTTTACATATTTCCCGACAATGTTTGCGAGATCCTCAGCTGTCCCGAACTCGCCGCGATCGGCTTCCGCCACACCCGCCTCGATCTCGGCAAGCTGCCACTCCTCGCGGGCGATAAAGTCCTCAATCGCCCGCGCCGCCATGTAGGATCGCGACCGGTCAAGTTTTTCCGCCAATTGGTCGAGTTTGTCGGCAACCTCATCAGGCAGACGCACAGTAAATGCAGTCATAATCGCAACCCTTGTTGGTTCACTGTGATTATTGGTGAACCACATTGGTTCGTCAACCGTATGGCTTTACCTCGCTCCGTGAGAATGGAGGAAGGAATCTAGCGCCTTGCGAATGCGTTCAAACCGGCGCAATCATCTTCGGCGGCTTGAAATCCGGGGCCACCAGACCGCCGGATATCAGCAGTTTCGCCGCATCTTCCGGCGTCATATCCAGCATCACGATCTTGTCTTTCGGCACGAACAGCAGAAAACCGGCTGTCGGCACCGGTGTCGGCGGCAGGAAGACGGCGACCATCTGCTGCCCCATTTCATTGAAACGATGGGCAAGCTCGCCCTTGGCCTCGGAGGCAACGAACACCATCGCCCAGGTGCCGGATGACGGAAACTCGATCAGGCCGACCTTCTTGAAGGAGTTCGAATGCTCTTTCAGAACGGATTCGAACAGCTGCTTGATGCTCTTGTAGATCGGCCGCACCAGCGGCATGCGGTTGAGGACGGATTCGCCGACACCGAAAATCCATTTGCCGATGAGGTTATTGCCGAGAAAGCCGATGAGCGTGATACCGATAACGGCGATCAGCAGGCCGAAACCGGGAATAGCCACATCGAAATATTGCTCGGGATCGTAACGGGCCGGAATATAGGGCTTCACCCAGCTATCGGCCCATTGCAGGAAGCTCCACACCAGCCACATGGTGATGGTGACGGGCGCGAGGATCAGAACGCCCGTGAGGAAACTATTGCGCAGCCGGGCTGCGAATGAAATTTTAACTGGAATATCGGTCATTTACCGTTCGGAATTAAGCGTTGTCGCCATCGAAACCCGGATGAAAACCGACAATGCCGGATGGAGTTCCACCATGCAAGCGAAGAACTGTGAAATATTCGTCAGGAATCCCTTCCGCCTTGGCCCCTTCGACATGGCGAAAACCGAAGCGGCCATAATAGTCCGGATCGCCCGCGACAACCGCGCCGGAAGCATTCAGACGCTCCAGAACGGCAAGCCCGTCCCTCACCAGCCTGGAGCCAACGCCCTGCCCCTGCCGTTCCGGTGTCACGGAAAGCGGCGCGAGGCAGAACCAGCCGGTCTCGCCGCTGGTGAGCGTCACAGGCGAAAAACCGACATGGCCGATGATGCCTTCGCTATCCTCGGCAACCAGTGAAACGGTGAGCGCACCTGCCCTGCGCAACCGCTCGACGATCAGATGTTCCGTCTTGTCGCTATAATCGACGTTACGGAAAGCATCTTCCGTAACGCGAGCGATCGCCTCTTCATCGCCCTGACGCTCCGGCCGGATGATCATTCCACCGTTACCGATTTCGCCAGATTGCGCGGCTGGTCCACATCCGTGCCCATGAAGACGGCAGTGTGATAGGCGAGCAGCTGGATCGGCAGCGAGAAGACCATCGGCGCAATAAGCTCATCGACATTGGGCAGCGTGATCGTCGCCATGGTGTCGAGCTTGGAGGCGGCAGCCCCCTTCTCATCGGTGATGAAGATGATGCGGCCGCCGCGCGCGGCGACCTCCTGCATGTTCGACACGGTCTTTTCGAAGAAACGATCATGCGGCGCGATGACGATGACCGGCATGTTCTCGTCGATCAGCGCGATAGGCCCATGCTTCAGCTCGCCGGCGGCATAACCCTCGGCGTGGATATAGGAGATTTCCTTGAGCTTCAGCGCGCCTTCCAGCGCCAGCGGGAAGCTGGTGCCACGGCCGAGATAAAGCACGTCCTTGAACCTCGACAGATCGCGTGACAGCGCTTCAATCTGCGGCTGGATGCTGTTGAGAACCTTGCTCACGATGCGCGGCATCTCGGTGAGATGGCGAACCAGTTCGGTTTCCTGCTGGGGCGTGACCGTACCGCGCGCTTTTCCGGCGGCAACGGCAAGCGAAGCGAGCACGGCAAGCTGGCAGGTGAAGGCCTTGGTGGAGGCGACGCCGATTTCCGGACCGGCGAGGATCGGGAAGATCGCATCGGATTCGCGCGCCATGGTGGATTCACGCGTGTTGACCACCGCGCCGATCTTCAGCCCTTCCTGCTGGCAATAACGCAGGGCCGCCAGCGTATCGGCGGTTTCGCCCGATTGCGAAATGAACAGCGCAGCCTGCGTGGGAACGAGCGGGATTTCGCGGTAACGGAATTCCGAGGCGACATCGATTTCCACCGGCAGACGGGCATAACGCTCGAACCAGTATTTGCCGATCAGGCCGGACAGATAGGCCGTGCCGCAGGCGGAAATGGCAAGGCCGGAAAGCTTGGCGAAATCGATGGCCGTGTCGGCCTGCTTCACGGTCTTGGAGGCAAAATCCACGTAATGGCTGAGCGCATGCGAAATGACTTCCGGCTGCTCATAGATTTCCTTTTCCATGAAGTGGCGATGGTTGCCCTTGTCGACCACATAGGCCGTCGCCTGCGAGATCTGACGGTCGCGCTTCACCGGCTTGCCGGAGAAATCGATGATCTCAGCACCCTGCCGGGTCACGATGGCGCAGTCGCCATCCACCAGATAGGCGATCTCGTTGGTGAAGGGCGACAGCGCGATGGCGTCGGAACCAAGGAACATTTCGCCCCGACCGTAACCAACGGCAAGCGGCGGGCCGGAGCGCGCCGAAAGCAGCGTGCCGGGATCGTCCTTGAACATCACCACCAGAGCATAGGCGCCCGTCACGCGGTTCAGCATCTTCAGCATCGCCTCGCGATGGCCAAGACCCTCGCGGGTATATTTCGCCAGAAGCTGCGCCACCACTTCGGTGTCGGTCTGGGTGGTGAAGGTCGCGCCCTCGGCGGTCAGCTCTTCACGTAGTTCGGCGAAGTTTTCGATGATGCCGTTATGGACGACGGCAACGCCATCGACGAAATGCGGATGGGCATTGGTTTCGTTGGGAACACCATGCGTCGCCCAACGTGTATGGGCGATGCCGACCACACCCGGCAGCGGCTTTTCCGAAACCAGCTTCTCGAGATTGAACAGCTTGCCTTCCGCCCGGCGACGGTCCATCGCGCCATTGTCGATGGTGGCGACACCAGCCGAATCGTAACCGCGATATTCGAGACGCTTCAGCGCATCGACAAGCCGTTCAGCAACGGGCTGGGTTCCGACAATTCCGACAATTCCGCACATATATTTCTCCAGCGGCGATCTCTTCGCCGAAACTACTAACCGTTCCCGAACAATCCGCAATTATGGCGCCGGTCACTTTCGGTATCGTTTGGTAACGTCCGTCAGGACGACTTTTTCTTCGCTTCCTTCAGCGCCTTCGCCCGCTCGCGCACCACCGTCGCGCGACCGGGTTTCACCTCCTGGCGTGCGCGCCCGAACGCTAGCGCATCTTCAGGCACGTCATCGGTAATGACGCTGCCGGAGGCGATATAGGCCCCCTCTCCAATGGTGACAGGAGCGACCAGCGACGAGTTCGAACCAATAAAACTGTTTGCACCGATCCGCGTTTCGGCCTTGTTGTAGCCGTCGTAATTGCAGGTGATGGTGCCCGCACCGATATTGCTGCCCGCGCCGATGAATGCATCGCCGATATAGGTCAGATGGTTGACCTTGGCGCCCTCACCGATCTCCGCCTTCTTGACCTCGCAGAAATTGCCCACCTTGGCATTGGCATGCAGGTTCGCGCCCGGACGCAGCCGCGCATAGGGGCCGACGGCCGCACCTTCGGCGACATGCGCCCCTTCCAGATGCGAAAACGCATGGATGACGGCGCCCGGCTCGATGGTGACGCCGGGACCGATGACGACATTCGGTTCGATCAAAACGTCCTGGCCGATCTTGGTGTCATAGGAGAGGAAGACGGTTTCGGGCGCAATCATCGAAACGCCATCCACCATCAGTTCGTGGCGGCGGCGCTCCTGCCAGAGCTTCTCGATAAAGGCCAGTTCGGCGCGGTTGTTGCAGCCGACCAGTTCCGTTTCGGGCGCATCGATCGCGACGGCGCGGCGGCCGAGGGAACGGGCGATCTCGACCACATCGGTCAGATAATATTCGCCTTTCACATTGCTGTTGCCGATCCGGTCGAGCAGGTCCAGCGCGTTGCGGCCGCTGATGGCCATCAATCCGCTATTGCACCAGGTGACCTTACGCTCCGCATCGGTCGCGTCCTTCTCCTCGCGGATAGCGACAAGTTCGCCATCCTTGACCAGAAGCCGGCCGTAACCGGTCGGGCGGTCGGTATGGAAACCGATGACAGCGACATCGGCGCCGGCGGCAATCGCCTCACGCGCCCGGTCGAGCGTTGCGGAAGTGATGAGCGGTACATCGCCATAGGCAACGATGAGATCGTCGAAACCGCGCTCGATGGCTGCGCGTGCGGCAAGAACCGCATGGCCGGTGCCCTTGCGTTCCGTCTGCAGGAAAGCTTCGACCTGAAGACCCTTCATGTTTGCGGCAGCAGCGACATTGTCGGCATCGCGCCCGACCACCAGCGCCACCGTGCCGACGCCAGATCCAGCCACCGCCTCAACCACATGGCTGATCATCGGACGCCCGGCGACCGGATGCAGCACCTTGGATTTCGACGATTTCATGCGCGTGCTGTCGCCCGCTGCGAGAATAACGGCTAGAGAGCTGCGCTCCATAAGACCTCCAACACCCTGTCACCGGCCGCAGGGCGGCCAGGACGGCGGCATATGTTTGACTTCACGCCGTCCGGCAAAACGAACGGGCGCATCGGTAATTTCATTCCGGAATTGCTATAACGGCGGCCCACTTAAGAAACCATGCAAATCTGCACCAAATTTCCGCACCGATTTTCATCAAACGTGATTGGAACGGGATCGCATCCCGCTCCCGCGGTGTGATTTATCGCCGGGGGTTGCGGGCAGTGAATTTCAGCACCTGCTGGCGGCCGTTTTCGATCAGCCTTTCCATCTCGCGGCGTGCTGCGGCCTCATCGCGCAGGCGAAATGCCTCCACGAGCCGCAGGTGGGAGGCAGAGACGTCGGAAATCTCATTGGGATCGGTTTCCGGGTTGCTCATCCGGAAAATACCCACCAGAGCCGCCTTTATCAGCGAACCGACGGTGCGCATGAACGGATTGCCGGACATTTCGGTAATGAGCACATGGAAATTCATATCCGCAAGCGCGCGCTTTTCCTTGGAATAGGCCGTATTGCCCATCTCGTTGGCATAAGCGGCGAGCTTGGCGATATCGGCATCCTTTGCCCTGATGGCGGCAAGCCCTGCGCCATAGGGCTCGAAGGCCTGACGGATATCGTAAAGATGCAGCAGAAACTCGTCGCTGACGCCCGCCTCGAAATGCCAGAGCAGCACTTCGCTGTCGAACATGTTCCAGCTTTCGCGCTCCGTCACCCGGGTGCCGATACGCGCCTTGGGGGAAATCATGCCCTTGGCGGTCAGCGTCTTCATCGCTTCGCGCAGCACTGTGCGTGATACTTTCAGCCGCTCCATCAGCTCGGCATCGCCCGGCAGGATATCACCCGTCTTGAAGGTGCCGGACACGATATCGAGACCGAGCTTGTGAACGACCTGTGCATGATTTGTCTGCAGCTTTCGAAAACCGATAGCCGCATCGAGCATTCCGCGCTGCAAGTGCCATGTCCTTCCGTTCGGTTGGCGATCTTAAAAAATCGCGCCAGACGTGTATATCTCAAGTCAGAATATAGTGAAAAACATCAAGTCGCCTGAAAAGCAAAGGCAAACTTCGTCCACGGCGTAAAACATATGAAAATAACAAAGGCCGCACATGAATTTCATGCGCGGCCTCAATTGTGACAACAGGCGTCAAATCTCTCCTCCGTCATGCCGGACTAGATCCGGCATCCAGCCACGGCGCGTCTGCGCCGTGAGAAATGAGTCTTTCGCGATCAAGGACTTGATCGCACTGGACCCCGGATCAAGTCCGGGGTGACGAAGTGCGGATGCGACGCAAACTGCAAGCCAAAAGTGCCAGCAAATCCCGTTATTGCGGCAGCTTGTCGTCCACGCCGGCGACGTAGAAGTTGAGGCCGAGCAGAACGCCGTCCTCAGCCTTTTCACCCGCCTTCAGCCATTCCGAGCCGTCCTGCTTCTTCACCGGGCCAGTGAAGGGGTGCAGCTCGCCCGACTTGATCTTGGCTTCGGTATCCTCGGCCATCTTCTTCACGTCGTCAGGCATGTTGGTATAGGGCGCCATGGTCAGGATGCCGTCCTTCAGGCCGTCCCAGACGGATTCGGACTTCCAGGTGCCATCGAGAAGAGCCTGCGTGCGCTTGATGTAATAGGCGCCCCAGGTGTCCTTGATGGCGGTAAGCTGCGTCTTCGGACCGGCCGCGATCATGTCGGAAGCCTGACCGAAGGCCTTGATGCCGCGTTCTGCGGCAACCTGCATCGGCGCGGTGGTGTCGGTGTGCTGGGTCAGAATGTCGACGCCCTGGTCAATCAGCGCCTTGGCGGCATCGGCTTCCTTGCCGGGGTCGAACCAGGTGTTGGCCCAGACGACCTTCACCTTGAAGTCGGGATTGACGGACTGCGCACCGAGCACGAAGGCGTCGATGCCCATCACCACTTCCGGGATCGGGAAGGAGGCGATGTAGCCGGCGAGACCCTTCTGCGACATCTTCGCGGCGATCTGGCCCTGAATGTAGCGACCTTCATAGAAGCGCGAATTGTAGGTCGCGACGTTTTCGGCGGTCTTGAAGCCGGTGGCGTGTTCGAACTTCACCTTGGGGAACTTCTGGGCGACCTTCACGGTCGCATCCATGAAGCCGAAGGAGGTGGTGAACACCAGTTCGCAGCCCGAACGGGCCATGCGCTCGATGGCGCGTTCGGCATCCGGACCTTCCGGAACGCTTTCGAGGAACGGCGTTTCGATCTTGTCGCCGAAATGCGCCTGCAGTTCCTGACGGCCGATATCGTGCGCCTGCGTCCAGCCGCCATCGGTCTTTGAACCGACATAGATGAAGCAGACCTTCTTGGCGTCGGCGGCTTCCGCCGAGGAAACGACGCCGCCGAGAGCCGCAACCGAAGCGGCGAGTGCGATGACCAGTTTTTTCATTTTTACCCCTGTTGGTTTGGAGACGTGAGAATGCTTCACCTGTCCGGCACGAAGGATTTGCCAAGCGAGGCCGGCGTGTTGATCAAGGTCGTGCGGCGATTATGCGAGATGATGACCAGCACGACAATAGTTGCAAGGTAAGGTAGTGCCGAAAGCAGTTGCGATGGCACCCCGATGCCGAAGGCCTGCGCGTGCAATTGGCCGATGGTGACGGCGCCGAACAGATAGCCGCCCGCCAGCACCCGCCATGGGCGCCACGAAGCGAAGACGACGAGCGCCAGCGCAATCCACCCGCGCCCGGCCGACATGTTTTCCACCCATTGCGGCGTATAGACCAGCGACAGCTGCGCACCGGCAAGCCCCGCACAGGCGCCGCCGAACATGACGGCGAGATAACGGGTGCGGATGACATTGATGCCGAGCGCATGGGCTGAAGCGTGACTGTCGCCGATGGCGCGGATTTTCAGGCCCGTCCGGCTCTTGAACAGAAACCAGCCGATGCCGGAGACAAGCGCGATGGAGAGGTAGAAGATCAAATCCTGCCGGAACAACAACGGACCGAAGAAGGGAATGTCCGATAGCAGCGGAAAGACGATGGGCTGCAGTTTCACACCCGGCAGGCCGACGAAACTTTCACCCAGCATACCCGAGACGCCGAGGCCGAGAATGGTGAGCGCAAGGCCCGTCGCCACCTGATTGGTAACGAGCGTCAGCGTCAGGAAACCGAAGAGCAGCGAGAAAACCGCACCCGAGGCAATGCCGGCCAGAATGCCGATATAGGGAGACCCGGTCATATGCGCGGCCGCGAAAGCACAGACCGCACCCATGATCATCATACCCTCGACACCGAGATTGAGGACACCGGAGCGCTCCGTCACCAGCTCGCCCGAAGCGGCGATGACGAGCGGCGTGGCGGCGGTGATGACGGTGAGGAGAATGGCCTGAAGCATATCCATCATGCCGCTCCTTCTTTACGATGCGCCTTGCCGGAAAAGACGACCCTGATGCGATAGAAAATCAGCGTATCGCAGGACAGCACGAAGAACAGCATCAGCCCTTGAAACACGCGCGTCACCTTATCGGAGACGCCAATCGACAGCTGCGCCGCCTCGCCGCCCAGATAGGTCAGCGCCAGCACCAGCCCGGAAAGGATGATGCCGAGCGGATTGAGACGGCCGAGAAAGGCGACGATGATGGCGGTAAAGCCGTAACCCGGCGAAATGCTGGGCTGGAGATGGCCAATGGAACCGGAAGCCTCCGATATGCCCGCAAGCCCCGCCAGCGCACCGGAGAGCAGCAGCGAAAACCACACCATGCGGCTGGAGGAAAAACCGGCAAAGCGCCCTGCCCGCGCCGATTGGCCGAGCACGGTGACCTCGAAGCCCTTCAGCATGTAGCGCATCATGAACCACAGCGCGATGGCCGCGACGATGGCGAAAACGAAGCCCCAATGCGCACGGCCCGATGCCAGCATTTCCGGCAGAACGGCGCTGTCGTTGAACGGCTTGGTCTGCGGGAAGTTGTAACCGCCCGGATCGCGCCAGATGCCGCGCGTCAGCCAGTCGAGGAAAAGCTGCGCGACATAGACCAGCATCAGGCTGACGAGGATTTCGTTGGTGTTGAACTTCGTCTTCAAAAGTGCGGGAATACCGGCATAAAGCGCGCCGCCCACGGCGCCCATCACCAGCATCAAAGGCAAAAGCAGCGGCGAATGCCAGTCGGGATAAAGCACCGGCAGAATGGAGCCGGTGATCGCGCCGATGGTGAACTGCCCCTCCGCGCCGATGTTCCAGTTATTGGAGCGATAACAGATCGACAGGCCGACCCCGATCAGGATCAGCGGCGCCGCCTTGATCGCCAGCTCGTGCAGCGACCAGACTTCCAGCAGCGGCTCGACGAAAAAGGCGTAAAGCGCGTGAGCCGGATTTTTGCCGAGCATGGCGAACATGACCGCGCCGACAAGCAGCGTCAGCGTGAGCGCCAGAAGCGGAGAAAGCAGGGTGAAAAGCTTCGAAACCCCCGCGCGTTTTTCAAGCTCAATGCGCATGCTGGGCGGCTCCCGAATGTGACGTGTGAATGCCGCCCATCAAAAGGCCGATCTTTTCAAGCGTCATCTCCTCCACCGGATGGGTATCGGAGAGCTTGCCGTCGGAAATGACCGCGATATTGGTGGCGACTTCGAATATTTCATCGAGATCCTGGCTGATGACGATGACGGCCGAACCCGCTTTGGCAAGATCGACAAGCGCCTGGCGAATGCGGCTTGCCGCACCCGCATCCACGCCCCAGGTCGGCTGATTGACAACCAGCACGGCAGGCTGGCGGTCAAGCTCGCGCCCGACGATGAATTTCTGCAGGTTGCCGCCGGATAGCGACCCGGCCAGCGGATCGGCCCCGCTTTTGCGCACATCCATGGTTTCCGAAATACGCCGCGCCGCCGCCTTAATGACTGAGCCACGCACGATACGCAGGAAACCGCCGGTCAGAAACGCCTTGCGGTCGGAGCGCGCCCGCGCCAGCAGCAGATTGTCGGAAAGGCTCATTCCGGGAACGGCGGCGTGGCCATGGCGCTCTTCCGGCACAAAACCCGCGCCCATCAGCCGGCGACCATTGATGCCGATACGGCCGACCGGCTTGCCGCGCAGATGGATCGCATCGTTATTATAGACCGGATATTCGCCCGAAAGCGCATCGAACAGCTCGCCCTGCCCGTTTCCGGCAACGCCGGCAATCGCCAGCACCTCGCCGGCGCGTACGGTCATGGAAATCGACTTCAGCGCCACGGCAAAAGGCGTGCGCGGCGCGACCGAAAGCCCCATGACCTCGATCTGCGGCGCACCCAGCGCCTCGCCCGTGGCCCGCGAAACGCTTGCGACATCGCTGCCCACCATCATGCGCGCCAGCGATGCAGGCGTTTCCCTGCGCGGATCGCAGGCGCCCGTCACCTTGCCGTGACGCAGAACGGTGGCGCGGTCGCAGATGCGCTGCACCTCTTCGAGACGATGGCTGATATAAAGCACGGAACGGCCTTCGGCTTTCAGCTTCTCCAGCGTCTCGAACAGCTTGTCAGCCTCCTGCGGCGTCAGCACCGAGGTCGGCTCGTCGAGAATGATCAGGCGCGGATTCTGTAGAAGCGCTCGGACGATTTCGATGCGCTGGCGCTCGCCGACAGAAAGATCGGCCACATGCGCATTGGGATCGAGCGGCAGACCATAGGCGCGCGACAGCTTTTCCGCTTGCCCGGCGATTTCCTTCAATGAAATTTTCGGATCGAGCGACAGGGCGATGTTTTCAGCAACCGTCAGCGCCTCGAACAGCGAAAAATGCTGGAAGACCATGCCGATGCCGAGCCGGCGAGCCTCACTGGGTGAGCCTACGGAAACCGGCTGGCCCTGCCAGATAATATCGCCCTCGGTCGGTGCGAGAACGCCGAACAGCATCTTGACGAGCGTGGATTTGCCCGCGCCGTTTTCACCCAGAAGCGCGTGGATTTCGCCCGGCGCAATATCGAGATCGATGCCGTTGCAGGCGGCGAAATTGCCGAACAGCTTGGTCAGCTTGCGAACGGACAGGAGAGGCACGGCCTCCGGCGCCAAAGTTCCAGTCACGAGTTCCCTCTCTCACCAACCGTCATGCCTTCTTCGAGGCGTTTCAAACGGTTGCGGTCATTGTTCCCAATCCCGCACCAAAAAGTATGCAATGATACGCGATCAGAACTTATTGATAACGGTTTTGCTGCTGCGCACAACTGAAAAAGAAGCCGCTTAAATGCAATTTGCACAAGCAATAAACGGCTTTACCCTTTTTTCATTTCGCGCCGAGCGAGGGGAAAAACTGCAATATTCCACCGATGCAATAAAGATAGATGCCGCTCGCCACGAAGCCGATCACGGCCCAGGTCGGGGTTTCGAAATGCATCAGCAGCGAATAACCGCCAAGCGCGCACCAGATGAAGACCACGGCGAGATTGAGCGGCCGCAATCGCTTCACCCGCACTGGATGCAGGAAGTTGATCGGCAGGAATGTCAAAAACACCGAAACGGTAACGACAATCATCGCCGTGGTGGCGCTGGCGTCCATGACAAACAGGGTGAACACCACCATGTTCCACACCACAGGGAAGCCGGAGAAGAAATATTCGTCCGTCTTCATGCCCATGTCGGCATAATAAATGGCGCTCGACACCACGATCATGCCGGCGGCCACGAAGGACAGCGGCTCGCCGATCATGCCCTTCTGATAAAGCGCAAAGGCGGGCAGCAGCACATAGGTAACATAGTCGATGATATTATCGAGCGTATCGCCGGACCAGTTGGGCAGCACTTCCTTCACCCTGACCTTGCGGGCGATGGGACCGTCGATGCCATCCACCAGAAGCGCAAGCCCCAGCCACCAGAACATGTCGACGAAGCGGTGTTCAGCTGCGGCGACCACGCCGAGAAAAGCCAGGAACGAGCCGGAGGCCGTGAGCATATGAACGGAAAAGGCGCGGATTTCCGCGTAGGGAACACGCTTATAGTTGAAAATTTTCATAGTCAGCGTCTGTGCCCCGTTTTTTTCATCCGCCTGTTCATTCCGGTATGCGGCCATTCACCACGCTTTGCAACCGGCTCAATCCGCTTATCCTAAGACTAATATCGCGGCACAACCAACGAATCTTCGCAACCGGATGTTCCGGGACCGAAGTGGATTTACCCGACCAAAGCCTTTATGATGCTTTGGAAATAACAACGGATCAGGACCATGAGACACTTCGATATCGCCATCACCGGTGCGGGACTTGCGGGCCAGATCGCGGCCGTCGCGCTGGCGCGGGCGGGCCGCCACGTGGCGCTCGTTGCGCCTTCCAGCGACAGGAAGGACCAGCGCACCACGGCGCTGATGGACCAGTCCATCCGCTTCATGGACCGTCTCGGCCTGTGGTCGCGCATCGCGCCGTCAGCCGCACGCCTTTCCACCATGCAGATCATCGACGGCACCGAGCGCCTGCTGCGTGCACCCACCGTGCAGTTCCGCTCCTCCGAAATCGGACTGGATGCCTTTGGCTGGAACATCCCCAACGAGGCTTTGCTCGGCGTTCTGAGCGAAGCGGTCGAGCAGGAACACAATATTACCCGCCTCGATGCCACAGCCGAGACAATCGACATCGGCAACGACCGTGTATCGGTGACGCTTGGCGACGGCGAAACGCTCTCCGCCGATTTCCTCATCGGTGCGGATGGCCGCAAATCCATTGTGCGGGATGCTGCCGGCATCGGCGTCAAATCCTGGTCCTATCCGCAGACGGCCATTGTTTTGAACTTCGGCCATAGCCGGTCGCATGGCAATGTCTCGACGGAATTCCACACCCCCACCGGCCCTTTCACCCAGGTTCCCCTGCCCGGCAACCGCTCCAGCCTCGTCTGGGTCGTCACCCCGCAACAGGCGGAGGAATTGACGGCGCTGCCGCTGGAAGCGCTCAGCCTCCGGGTCGAGGAGCGAATGCAGTCCATGCTGGGAGCCGTCACCGTCGAGGACAGCGTGCAGGCATGGCCGCTCTCTTCCATGACCGCACACCGCTTCGGTAAGGGCCGCGTCGCCCTGATCGGCGAGGCCGCGCATGGTTTTCCGCCCATCGGCGCGCAGGGGCTGAACCTCAGCCTGCGCGACATCATCGCGCTGACGGAATTGCTGAGCGCCGTCTCCGACCGGCCGATTGCGGCCGATGCCGGCAGCAGCTTCGACGGCAGGCGGCGGGCGGATGTCTATAGCCGCACGCTGAGCGTCGATCTCCTGAACCGCTCTCTGCTTTCCGATCTCCTGCCGGTGCAGATGGCGCGCGCGGCGGGCCTGCACGTGCTTTCCGGCATCGGCACGCTCAGAAGCATGGTGATGCGCGAGGGCATCGAACCGGGCCGTGGGCTGAAGGCCCTGCCCTCGCTGCTGTTCGGCAGCTTCAAAAAGGCTGGATGAAATACACCACGCCGGTCAGCGTGAGGACCGAAAGCACCGTCGAAATCAGGATCGTTGCCGACGCCCGCTCCTGCCAGACGTGATATTGCTGGCCGATGACGAAAACATTCGTCGCGGTCGGCAGCGCGGCCAAAAGAACGGCCGAATAGATCCACACCGGCTCGAACCGCCCGAGCGATGAGAGCACGAGATAAGCGGCGAGCGGATGCAGGATCAGCTTTGCCGGCACGATATAGCTGATTTCCACCGGCACCCGTTTCATCGGCCGAAGCGCCAGCGTCACGCCCATGGCAAACAGTGCGCAGGGCGCCGCCGATTGCGCCAGATAATCCACCAGCCGCTGCACCGCTTCCGGCGGCTGCCATGACAGCGAAGCGGCAAGAAAGCCGGCGATGACGGAGACGATGAAGGGATGGGTGATGACCTTGCGCGCCACATCCAGCGCAAGTCTTGCCGGAGAGCGCTTGTCACCGCCCGCAACCGCCATCATCGCCGGCGCGACGATGAAATGGGCGGCATTTTCCAGACAGACGATCAGCGCCACCGGCACCGCCGCCTTTTCGCCAAGCGCCAGAAGCGCAAGCCCCGGCCCCATATAGCCGATGTTGCCGTAGCTTGCCGCGAAACTCTGGATCGTGGTCTCGGCAAGGCTGTTCTTCCGCACGAACCGGCCGATCAGGAACACAGCCAAGAAAATGCCATAGGTGCAGGCGAGACTGGCCGCGACGAAATCCATCCGCGCCAGTTCTTCCACCGGCGTTTTCGACACCAGCTTGAAAAACAGCGCCGGAAGCGCCGCATAGATGATGAAGGTGTTCAGCCAGCCCATCGCCTCGACCGGCTGCTTCGTAATGCGCGCCGCCCCGTAGCCGATGAAGATCAGGCCGAAAAACGGTAACAGCAATCCGACGATATCCGTCACTATGTTTCCCCCGCAAGCAACTCCAGCGGGAGGCTTAGCCGATTTGCATCAGGATCGGAAAGGTCTCCTGGAACCAGATCGCCACATTGGTGATAAAACCGGACATGAAAGCGAGACCGGTCAGCACCAGCAATACGCCGAGCAGCTTTTCCACGAGGCCGAGATGGCGGCGGAAGCGGACGAGGAAACGCATGAAGGAGCCGGAAAACGCCGCCGCGATCCAGAACGGCACCGCAAGGCCAAGAGAATAGACCGCAAGCAGCGCCGCACCGTCGCCAACCGTATCGCGCGCAGCGGCGACACCGAGAATAGCCCCCAGAACCGGGCCAATGCAGGGCGTCCAGCCGAAGGCGAAGGCAAGACCCATGACATAGGCCCCGGAAAGCGTGGCAGGCTTGCCCGCGCCCTGAAACCGCGCTTCGCGCGAAAACAGGCTGATGCGGAACACGCCGAGGAAATTCAGACCCATCAGAATGATGATGAAACCGCCGATCTTGGCGAGAATATCGAGATTCTGGCGCAGAAGCGTACCGATCGTCGAGGCGCCGGCCCCCAGCGCCACGAAGACCGTGGCGAAACCGAGCGTGAAGAAGAAGGCCGAAAACAGCACGGCCCTGCGAATCTCCGGCCGCGGCGCGGTATCTTCCGTCCTGAACTGCTCGACCGAAACACCCGCCATATAACAGAGATAAGGCGGCACCAGCGGCAGAACGCAGGGCGACAGAAACGAAAGAGCGCCGGCCAGAAGCGCGCTGAACAGGGAAATATCGGCAATCGACAAGAAAGAACTCCGCATTCCGCAAAGCCGCCGCGATTCTTAAGCTTCGCCGGCGCTTCACGCTTCATTTTCGTGCATGTCATTGCTGCAAAAGGATTTCACCCGTCCGGCCGACATGTATGAAGCCGGTTTTATCCCCAGCCGCCCCCTCTCTCCAATCACCTTTTCGGGGGTGCGACAAAAAAAACCGGATTGATTGTCGAAACCGCTTTTTTTGGGTTGACCGAACGGATCGCTCTACATATGTTCCGCGCACTTCCGAAGGGCAGCCAAGCCCCGACACGGGAGAGCGTAGCTCAGCCGGTAGAGCAACTGACTTTTAATCAGTAGGTCCAGGGTTCGAATCCCTGCGCTCTCACCACCTTCAAATACAATTTTCAGATATTTCACAAAGAGTTAGCGCCGAAGGTGGCCGAACTCCGGCGGTAATAGAAAAGATTCGGCCGCAGTCTCCGAGCGCAAAATAACGATATCCACCGCAAGCCCGGGTTTCAGAACAACCACTGCAATAAGGGGCACGGCTCGGCGCTAACGCCCCGGCATGACCGGGCAATCGTTTCAATCGCTCGAGATATTTCCTCAGGCCGAAATCTCAGTCAGTATTCACGCAAATCCAATCAGGATATCACTTGCGCGCGGCAGTACGGCGGCAGCGCCAGTTCCAGTCTCTTGGCTCACCCGTGTCCATGTGGACCGATTCGGTGTGGCAATAGGTGCCGACGCCACCGCGTTCCGGCAGGGAACGCAGATAGGTGGCAAGCTCCCATTTGGAGACGCCCTTGATCTGGATGTCGGCTGCATCGCAGGTGTAGTGCTTGGAACCCTGCCTTATGCCCTTCGGCGGACGATAGCCCGAGGTAACGATCGCGGGGCTGTTATAGTGGCGCTCCACATCCTTGATCATCCGCACCAGTTCCGGCTTGAAACAGCCGACTTCGACGCGGTCCGTCTGCAGGAAAAGCCCGTTCGGAGCAACGCGGGTGAGGTCGGAGAGCGAGGCTAGCTTCATCAGGCCGGTCGGCTGGTCATCCTCTTCATCGAGATGGGCGTCGTCGAATTCGTCGGACATCATGGAGCGGCCGGAAAGGGCAATGCCCATCGTCCCGTCCGAAACGCCGGGCAATGCGGCGACCTGCGTATTGCCGGCCGTGCCGCTTTCAATCATTTTCGGCAGGCGCTTTTTGGCCGCACCGGCGAAAAATGCCGCAAGCGTCACGCCCTTACCCTCGCTTTCCTGCCCCTCGCCCGCCGCCCTGGCGTCCACGGCTGGTTGCGCGGTAACGGCCGCGAGCTGTTCCGATGCCGACTGCGGCACGGGTACGGATGCCGGCTGACGATTTTCGCTGTGCTGTTCCGCCGGCGCCTGTGCGGCTGGCGGGACCTGAGCCGGCGCTGCCACCGGTTGCGGCTGCGCCGCCGGCACCGGCGCCGAATAAACGCTGCTGACGGCAGGAACGATTCTCTGGGTAGGAGCGCCCGCAGCGGCGGCCGTGCCCGACGCCCCTGCGGTAACGGCGGGCGCTGCTGCTGCGGATGCGGTGGAATAAATGCTTGTCGTTCCTGCGGAAATCGCCGTTGGCTGCGTCGTCAATCCGCCGATATCGGGGGCGGCGCCATAAGCCTGCGCCGGGCCGCCCGATGCCTGCGGCTGGGCTGGCGCGGCCGCTCCGGCCGCCGATGCCACGGCCGGATCCACATAATGTCCCTGTTGCGCGCCGGTCGCAGCAGTTGAAGCGGCGGTCTGCGGCTTCTGTTGTGCGGAAATTTCCGGCTTTTTGGTCGCCGCCGCCATCTCGTCGTCGGTCACCGCCGAAACGCATCCGGAAAGCCCGAGCAGCGAAACCGCGATGACAAGACGCTGACGGACCAGACGTCCTTTCGCGCTCTCGACAGTTGTCATGGGTGGCCTCCGTATCTTGCATTTCCAACAGCAGCACGGGAACGGGCGCGTGTGCTTCCCCAAAACGGGACTGGCCGTTTTGATTCGCGGACTATGCCTCATCCCCTCGGGACAAGGCAAGAGCACCCGAAAACGCCGCTGCTCACCGGAAAATCCCTACCAGGAACCGGTATTCTGCATAGATATCCACGGTTCGGCTGGTGCGAGGCTTTCGCCCTTCTGCAAAATTTCGAAGGAAATGCCATCCGGCGAGCGCACGAAGGCCATGTGCCCGTCACGCGGCGGCCGGTTGATGACGATGCCGTTCTGCTGAAGCCGGGCGCAGAAATCGTAGATATTGTCGACCTCGTAAGCCAGATGACCGAAGTTGCGGCCGCCGGTGTAATCCTCGGTATCCCAGTTATAGGTGAGTTCGAGGCACGGCGCCTTGTTTTCCTTCGCCGCAGCAATGTCGTCGCGCGCCGCAAGAAACACCAGAGTGAATCGGCCTTTTTCGTTCTCGATTCGGCGTATTTCCTCAAGACCCAGCAGGTCGCGATAGAATTTCAGTGATTCGCCAAGGTCTTTGACGCGAACCATTGTGTGCAGATACCGCATTTTCTTCCTCTCAATTACACGGGTCCGGAGCCGTTAAACGCATGATGGCAAGCCCCGGACAAGGACGGCGACATAAAAGCAGCTGCGTAAATCAAAAACTAGGGCTTGCGTGAAACCGTTACCAAGATGTTAATCTGGCGCACAGGAATCAGTTGACCGGTGTATGGCGCGTAATCGAGGGGTTGGCAGGATATGGCTGATAGGATGTCATCGAAAACGATAGTCGATGTCGAGGACCTTTCGGGCGATGCCGTGGACCTGACCGAAATTACCGGTGTCGTGAAGTGGTTCGATGTCGCCAAGGGTTTCGGCTTCATCGTGCCCGACAACGGCACGCAGGATGTGCTGCTGCACGTCTCCTGCCTGCGCCGCGACGGTTACCAGACAATTCTTGAAGGCACGCGCATCGTCGCCCTCATCCAGCGGCGCGACCGCGGTTTCCAGGCCTTCCGCATCCTGTCCATGGACCAGTCGACCGCCGTTCACCCCTCGCAGCTGCCGCCGGTGCGCACCCATGTGCAGGTAACGCCTTCGAGCGGGCTTGAGCGCGCCATCGTCAAGTGGTTCAACCGCACAAAGGGTTTCGGCTTCCTGACGCGCGGCGAAGGAACGGAAGATATTTTCGTGCATATGGAAACCCTGCGCCGTTTCGGCCTGACGGAGCTTCGCCCCGGCCAGGTGGTGCTGGTGCGTTACGGCGATGGCGACAAGGGCCTGATGGCGGCGGAAATTCACCCCGACAACCCGGTTTCCATCGGGATGTCGCATTGATGCCCGCCCTGCCCCATATGGTGAAAAGCGCCGTTATGGCGCTTCTTTTTTTCACGCTGGCCGCCGCCGCCCAGGCTCAGCAACAGCAGACATTCACCTCCGAACCGCTGCAGATTGAAACCGCCGGGGGAAAGAGCCACGCTTTCACTGCCGAACTGGCGCTGAACAACGCCCAGCGCGAACAAGGCCTGATGTTTCGCAAGAGCATGCCGCTTGAAAACGGCATGCTGTTCGACTTTGGTGAGCCACGTGACGTCGCTATGTGGATGCGGAACACGCTTATTCCGCTCGACATGCTTTTCATTGGCCGTGACGGCCGCATTACCCATATTCACGAAAACGCGGTTCCGCATTCGGAAGCAATCATCAGCTCCCGCGGGCCAGTAAAATTTGTGCTTGAACTGAATGGCGGCACTGCGAAGCGCTATGGCATCAAGCCGGGCGACATGGTTCGCAGCGCGCAAATCGGCAACCGGAAATGACGTTGCCGCGTTATTGCGTCAGAATGAGCCGGACGAGGTTTCGCCCGGCTGGCGCAATATTCAGTAGACCGGCTCGATATGGCTCAGAATCCTGCAATTGGAAATGGAAGCGGCAAGGTTGATGGCGATGTCGATCGCCTCGACCGAATCGGCGGTGCCTTCCAGATAGATCACATCATTTTCGACGGTTGCGGAAATGCGCGACTTCTCGAGACCAGATTCGAAAGCCAGAGCCGATGTGATTGCCTGGCATACGCCGGCCATGCGGTCTCCGAAGAAGCTTTCCTGAATGCCTGACAAATTGAACATATGCGTTCTCCTTCTTATGGACATAACAACGCCCTGAGGGCGGTTTTGTTCATCTCCGGTTCATCTATTTGTTCATCTTCCATTCATCTTGGAAAATTGGAACCCCCTGATCGATCACATTTTAGGTGATCGGGAACCATTTCGTGAGGCGGGCATTTCGCGCATGGGAGTGTGAAAGGCCTTCAAGGCAGGTAAAACAGGGAGGAGAATGACATGCTGATTAACAGAACGGAGCCGTGTCACCACGCCTCGTGGATGAAGCCGGTGGCAATCCACCTGCCGCTGTGCGTAGCCGTGGAAATCTACAGCCCGCTGGTGGCGCTGGACATGCTGATGTATCGTTGGCCCGAGGAACACGGGCCGGAATATGAAGAGGCGCGCAGGAACTGCCTCGATGCCATCGCCGGCAGATGCGACATCGAGAAAGCACGGGAATCGTTTCTCATCGCAAGCAGTCATGCCCATATCCTGAACGTCCACTAAAATTCATCGGCCGTCATGACGATTGGGCCCTTCCATGCGGAGGGCTTTTTCTTTTGCGCGCGGCCTCTGCGACGCCTCCATGCACGGCGCAGCCTGCACACCGGCCGATGATGACATGTAACTGTCACGCAAACGTTATAATCGGCAGAGACGAATTCCATGGAATCGATTGGCGCGCAGACCGCCAAAGCTTGGGAGTGGAACTGGCCAGCATGGAAACTGTCTTTGCCCTTTGCGCAATTCTGCTCCTCGGCTTCAATCTTCTCGGCATCGTTCTGGCCGGCTGGCGACTGACGAGACGGGACGCGGAAAACGATCTTGTCCGGCAAAAGCCGCCTGTCTCGCTCGTGGTGCCGCTGCGCGGCGTGGAGAACTTCACGGCCCTGACGCTGTCGCGCGCCTTCGAGCTCAACTGGCCCGATTATGAGCTGCTGTTCTGCGTCGCCGATGAATTCGATCCGGTGATCGAGGAGGTTCGCAAAGCGCAAGCTGCCGTCCCCTCGGTTTCCATGCAATTGCTCATTGGCGATGACCGCATCAGCGCCAATCCGAAACTGAACAATTGCGTCAAGGGCTGGCGGGCCGCCCGGCATGAGTGGGTGATTCTGGCCGATTCGAACGTGCTGATGCCAAAATCCTATATTGCGACCATGATGTCGGCCTGGCGGCAGGATAGCGGGCTCGTCTGCTCGCCGCCGCTTGGCTCCCGGCCTGCGGGTTTCTGGGCGCATGTGGAATGCGCCTTCCTCAACGGCTCGCAGGGCCGCTGGCAATATGCGGCGGAAGCCATCGGCATGGGTTTCGCACAGGGCAAGTCGATGTTGTGGAACAAGCCGTTTCTGGAAGACAATGGCGGCATTCGCGCACTGGCCGCTGAAATCGCCGAAGACGCCGCTTCGACGAAGCTGGTGCGAAGCGCCGGCCGCAAGGTGCATCTGGTCTGCGCCCCCTTCGAACAGCCGCTCGGCCAGCGCCATGCCGGCGAGATCTGGTCGCGCCAGACCCGCTGGGCGCGGCTGCGACGCGTGACCTTCCCGCAATATTTCGCGCCGGAAATCCTCACCGGCGCGCTTCCCCCGCTTCTCTTCGCGCTCGCCGCCGCCGTCATGATGGATGTAAACCTCGCCGCAACCGCCTTTGCCGTCCTCGCCCTCATGTACGTGCCGGAACTTGCGCTTGCAGCCCTCAACCGCTGGCCGGTATCGCTCCATACGCTGCCGGCGATGATCGCCCGCGACATGATCATGCCCGTCGTCTGGGCGCGAAGCTGGATCGGCAGCGCGGTGGCATGGCGCGGCAATGTCATGACGATCGGCACGGCAGAGAGCACCCTGGCTGGTCCGTCCGCGGAATAAATCACAGCTATTTGGAAGAAGTTACGCCGGAAAGCTGATGTTTTGCTTTAAAATGGTCGGAGTGGAGAGATTCGAACTCCCGACCCTCTGGTCCCAAACCAGATGCGCTACCAGACTGCGCTACACTCCGCCGAGGCGATGGCTGGGGAATACACGGTTCACCCGCAGTCCGCAACAGGGAAATTCATCTTTGTTCAGCCACGGCCCCGATGAGCAAAACGTAACCTCGAAACGATGGCGCAGGATTGGACGGCAAGGGGATAATCGTCTTGACTCTCACCTGAAGTCAGTCCATTTCAAATTCAACGTTCCTGACACGATTTGGTTATTCTATTCAGGTACGTGATGAATAATTCGGGGCGTTTTGCCCCGCTGTCCAACCGGAGCAGTTTCGACATGTCTGCGAAGATTTACCGCCCTGCAAAAACCGCCATGCAATCCGGCAAGGCGAAGACCAATGTCTGGGTTCTGGAATTCGACGCCGAGGTTCCGCGCAAGATCGAACCGATCATGGGCTACACCTCCAGTTCCGACATGAAGCAGCAGCTTAAGCTGACATTCGAAACGCAGGAACAGGCCGAAGCCTATGCCCAGCGCAAGGGCATCGAATACCGCGTCATCCAGCCGAAGGAAGCGACCCGCAAGGTGGTTTCCTACACCGACAATTTCCGTTTCAACCGCACCCAGCCCTGGACGCACTGAAACACGACGATCAAAGTTTTTGCCGGAGTATCGATTGCCCGGCATGACGGCCCCTTAGCTCAACTGGATAGAGCAACTGCCTTCTAAGCAGTAGGTCGCAGGTTCGAGTCCTGCAGGGGTCGCCATCTTCTCTCGCGCTTCACATCCGAGCGGACAAACTTCAATTAATCCGGAATCAACTTCACATCCGAGCGGAATCCTACGAAGGAACCCCTTACGCTTCATCAGGCAGTTTCAGTCCTTGTCCGACACGGGATTCAAAACTGTGACCGAGGCGTTTTGCACCAAAATCTCGCTCCAGTCAGGCTCTACTGCGTTTTGAGTTGGTTTTACGTAGAGCGACGTCTCAGGTTGGCGAGTCGCGAGTCTCTGAACGGCCTCAAACAAACCGTCCATGATTTTCCGAATAAGATATGCAGCCGCTTCTCGTTTGTAAAAATTTGCAAACTCCAAGCCGTGGTCAAACTGCATGTGAGGCAAGACAAAGGGGCCGTTTGGGAACTCCATCGTGCTCACGTCGAGGCGCACATGCGCGAAGTCTTCATCAGAATGGGCGTATACGGTTTGACGAAGTTTCACGATCAACTGGTGCAACTCTCTCTCCCTTGGCGTCAGCCTGATGCCGATGCGTTTGAGAGGAAGCTGATCGTATCTCCCGTTGCTCTTCGTGAAGGCTCTTCCGTACGAAACGATGAACGTCGTTTCGAAGCACTTGAACCTGCGTAACTCAATTTTCGAATATTGAGCGTTTTCATCAAGCTCGTCACCCAAAAATGTGATCGCGCTCAGCGCCTGCTGCAGATCGGCGTGGGCGATAACCAGCCGCTTTAGCAGCTCTCGTTCGTCGTTTACTGCGACCGATCCGTCTTGCGACATTCCAGCAGTTTCCTTCTCCTAGCCGTGGATTTACACTGAACCGCAGCCTGGCCGATGTGTTTGCTGTTCAACCGGTGGCGAAACGAGAAAGGGGAGACCGTTGCCGGTCTCCCCTTGATCTCACCACCCGCTACATGGTGCGGTAGTATTTGACGCTTACCGTCTGACCCTACCTGGTGCCGCTCGGACCTGTGCAGCTCTTAACCACACCTTATTTTTCACGACCATGAGGCATAGACATGGTCGGGATGTTTCCATCCATCACACTGTGATAAATAAGCCTTATCTCGCCTTTGTCAAGCCGCCGATTAGCTCGCCAAGGCGCTCATAAAGCATACACCAGTAACCGACGATGCTCCGGCAACGGTACATACTCTAGCTGCTCCTAGCAGTGATGAACCAGACGATAGCAAGTCGTCAACCAGTATCACTCGCTTTTCCGCTATGCCGCAATCGACATGAGAGTGCGTGAACGGATCAAATAAGTGCCGGATACGAGGAGAAATCAGCTTCATTATAACGGATTTTTCATCTGACCCTGACGACCAGGTTTTCAGCTGGGACTTATATTCGGCAGTTTCTGCCGGGATCAGACCTGCTGGAATGTCCCCGTATTGTGAGTACATCTCGGCAAAAGTCTTTTTTCGAATGAAATCTGGCTGAACCAGCGGCACACCTGTTACGCCAGCTACAATCTCAGCAACCTCATTACAGAAGCCGTTTCCTGATGGGACAGGTACTACGACATCGCCCTCCAGGTTCATTTTTCCTACGATGTGCTTACATCGTTCCACCACCTTGTTTCGGTACATAGGAACAATGGTGAACCCCTTCAGGCCCTTCATGGCATAGATAAGCGGGTTACCGTCTCCCTTATCATAGTTGTATTTGCTTCGCGTAAAGACGTAATGCAGCGGAATCCCCTCCAACTCCGCTTGAGTTGGATTGTCGTCGGGAGAAGTATTCACTCGTTTCTGATGCGTGTCGTCGATTTGGACCGCATTCTTGATTACATTAATGCCCACCAGCACCACACATGAAAATTAGACATTCCCATGATTCAGCTGGAAACCACTAGATGCCTTGCCCCCGATCAGCCAAAGATAGGTTGTTCAATCCGGTATTTGAAGAGCCGATGCGTGTCAAACAGCTCGAAATACAACCTCAAGCACGAATCACCTATCGATGGGCTTCGTCTGCGTATTCACTTGACTCTCGATCAATGTTCACGTTTTATTCCGCCACCGTCCCATTCCGGTACGGCGTCGATGATCCTTTAACCACATCATCGAAACACACTTGCATGGCCGGTACCGCGTCATCCAGATTGCGCTTCCGACCAAGGACATAACGAACGAGGTCGGACGTGAACCAGACTATCCGAATATCCAAGCCATCGCGGGATGACCGCTCGGCTCGTTCGGCTGCCTGACATTCACGTCGGTTGGCCGCTTGGCTGACTTTCATCCCACCTTCCGCATGATGCGTAACAAGGTGGCCTCCATGACCCTCCAACCTCATCACCAGTTCGTTTTCCCGGGGCTTTTGCCCCGTCGCAAGGTCGTGTCTATGTCTTACCACTTCGAGATACCCGTCTACCGGCATCTATGACCGGGTGTGCCACCTCCGCTGTCGGGAGGTGATTGACCCCGGTTGTTCCGATTGCAGCCCGGATTGTGGCTGCGGCGAAACGCTGGAGGTGTATCTTGAAGGTGCATTTTTATCCGTTAACGGGTCAGGCACAGCCGATTCCGTTGAACATGCTGACGAAACTCGGCGTACCGGCCTCTACCGTGACCGATCTGATCCGTCATGGCCTCTTGCCTGCTGCCAATAAACCGGCACCGGATGGAGGCGACCGTGGCTAAGCCGGGCGATATTCTCAGCAAGATTTTCGACGATAAACACAAGCCCGCCCACACCGTCGGACGCGGCATGTATGAGCCCGGGCGCGCAATCTCGTTTCCGACCAACAAGGTTCATTCGGGCGTCATCCGCGCTCGTTCCACCTTGATGGCGGACGGACTGCTTCACCTCGATACCGATCCGAATGTCGTTCAGCTTTCGCCCTATCCGATGGAGATTGCGTATTGGTCGACCCATGACGGGAAGACGCCGGTCAAACGTGACCATATCCCGGATATGGCAATCATGCTGCGCGATGACCGTGTTCTGTTCCTCGACTACATTACGCTGAATGAGCAGGCGGATACCCCGTTCTTCTGGAGGCGCGTTGCCGAACGGAAACGTCACTTCCAGGACGAACTGGGCTGCGCCTATGCGGTCCATGACGAACGTTCGATCCGGATCGAGCCGCGTCTGTCGAACCTTCGCCTGATGTGGACCCACAAGGTACGTCGTACCGAACCGACGTCGCTGGCACATGCCCGTGAGACCATTCGCAATTCCAAGCTCCCGACCACGATCCGCTCAATCTCGGACCAGGCAGCATTTGCCCGTCAGGCTGTATGTTGGTCGGACGACGACGATCCGGTCCTACTGGAGGAAACCAACTTGGTCTTCACGGCAGTCATGCAACTGGCGATGCGGGGTGAGGTTCGCCTCGATCTCGGCAAAGCCCTGACCATCGACGCCATGATCTATGAGGTTGCAGCATGACCATCGCATCGAAGCATTTCGAGTTTCTGCTGCAGGGATCGATGCGTCTGCTGACGGCAGAACAGTTGAACATTCCTCAAACGCCTGTGCATCATGCCGATGCTCCCGCCCAGGATATTATTCCGGGCGACCAGTTCGCGATCTATGCCGACGGCGATCATAGCACCTACGGCATCTATACGGCCGAGGCATGGGTGAATGGGTCTCCGCAGACCCCACGTCGTCTGACACTTCTGGATACGCGGTACCAGACACCCCTGTGGCTTTCATCTTGGCAGATCGACTGGCTTTGCAGCGTCGGTCGCCTTCGTCCAGTTCACCTGGAGCCCCGCAAACATTCGAAGATCGTACTTCCTGGAAGCGCGATGAGCCTAACCCCTTACCAGGTGGCGAAAGCTCACAGGACATTGGAATACATCGACCATTATAACCGTCTGTGTCGGGACGAGAATGGAGGCTGGCCCAGCGTCACCTTGCTCGACCGGGCACGGAAGGAAGTCGGAGCACGTCGCAACGAAAAGCCTTTGGGTAAAACCTCTCTCTATGAGGCCATGGCGAAGCTGCGGGACAATCGCAACATTGATCGTGTCCTTGCCGTGGCACCACTTCCGCCTGGCGGCAATGCCATTGAACGGTTCAATCCTCGTCTGGAAGAAGCCATTCAGGCTGCTGTGCGTGCTGCATGGTGCGATAAACGTGGCACCTGGCTGACCGTTAAAGCCCAGCTTGAAGTCTTGTGTTCTCCGGACGGTGAGTTTTCCGACCAGGCAGAAGCGGTCTCAGCTGTATCGAAGAGCACACTTCAACGACGTTTTGGTAATGTTGATCTCTATAGCCGCACGTTTCTTCGCTACAACGAGGAAGAGGCCAATCGCCTGACGATGCAGGCGGCGCGCATGGCGCGGCCGGAGCACCCACTCGACGTAGTTGATATCGACCATACGGAACTGAACGTTGTCGTGTTCGATGGCATGGTACCGGTCGCCTATGGCAAGCCCGACATTATCGTTTTCCGTGACCGTCATTCCGGCGCGGTGATCGGCTTCCACATCGGATTCGAGGCTCCTTCGTTTGCTGGCTTTCTGGCCGGTCTGAAACATGCAGCCTATCCGAAGGACCCGAAATCCCTGCCGGAAGGCGTAACATTTCCCTGGTATGGGATGCCGACGATGCTGGGCGTCGACCATGCCAGCCATTTCGTTGGTGGCAGCATGGAGAAGGCGGAACGTGAACTCGGCTTCCAGGTGATCGAATACCGCCCGGGTCGCCCTTGGGAGAAAGGTGCCATGGAGCATCTGTTCTCGATCCTGGGACTGCAGATGGTCGACCGCCTGTCCGGCACTACGACACGGTCACCGAGCGAACGCAAAAAGTTCGACAAGGACTCCGATGTTGCAAAGCCGGTGTTGTCGATCCGTGAGCTGTACGGCTTCCTGCTCTACTACTTCGCAGAGGTCTATAATCGCTCCCTGCATGCCGGTCTGGGGCCGCTGATCACCTTGAGCGATACGCCCGACCGCTTGTGGCAGAAGGGTATTCCGCACGCCACCATGCGCCCTCTGATTGATCCTGCCGTGTTCACGCGCATGGTCGGTATTCCCGAGAAGGTGACCATTCAACCGGACGGCATCCGGATTGACTATCTCCATTACCAGTCGGCCGAGCTGATCGCATTGCGAGCCCATCCTCAGCATAAAATGGGAACACGCAAACACAGTGCGACGAAGTATGAAGCCACGCGCGATCCCAATGACCTTGGAAAAATCTGGGTCCGCGATCCTTATCGCAATGTCGTCATCGAAGTGCCGGTCATTGACATCGAACAACGCTACGCCAAGGGCCTGACGCTGTTCCAGCACCGGCAAATCGTAAAATACCATCTGGAACAGTCGAAGGCCCAGCCCGGTATCACCGAACTGTCCGAGGCCCGTCGTCGCCTGGAGCTGAAACTTGCCGAGATGCACGCCAAACGGAAGAAGCACGAGACGGCACAGAAACTGGCCCGGTTCGTCTCCGGACAGGCCCTGAAGCTGCGTAGCGCCCAGGTCATCGAACTTTCAGCCAATCCGTCGGTCAGCGACCACATGGATTACGCGAACCCGCTTCGTCAGCAACCTGAGGCCAAGGCTTCTCCGAAAATGATCGGCGTGATGCCCGGTGCCGAGAACGTTGCGACCGCAACCACGACAGAGCCGGATGAGGCACCCGTCGAACCAACGACAACCGATATCGAAGCCCTGAAGGCTCGCCACTCCGATTGGGAGGAATAAGATGACAGTCGCCTATCCGATGACCACGTTCAACATGGACAAAATGACCGATGAGGTCCGGGCTGTCGCAGCCGCTCAATCTCCAGCCATCCGGCAACGCCTGATCGATACGCTGCTTTATCCGTACCCACTGTTCAAGCAGGGTAATGCCTTCATCGGAAAGTTTCATCACCCGGTGGACGGTGGACGGCATGGTACCGGTAAAATCGGAGGACTGCTCGGGCCATCTCGTGTCGGAAAGTCTGCGATCTGCAAGTTCTATCGTTCTCACCATCCGTCCAGAATGGATGACGAAGGGGAGGTGTATCCTGTCGTCTATTTCCAGGCCTCGGATGACATGAACCCTCGCACCATGGCCGAACGTATCTGTGAGGCTACCGGAGCCCGTTCTCTGGCGCAGATGAAGGTCAGCGCCCTGATCGACACCTGTATCCATCGCTTGGTGCGTGCGAAGACGGAATTGCTGATCATCGACGATGCGCAGTTCATGTTCATGGGACGCCGTTCGGATCAGGTCCGCAACTTCAAAAGCTTCATCAAGCTCGCCAGCGATGCCAACGCCTTCAACATCCTTCTGGTCGGTGAACCAGTGATCGGTGACGTCATTGCAGCCGTCGATTACCTCTCGGGACGTGGTGGCTTCCCTCACAACAATCTCACTCCGCTCGGCGACAGTGCAACGGAATTCGAGCAGTTCTGTCTGCTTCTCGAAGGGATCGACAACCGCCTGCCGTTCGCATCGAAGTCTGGAGTGTCAGAGGCAAAGATCGCTGCCGACATCCATCGTTTCACCGGAGGATTGATCGGACGTGTGATGAACCTGATCCAGCACGCCGCCTTCGAAGCAATCAACACTGGTACATCCAGGATCATGATCGAGCATCTTCAGTCGGCAGCGGCCATGCTTGTTTCTGTCGGGGATGACCATCCCTATTTCCGCTAGCGAGTTATCCGGCCAAATCCGGCCATGAATAGCGAATTCTTGAAGAGCTAATTCATTGATTTTATTGGGTGTGACTTTCGCCAATCCAGACATCCGGCCAAATCCAGCCCAAAACGGCACTTGAGATGAACAGAAACCTCCCTTTTTCCCGCTGGCGGTTGAGGCCTGAGCCTGGTGAACCGTCGTATAGCTATTTTGCCAGGCTGGTTGCCGATGAAGGCCACGGCAGCATGAAAATCTATGCGACCGAGATCGGCATCAACGGACGCAACTTCGTGCCGGAGGAGATGTTGCATGTTCTGCAACAACTGCCGTTGACGGTTGAGGAACATGACCGCCTGCGAATGGCCACTCCCTTGACCGTTGATGGCTTCCACCACATCGGCAACGAACGGCTGCGGCCCAAGCAACTGTCATTCCGGACCCGACGTTTCTGCCCGCATTGCCTGGCAGACAAACCATATCATCGCATCCAATGGGATGTTGTCGCTGCCAGCCATTGCCCGATCCATGGGAACCGATTGGTTTCAGAAGTCGGTGGAAAGCCGTTGAAATGGTGGTGGCCGCATTTCGACGTGTCTCCGGATGGAATTAGCCTGATCGACACCAAACCCACATCCACGGCAACCGACATGCCTTTTCATACCATGCTCAGAAACCGCCTTGAGTTCGGATGTCGGGAAACTGGTCCGACAGCCGACATGGCGCTGTTCGAGATCATTGAGCCTGCTCAGCTGTTCGGACGTTTCAGCAAAGATGGGCAACTGGTCCATCCGCGTGAAAACAGGGAAAGCGATATCGAAATCGGGTTCAGCATCGTCGCCATGACACATGACGAGCGGGTTGCCTGGTTCAGGAACTGGTGTGAGACGGTCATTCCAACAGAAACACGTCGTCGCGGTTATCACGCATCCATGGGGAATGGATTTGTCGACAAACGAAACGGAGGCCGGACAACCAATCCCGTTTGGGACGCAATCGAGCAGGCACGTTACGAGGGTTTTGCGCAGGTTGGTACATTCGGACGGAAATCAGCCAAGCGGCAAGCGGCCAGGGGAGACCGCACGCTTAAGGAAGCGGCGGACGAACTCGGCGTGTCGGTAAAAGGCTTGAGACCCTTCATTAAGCAACTTGATCTCCTTCCGGAAGCCAAGTGGAACGGTGATGCGCACTCGATTGACCAGGACACGTTCGCCACGCTGAGGGGACTGATGGACGATCTTATTACCTTACCCGAAACCACTGCTATCACCGGCATCCCAGGGTGGGAGTTCAGGCGGGTAGTGAAAGCAGGACATGTTCGAGAATTCTCAGGTTTGAGGCGGGACGGTGTCGGCGGGCCGAAGTATCTTGCAAGGGAGGTCCGCGCACTTGTGACACATCTTCGAACGATGACTGAAGTCACGCCGAATAAGAGCATGAAGACACTGCTTGGTTACGCGCGGCAAAATAACCTGACCCAGGGCGAGGTCATCACACTCGCACTGTCGGGACGCCTTACACCGTCGGCGACGGATCAGGCTCGGAGCGGACTCCGAGCAATGTACTTTTCATCCATGACGTGAAGGCGCGCATACTTGCGAAAAAGCTAGCCATGAGGAAAATCAGCGATCCATTGGAATGGGACTGAAATTAAGGGCTTCGCCTTCAACCCGGCAACGCCCCGAATTCTTCAGATCAACCTGAAGTCGGAGGTGGGAGTGGCCTGATCGTGACCAGACGATCATTCAACCTCTTGAATTCTTTTTCAAGCAAACTCTTGGTCATGAAGCCTTGGTACTGCTCATGAAGGAACGGCTCCATGACACCGTTCAAAACGCCCGCGAGCGTTGCCATATAATGATCCGTCAAATCAGATGCAGAGATAATCTGCCGGAATGGATACCTATCGCTGGTGACGCCAGGCCCGATCATCTGACGGTCATATTGCCCTCCACTCAGCAACTTGCGGCCCTCAACTCCAATTGGCTCTGAGAAAATAGCGATCCTCTTGACTGCAGGCACTTGACGGCTGATGAGACCGGCGTGCGCCAAAATCGAATGCATCCTCAAGATAAACATGCTTGCAGCAAGGTAACGCTTAGGCTTTTCGTCGCTACCCGGCACATCCTCGTCAAAGCTCTTACAAGTGACAAAAACACCGTTGGAGTACGCCCTCCAATAATCAAGCGAATGAGAGAAGACCTTACGCTGATCATGCCGCAAGCCTTCGATGCCGGTAAGCTTCCGGTTGTCGATGTTCCAAAAACAGGCTCTAGGCGAAACAGATGGGTCGCTCAACGTTAAGAAGTCCGCCCAACCGTCGTAGGAAACTTGCCGCATCGTATGGCTGGCGGCCCGAAGCTTTCGCTGAAGCTCATCAACCATAACCAGCTCGTCATCTGCGGTAAGCAATGCGTAGCCTTCCAAAGTGTTGTTCTTCGCCATATTGCCAATGAACGTCGTGTCCCGCTCATATTCTCCCGGGTCTCCTTCATAGGCGTCCTTACCGAACATTCTTTTCGCTCTGACTTTCCCTATCTGCCTGTTAAATGCTTCACGGGTCGCCTCAGCGAGTGCTTCGATAGAATTCCAATCTGGTTTCGCCGAATTGGAATCGCCAGCCGCCAAAAGACCTCTCAGTTGTTCCGCCACCAACCCAGCCATTTCCTGAGTCCTTGCAACGATCCCATCTTCCAACGACCGCACGGCCTTCTGCTCTCGAACCTGCATCAAGCTCTCAAGCAGCTCAGCCCACTGCTCTTGGGTAGAAGGGGTTACGGTCTCAGGTTTGATGCTACGAATATAGATGCCGCCAGCGTTGCCAAATTGATCGGGAGCTATCCAAGGCAACTCACCATGGCGAGGAATATGCACGACGGGATACTTCACGCCTTCAAAGTCTGTCATCCTCACCTGGCACTCAAGCTCGCCGACATAGCGGCGCAAAAGGATGTGAACCTTCTCCTGTGAGAACATTTCCAGCGGGAATTCAGAAGATGGTGCCAGTGCGATACCGCCGTCATCGACGCCAAAATAGAGCCTCCCACCTCCCGAATTCGACAGAGCCGATATGCTGCGGGCGATCTTTTGTTGACCGGGCCCCTTTGTAATGTCCATCCAGCTTTTAAATTCGACCCGGCGGCTTTCTCCATTTGCAAGGTCCTGCGCCATTTGTTCTACGTCTGTCAGCATTCTGATGTCTCATATGAACTTGATTTCCATCAGCGTGGCAAAGGTACGCATAGCCGTCCACTCTAAAATGTGACCGCACTGCCGCCGCACAATTCCACAGCGATCTCGAATCTTGCAGCGCCGTCAGTCAGGCTGAGCTTGACCTTTGTTTTTTCGGAGGGACCAGCTCATTTGATTGAGATGCGTGGTAGCGCCCACTGATGCTGATCTCCGAAGTTGCAAGGGACAATTGCAACTTAGCCAACAAGGAGAAACTCAGTGGGCTCAATTAATCTGACTTACCGGCAAATTGAGGCAATCAAAGGCGTCAATGAGCGTGAACTTAACAAAGCTATCGAACAATGTATCCGCGAGGAGCAATCGACAGCTATTGATGCCTTCCCGCTATCGAGCTGCGGCGAATATGTCCGAAATAAGTTGCGACACTTCGAGCGTGACCTTCAAGACTACGAGCGTGCGCGATCCACCCCCAAGCGTGACGAAGCACTCCGGCGGCTACGGAACTCCGGAGAGGACCTGTGGGGCAGTTTCGTTGACATGCACGGGCGAATGGAAAATGAAGAAAAGCACCACGAGCTTTTCTTCATTGACGATGATATCTACACGCCATCTCATTTTGACAGGAATATTTCGGTGGACCTGAATTACAAATGGCGAAAGCAAGTCTCTGACGACTGGAACCATGGAAGCATCAAATTCCGTCATAGGCATGATCCCTGGTCCGTCTATCCTCCCAAAGCGATACCAAAGCGAAAGCCGAGCAAAGCCCAAGAGGCTCGGAAGCTTCAGGAAGAATTACTTTCAACCTGGGAGCATCTGCGGGATATCGCGCTTTATACGCTGAGAGACTTCTTCGAAGCGGGAGGTGAGGGAAGCTCGGTTCCAGAGAGTGTCAAAGCCGTGCCTGCCTACGGAGGTCATTTGAACAATGCCAGCGTTGATTTTTGGGGCAAATTTCAGAGCAAGCGTGGCTGATCCTAAGCGGCCATTCCGGTCGGATGTGAGGTTTTGCGTATCCATTCCGGTCGGATGTGAAGTTCATTTCGGAAAGCACCGCGTTCCGAATGGATTCTTTCAACGTTTTCAGCAACTGTTATTCCGCTCGGATGTGATGCTCATCACCATCTCTCGCGCTTCACATCCGAACGGACAAACCTCAATTAATGCGGAATCAAACGTGCTTCTGACGCGCGTAGCTCTAACTCCCTGGCCCTAGGCTGCGCCGATTCCGGATTGGAGGCATTCTGTGGGAACCGGCTTTGTCAGCCAACGACACACAATCGACTATCGGCACCGATCTCAATCGGATTGTCGAAACCGCCATCCAAGAGAAGATTAGCGCAGCAGCATTCCTTGGCTTCGATGGTCGTCCAATATACCCAAAGCGACGTGGTGACCGGCTTAGCAAGAACATTCAGACCGAGCAGAACCTTAACGCCGATGTAACCTTCTTTACTCACCGTCGCCCGAAGCGTGACGGGTTCGCCATGATCCAGCATGACAGTCGCACCGTGGAACAACGAGATGATGTAGAGGCTCACGTTTCGACGAAAAGCGGCTAGCGTTGGCGGAGCGACTCTTGGAAGAAGCGAACGTTCATTGAGTGCCGCCTCCAACTGATCCAATACCAATTTTTCGTCGAATGCCACATTCCAGATAAGACTTTCACCGAGGTAACGAAGAACCCTTCTCTCCCGATCAGTTAACTGAATGCCCTGCTTCTTCTTTCGGATAGCCTGCGGAAGAACCGAGTTGGTCACGTCCCTGGTCAACCCGAGGTTCTTTTCTAACTGCTCGTCTGTTGCAATTCTCAAATTTGCTTCGGCAAGCTGAAATCTTTTCTGCTCGCTTATAGGTCCGCCATAGGCAAGGGTCTTGAATGGCAACGCGAGGTCGCGAATGCGCACTGCAAGCGGACCTTTGTCCCGTTTGTCCCTGTGGGCGATAAAGTCGCCAATTTCACGTATGCTCGGAATATCTTTGAACGCCTCCCTTAGGAACAGATACATCCTGTCCATGTCGTCGGTACGAAACGTGATGAGAAGGCGCTTTACGCGGTTTTCTATGTCTTTTTCGATCATGATGCCGAGGTAACCAGATTGGGATGATCAATAAAACATCTGATCGAACGCTCGACGCAACTCCAAAAGAACAGGCATGATCGATGGGTTTGCCCGAAGGGTGTTCGCCTGTGCCATTCCACCAGGTTGTGAAGTTTCCCGCCACCATTCCGCTCGGACGTGATGTTCATTCCGGTCTGCACCGGCCGCGATGGCGATTTCCGCAATATTTTCAACGAATCTTATTCCGCTCGGATGTGAAGCTCGTCATCTTCCCTCCGAGGCGCAAACCTTCACTGCACTGCCGGAATCCAGATTGCGGACGTCTCGTCGCCATAAGAGATGGCATCGCCCTCCAGAACGCAGATGCCAATCCAGGCGCAAACCACTGCATCCATCATGTCTTCGAAAGCCTTCATCTCCCATGTTCGCACGCCGATGGGAGGAATGGCGAGAGCATCGGCGACATTGCCAATGCGGGCATCGAGATGCGCCACAATCGAACGCCAGACTTCAACCAGTTTCGTGCGCCGAACGGGAATGGTGTCTGATCGCCAATAGCTGCCAATCTTCGAGTGTTTATAGGGGAGCCGCTTCTCCGATTGCGTCAGCTCGACCAATGCGGGGTGGGGATAGACCTCAAGCAGACCGCGCTCGCAGACCTCCGTCGTCAGGAGTGGATATCCTGCGTGTTCGAAGGAGATTTTTAGATCGTCGCTTATCTTCCCCGGCCTTAGAGCATTTGGGGTGTGCGTGCCGCAATGGCGGGCACCATAAGCCGAGGAAACCCTGTTGTCCGAAACGCGTCGAGCCGTTATCGGGGCATGTGAAAGCGGCATATCAACCGCGACAAGGTTGACCTTGCATCCGCCAAGCGCTTCGGCGGCATCTAGAAGTTCTGTCGCCTGTGCAATCGAACCACGAGGGCGGTCACTACGGGCTGATGCCCCGTATTGTCGTGCAAGAAAATGATCGTAAGAGGGGGCAACCGCGCGCAGCCGCCAGCATGAGCCATCCTTGACAACCAGCGCGACGCCGCTCGGCTCGGTCGCCGTCCAGGCAGCGTCAATTCCCAATATCGCCGTCATACATCACGTCCGGATTCCGTCGCACACGGGATCGCGTCACCCCTGCCCTACAAACGAAAAATAACCCCACGCAGCCACGAAGAAAGCGATCACGGCCACGATCGTCAGGGCCTTCTTCGCTTTTGGTCCCATTGGTTCGCGTGGCTTCTTCGGCGGCACCGGTTTGCGGAACTTCACCACATTGTCGTTCATTCTATTTTCGTCCTGACTATCGCTGCTGAGAGCTCAGCCGCGTTTATGGCATCGATCTTCCCGGATTTATCTCTAGCAGACCAGAACTATCATAAATATTACCAAGTTTTCACTTCACCCTTGGGGCAAGCTATGTCACTTCCCACAATCAGAGGAATACAACGGCGACAGATGGACGGACAAACTGGAGAGCGGCGACAACCCTCTGTGGTATTTTGAACTTTGCGGGTGACGAGAATGAATGACGCCAATACGAGTGGCAGCGATACCGAAAACAGCCAGCCCGATCTGCGCGAGATTCTGGGAACGAACAGAAACGGCCGCAAGAAAAAGTCGCGTCGGTATCTCTATGCCGCAGCAGCCCTTGTGCTGATTGGCGGGGGCCTTGGTTATTATTACCAGTCACGTGCGGCAGGCGTCGCCTATAGCTATACCACGGAAGCGGCGCGTCAGGGCGATCTCTCGGTCATCGTCACCTCCACCGGCTCGGTTCAGCCGACGGATCAGGTCGATATATCGAGCGAACTCTCCGGCACCGTGCGCAAGGTCAACGTCACCTATAATACCCCGGTCAAGGCCGGAGACGTTCTAGCGGAGCTGGATACCAACAAGCTGGAGGCCGACGTCCAGAGCGCCCGCGCAAAACTCGCCTCTGCCAAAGCCAATGTGCTGAAGGCGCGCGCCGATCTCGGCTCGGCAAAGACGTCCATGGAGCGCCTGCGATCCCTGGTGCAGAACCGTGTGTCCAGCCAGCAGGATCTGGATGCGGCACAGTTCACCCACGATGCCGCCGCTGCGACGCTGGAAGTGAATGAGGCAACCGTGCTTTCGGCGGAAGCGGATCTGCGGCTCGCCGAGGTCAATCTCGGCAAGGCCAAGATCGTCTCACCCATCGATGGCGTCATCCTCACCCGCAGCGTTGACCCCGGCGCCACCGTTGCCTCCTCGCTGAACGCGCCGGTGCTCTTCACCATCGCCGGCGATCTGCGCCACATGGAATTGCAGGTTTCGGTTGATGAGGCCGATGTCGGCAAGGTCGAGACCGGGCAGAAAGCCACCTTCAACGTCGATGCCTATCCAGACCGCAGTTTTCCGGCCGAGATAGAAACCGTTCGTTTCGCCTCTGAAACCGTTTCCAACGTGGTGACCTACAAGGGCATATTGACCGTCGACAATGCGGAACTGTTGTTGCGCCCCGGCATGACGGCGACGGCCAATATCGTCGTCGAGGAAATCAAGGACACGCTGCTGGTGCCGAATTCGGCACTGCGATACACGCCGCCGCGCGAATCCGCCTCCCGTGGCGGCGGGTTGATGAGCCTGTTCCGCCCTCCCCGCATGGGCCGATCGCAGGGCCGCGATGCCGCGAAGGCGGTAACCGGTAAACGAACGGTGTGGGTGCTGCGCAACAACAATCCGGTCTCCGTCGCCATCGAAACCGGCTCCACCGACGGTCAGCATACCGTGGTGAAATCGGGCGAACTCAAAGTCGATGACCAGGTGATTACCGACGCAACGGCCCGCAACGCCGGTTGACGCAGGAGAACCGCATGCAACAGCCGCCGCTCATCGAATTTCGCGATGTCGTCAAGCAATATGGACGCGGCGAAGCGACGATCCGTGCGCTCGATGGCGTCAGCCTTTCCATTCGTGAAAAGGAATTCGTCGCCATCATGGGTCCATCAGGCTCGGGCAAATCCACTTCGATGAACATCATCGGCTGTCTGGATGTGCCCACAGCTGGCGAGTATCTGTTTCAGGGCGTGCCGACCAGCGGCTTCGACAATGAGCACCTGACGCTGCTGCGCCGTCACATGCTGGGTTTCGTGTTTCAGGGCTTCAATCTTCTCTCACGCACCTCGGCAGTGGAAAATGTCGAGCTGCCACTGGTCTATCGCGGCATGAAGGCCTCGGAACGGCGTGAGCGCGCCATGGAGGCACTGGCGCAGGTGGGACTGAAGGGCCGCGAGGATCACACCACGCAGGAGCTTTCCGGCGGCCAGCAGCAGCGCGTGGCCATTGCCCGTGCCATCGTCACCCGCCCCGCTTTGCTTCTGGCCGACGAGCCGACCGGCAATCTCGATACGAAAACCAGCATCGAAATCATGGAACTGATTACCGCGCTCAACCGCGCCAGGGGCATCACGGTGGTCATGGTCACCCATGAAGAAGATATCGCCGCCCATGCCGGGCGCCTCCTGCGTTTCGTCGATGGCCACCTCGCCTCCGACAGCGCGACGGGCAAAAAGGAGACCGCCGATGTTCTTTGAAACGTCGCGTCTTGCGCTGCGCGCCATAAGCCGCAACCTGTTGCGCTCCTTTCTCACCGTTCTGGGCGTCGTCATTGGTGTAGCCGCCGTCATCGCCATGGTCACCATCGGCAATGGCACCACGGAGCAGGTGAAATCAGAACTGTCGCGGCTCGGCACCAACATGCTGTTCGTGCGCCCCGGCCAGTTTGGCCCCGGAAGGGCCAGCACCGAAGCCAAGCGCTTCGATGACCGCGATGTCGAGGCCATCCGCAACCAGATAAGCGGCATCCGCGCCGTCGCGCCGCAGAACCGCAGCTCTGCCGCAACCGTCATTTTCGGCGGCAAGAACCACCAGACAAGCGTCATCGGCACCACCAACGATTACCTGATCGCGCAGGACTGGACCATCGCGCTCGGCCGCGATTTCCAGCCCGCCGAAGATCGCGGCGGCCAGATCGGCTGCATCATCGGCGAAACGGTGCGGCAGGAACTGTTCGGTGCGGAAAACCCTGTGGGGCAGACGATCCGCGTCAGCAACATCTCCTGCCCCGTCATCGGTGTGCTGGGCAGGAAAGGCCAGTCCGGCCTCGGCGACGATCAGGACGACACGATCATAATGCCGCTGAAAATCCACCAGCGGCGCATCGGCGGTACCACCACCATTTCCTCGATCATGGTCTCGGCGCAGGACGGCGTTTCGACTGCCAAGGTGCAGAGCGACCTGCAAAACCTGCTGCGCGAGCGTCGCCGCATCGGCATCGGCCGCGAGGATGATTTCACCGTCAACGACATGACGCAGATCGCCTCGGCCATGACCGGCACGACGACGCTGCTCACCGGACTTCTCGGCGCGGTCGCCGCCGTCAGCCTTTTGGTCGGCGGCATCGGCATCATGAATATCATGCTGGTTTCAGTGACGGAACGCACGCGCGAGATCGGCATTCGCCTTGCCATCGGCGCACTGGAAAAACAGGTGCTGACGCAGTTTCTGGTGGAAGCCGTCATGCTCTCGGCCTTCGGCGGCCTTGTCGGCATCCTCACCGGCCTCGGCCTTGCTTATGCCGTCGTCGGTTATCTCAACGTGCCCTTCGTCACCAGCCCGTCGATCATCTTCCTCGCCTTCGCCTTTTCGGCGGCCATCGGGGTGATTTTCGGCTATTTCCCGGCACGACGGGCGGCGAGCCTGAGCCCGATAGAAGCCTTGCGGCATGAATGAAAGCCGGCCGATCCGCTTCAGTCGCTCACCGGGCAGCGTGCACTATCCACCCACTCTCCGAGCGCGCGCTCTATGTCGTCCTGATAGGACGGCAGGTTTTCCTTCTCACTGATGGCGCGGAGATACATTTCCACGGCATTCCGTTGCAAATGGGTCAGTAAGGAAAACCTCTCCTGACATCCGCGCAAATAGGGTGCGAATTCGTGCCTGTAGTCGCCATCGAGATCGGCGATCATATAGGCGGGCAAATGAAATCGCATTCCTTCAGCATCAAGGAAGGCGGGGCTGCCGGAATGTCTGTTGAGGTCCTCCAGCGGGATCGCGGCCCAATCATTCTTCTCATCGCCAGCACGACATGCGGCGCGAACCTCATTGTTCGCACAATCATCAAGCGCCTGCGCCTCGGAGAGGCCGACGCCGCCACCCAGCGTAACACTCGCGAATGCCTCTCGCACCGCGGCTTTCGCATTCGCAATATTATCGGGTTGCGACCTCATCAAATCGTCTGCCTGTTCAATGATGCGCTCCCCCACTCCCGTCACCATGCGCTGTCGGCCAGTCTCCACCCTCGGTCCGTTCGAGCGGGGGGCTGTTCAACGCATCACCCTTGGATACCGCAGATCCCTTTATCTCCTCCCGGTAAAACGCAAGGCAAACAATACCGGCAATCAGCGTCAGGCCAGCCACGACGCTGGCGACGATCAGCCCTATCGTCCAGATATCAATCGAGGCGCTACTGATGTCCATTCCGGTTCATTCCCCACGATCAATCCCGCCGGCGGTCCGAAACGCCTTCCAGCATGGGCGGCGGGCGGTTCCGCACCTACCGCCAAACCTCGCAGAATATCCGATATCCGCGCTGACCTTGCGTCAGGGCGTCAATCGGATAGGCTCGCCCTCAAGTTTACCGGATGGAGTTTGGATGTTCAAATCGGTATCGGACAGCGCCGCTGCCGCAGACGGCGGCTCGCTCGCCCTCTTCGTCGAACGGATTGACGGACAGACGGAGCTGTTTGTGATCAATCGCTCCCTCGCGTCACGCGGGACGCCCGACTACAACAAGATCACTTCGAGCCTTCGGCCGCTTGCCAAGGAGGGTTGCGCAATGATCGCGGCAGCTCTCGAGCCGCTGTTGACAACGACACCATCGATTCATCCGCTGGCTGATTTTATCGATACGCTGAAACAGCAGTCATCCCGCTGATCGGAAATGCAGTGCGGCCAATCAAACGTTGGCCTCTGCCTCACGCTGCTTCGCCAGTGCCGCCAGATCGGCGGGCTTCAGCTCAACCGATTCACCGCAGCCGCAGGCGGATGTCTGGTTCGGATTATTGAAAGTGAAACCGGAGCGCATCTTGGTCACTTCGAAATCCATCTGGGTGCCGAGCAGGTAAAGCACGGCGGAAGGCTGAACCCAGACTTTAGCGCCTTCGAACTCCACCAGATCGTCCTTCGTATCCGGCTCGGTCACGAGGTCGATGGTATATTCCATGCCCGCGCAGCCGCCCTTCTTGATGCCGACGCGCACGCCCCTGGCATCCGGTCCGGAATTCTCGACGATTGCTTTAACACGCGAGGCAGCAGCCCCGGTCATGGTCATGATCGCAAAGCCCATGGGCTTAATTCTCCTTCGACAATCGAGTTCAAGGCTCGATGCTTATGGATCTCAATCTAATAGCGCCTGAGAGTGTCATCAAGAGATGACACCCGTCAAAATCACGTCAGTACCAGCCGACGGCGACCTGTGCTTCTTCCGACATGCGGTCCGGCGTCCACGGCGGATCGAAGGTCATTTCGACCACGACACCGGAAACACCCTCGACGGCGCCCACGGCATTTTCCACCCAGCCCGGCATTTCACCGGCCACCGGGCAACCGGGGGCCGTCAGCGTCATGACGATCTTGACCATCCGGTCGTCTTCGATATCGATCTTGTAAACGAGACCGAGTTCGAAGATATCCGCCGGAATTTCCGGGTCGTAGACGGTCTTCAGCGCCGCGATTACGTCGTCGCTGAGGCGTGCAAGCTCGTCCGGCGGAATGGTGGACACCTTTTCCTGAGCTTCGGTCGCATCCTGGGTCTTTGCAGTGGCATCGGCAGTCATGGTCTTAAACCTCAATCCTGATTTCAAGCTGCGATATCAGGCGAAAAATTTGCGCACATATTCCAGCGCCTCGACAAGAGAGTCTACTTCGGCGCGGGTATTGTAAAGGCCGAACGATGCCCGGCATGTGGAGGTGACGCCGAAGCGTTTCAAGAGCGGCATGGCGCAATGGGTGCCCGCACGTACCGCAACGCCGCGCCGGTCGATCACCATCGAGACATCATGGGCATGGATGCCCTCAAGTTCGAAGGAGAAGATGCCACCCTTGTCAGGCGCATTGCCGATGATGCGCAGCGAATTGATCTCGCGCAGCCGCTCGGCGGCGTAAGCGGCAAGATCAGCCTCGTGTGCTGCAATCGCGGCGCGGCCGAGATTGTCCATGTAATCCAGCGCGTAACCAAGACCGATGGCCTGCACGATGGGTGGTGTGCCGGCTTCGAAACGGTGCGGCGGCTCGTTATAGGTGACATTGTCTTCGGTAACGTCGAGGATCATCTCCCCGCCGCCCTGGAACGGCCGCATCTCGCGCAGCCGGTCGGCCTTGCCATAGAGCACGCCGATGCCCGAGGGACCGTAAAGCTTGTGGCCGGTCATCACATACCAGTCGCAATCGATATCGCGCACATCGACCGGCATGTGAACCGCACCCTGCGATCCATCAATCAGCACCGGAATGCCGCGCTCATGCGCAATGCGGCAGATTTCCTTGACCGGAACGATAGTGCCGAGCGCATTCGACATATGGGTGATGGCAACGAGCTTGGTGCGCTCCGTCAGGCTCTTTTCGAAAGCCTCGATATGAAACGCGCCGTCATCATCCACAGGCACCCAGACGAGCTTCGCACCCTGCCGCTCGCGGATGAAATGCCACGGCACGATGTTGGAATGATGCTCCATGATCGAAATGACGATCTCGTCGCCCTCGCCGATCTTCGGCATGCCATAACCGTAAGCAACCGTATTGATCGCCTCGGTCGAGGATTTGGTGAAGATGATCTCGTCCACCGAACCGGCATTCAGGAAACGGCGCACCTTTTCGCGCGCCGCCTCATAGGCGTCGGTTGCGGCATTGGAGAGGAAATGCAGGCCGCGATGCACATTCGCATACTCATTGGCATAGGCATGCGAAACGGCGTCGATCACCACCTGCGGTTTTTGAGCGGACGCGCCGTTGTCGAGATAGACCAGCGGCTTGCCGTAGACCTCGCGCGACAGGATCGGAAAATCCTTGCGCACGGCTTCGATGTCATAAGGGGCCGCCAATGCGGCGCGTTCGCTCTCAGGCATGATGTTCCAGCCAGCCGGAGATGATCGTCTCCAGCGCCTCTACCAGATTTTCTTCTTCCAGTTCCTCGACGATCTCGGCGACGAAGGCGTTGACGAGCATCGCCCGTGCCTTCGCCCGCGGCACGCCGCGCGCCATCAGGTAATAGAGATGGTTGTCGCTGATATCGGCAACCGTCGCACCATGGCCGCACTGAACGTCATCTGCGAAGATTTCCAGTTCCGGCTTTGCCGAGAACTCGCCATCGTCAGACATCAGCAGCGTATTGCAGGCCATCTTTGCGTCGGTCTTCTGCGCATCGGGTGCCACCCGGATCATGCCCTGGAAAATGCCCTTTGCACGGTCGAACACCACGTTGCGGAACACTTCCGTCGAGGTCGTGTTCGGCACGTTGTGGCCGAGAACCATCGTCACATCGGTATGGGTTTCACCACCCAGAAGGTTGACGCCGCGAACGATGAGGTCAGTGCCCTCGCCTTCCACATTGATGCGCAGTTCCTGCCGCACCAGCTTGCCGCCGGCATTGACAATGAACAGGCGAATCTTGGCGTCCGCGCCGATTTTCATGCGCAGCTGGCCAAGATGGATATCGGCTGCACCCTGTTGCTGCAGGATGATCCAGGTCACTTCCGCGCCATCCTCAACGACGATGTCGCTGACGGAGGAAACAAAGGCCGCGTCCGCAGTCACCGAAAGGTGACGCTCGATGACGGTTGCCTTGGAACCCTTGCCGAAACGGACCGGGAAGCGGCTGTGAACCTGGCCTGCGCCATGGATCGCCTGCAATTCGATCGGCTTCTCGATCTCGGCATCGGCCGGGATCTCGAGCACCAGACCATCGCGCACGAAGCTGCCATTGATGCGGCCAATCGCGTCATCCTTGCTGGCTTCAGCGAGGCCGGCGGCAGCGGAACCGTCGAGCAGGCTTTCTGCAAAGCGCGAAACACGGACGTCCTCGATCTTGCCGATATCGGCCGCGCCATGCTGCACATAGGCAACCAGAGAACCGGCAACCGTCGGCGCCTGCTTCTCGATAACGGGCGCGGGCCGGTCTTCCGGAACGGCGCGCAGCAGGCTTTTCAGATCGGTATAGTGCCACGCCTCGATGCGTCGCGTCGGAAGACCGCCGGTCTTCAGATCGTCGAACAGCACGTCACGGGCGGCAACAACAGCGCCGTCGCCCGGCAATTCGCTGAACTTGGCGGTGTAAGCGTCGACCAGCGCGGTTTCCGCTGGCGTCAGCCGGTTGGTAGCTTGAATGTTCATGGACATCACCTCCTGGCCTTTGACTTAGGCCGCTTCACCGATGATGTCGGCGTAACCGTTGTTTTCCAGTTCCAGCGCCAGAGCCTTGTCACCCGAGCGGATGATCTTGCCCTTGTAGAGAACGTGAACGCTGTCAGGCACGATGTAATCGAGCAGGCGCTGATAGTGGGTGATGACGACGGTGGCGCGATCCGGCGACTTCAGCGCGTTGACGCCGTCAGCCACGATCTTCAGGGCGTCGATGTCGAGGCCACTATCGGTTTCGTCGAGAACGCAGAGCTTCGGCTCCAAGAGCGCCATCTGCAGGATTTCGGCGCGCTTCTTCTCACCACCGGAGAAACCGACGTTGAGCGGACGCTTCAGCATCTCCATGTCGATCTTCAGATCGCCGGCGGCTTCCTTAACGCGGCGGATGAAGTCCGGCGTGGTCAGCTCCGACTCGCCGCGCGCCTTGCGCTGCTCGTTCATCGCAACCTTCAGGAACTGCATGGTGGCAACACCGGGAATTTCGACCGGATACTGGAAGGCAAGGAAGATGCCCTTGGCAGCGCGCTCGGCAGCATCCAGTTCCAGAATGCTTTCGCCGTTATAGAGAATGTCACCGGAGGTGACTTCATAGTCCTCACGGCCCGACAGGATATAGGACAGCGTCGACTTGCCGGAACCGTTCGGCCCCATGATGGCAGCAACCTCACCGGCGGCAACCTTCAGGTTGAGACCCTTGATGATCTCGGTTTCGGTATCGGCGATCTTCGCGTGCAGGTCGATGATTTCAAGCATGTTCAATTCTCTCGATCTTGTTTTCTCTTTCTGGAAGAGAAACGTTCAAATATCTCTGGTCTCAGTGCATCGGTCAGCCAGAATATCGCTGCCAACGCCAGACCGCTGCCTATCAGAAGAGGCTTGGCGAATGTCCACCCCGCCAGCAGCCCGCCAACTCCCACAAAAACTCCGCACATCGATACGAATATGCAAAGTAATATGAGGAGCGCAGGGCCGCCGAGTCGGGATGTCTCCATCAGCCCACGCTTCCTTCCAGCGAAATGCCGATCAGCTTCTGCGCTTCCACGGCAAATTCCATCGGCAGTTCCTGAATGACTTCCTTCACGAAACCGTTGACGATGAGCGCGATGGCCGCTTCTTCCGGGATGCCCCGCTGCAGGCAATAGAACAGCTGGTCTTCGGAAATCTTCGACGTCGTCGCCTCATGCTCGAAGTGAGCGGAGGAGTTCTTCGCCTCGATATAGGGCACGGTATGCGCGCCGCACTTGTCGCCGATCAGCAAGCTGTCGCACTGCGTGAAGTTACGCGTGTTGGTCGCCTTGCGGTGGGCCGACACCTGGCCGCGATAGACGTTTTCCGAAAAGCCGGCGGCGATACCCTTGGCGATGATGCGGCTCGACGTGTTCTTGCCGAGATGGATCATCTTGGTGCCACTATCGATCTGCTGATGGCCGTTGGAAACGGCGATCGAATAGAACTCGCCGCGGCTGTCATCACCGCGCAGGATGCAGGACGGGTACTTCCAGGTGATGGCCGAGCCGGTTTCCACCTGCGTCCACGAAATCTTCGAACGGTTGCCGCGGCAATCGCCACGCTTGGTCACGAAGTTGTAGATGCCGCCCTTGCCTTCCTTGTCGCCCGGATACCAGTTCTGGACGGTGGAATATTTGATTTCGGCATCATCAAGCGCCACCAGTTCGACAACGGCGGCGTGAAGCTGGTTCTCGTCGCGCTGCGGCGCGGTGCAGCCTTCCAGATAGGAGACGTAAGCACCCTCTTCGGCGATGATCAGCGTGCGCTCGAACTGGCCGGTGTTCTTCTCGTTAATGCGGAAATAGGTGGAAAGCTCCATCGGGCACCGCACACCCTTCGGCACGAAGACGAAGGAACCGTCGGTGAAGACGGCCGAGTTCAGCGTTGCGTAGAAATTGTCCGTCGTCGGAACGACAGAGCCCAGATATTTCTTCACCAGTTCCGGATGCTCCCGCACGGCTTCCGAAATCGACATGAAGATAACGCCGGCTTTCGCCAGTTCCGCCTTGAAGGTGGTGACGACCGAGACACTGTCGAACACGGCATCCACCGCCACCTGGCGCTTTTCGACGCCGGCGAGGATTTCCTGTTCTTTCAGCGGAATACCGAGCTTCTCATAGACCTTCAAAAGCTCCGGGTCGACTTCATCGAGCGACTTCGGGCCGGGCGCGGTCTTCGGCGCGGCATAATAATAGAGATCGTTGAAGTCGATCTTGGGGTAGCTGACGCGCGCCCAGGTCGGCTCTTCCATCGTCAGCCAGCGCTTGTAAGCCTCAAGACGCCATTCCAGCATCCATTCCGGCTCCTGCTTCTTGGCCGAGATGAAACGGATCACCTCTTCCGAAAGGCCCTTCGGGGCCTTGTCGACTTCGATGTTTGTCTCGAAGCCGTATTTATACTGGTCCACATCGATCTGGCGGACCTGATCGATCGTTTCCTGAACCGCTGCCATGTCGTTCTCCAATCTCGCCGGAGCCAAGGTCCGGTGGCTTGTCAACGTATCAAGGCGGAAAGCCGCCTTATCCATCTTCGGGCAATGTCACCGCGCCGTTAAGCGGGGCGGAGCTTATACCCATGTAAGTGCGGGATGGCGCTTTTCACACATCCCGGCAAGCGGAAAATTGCTATTCCGCAATTCTTTGCCGCATTTTAAGCGGCTTGACCGGAAAGCCTGCGCCGCCCGGCAATTTTCGCAAACGCCGCAAGCGTCCGTTCGATGTCCGCCTCGTCCGTCGCATGGCCAAGGGAAATCCGGAGTGCGCCAAGCTTGGGATCGCGCCCCATAGCCGTCAGCACATGGCTTTCCCCCACCTTGCCGGATGAGCAGGCCGAACCGGCCGACAGCGCAATACCTTCGATATCGAAGGCGATCTGCCCCGTTTCCGCCTTCAGGCCCGGCAGGGTGAAAAACGTGGTATTACCGACGCGGGCAACGTCCTCGCCGTGGATGATCACATCCGGTGCGCTCACCCGCATGCCGTCTTCCAGCCGCGCCCGCAGAGCGGCAAGACGCGCCGCTTCAACCTCGAGATTTTTGGCAGCAACAGCGGCAGCGGCGCCAAAACCGATAACCGACAGGGTATTTTCCGTACCGGAACGATGCCCCTTTTCCTGCCCGCCGCCATGGATGAGCGGCTTCGGCATCATCACCTCGCCGCGCGAGATGAGAGCGCCAGCCCCCTTGGGGCCACCGAGCTTGTGGGACGAGACAACAAGGAAATCGGCATCGAGAGCGTTGATATCGAGCGGAACCCTGCCTGCCGCCTGCACGGCATCGATGACCATCAATCCACCCGCCGCATGCACCAGCCGCGCCGCTTCCGCCACCGGCTGGAGGATGCCGGTCTCATTGTTTACCAGCATGCAGGCAACCATCGGCAGGCCGGCGGAAGCATCATGCGAAGACAGCAGCGTCTGAAGTGCCGCAAGATCGATGACGCCCGCTGACGTAACGGGAGTTTCCGTAACGTCAGCCTTGCCGAACCGGCCGCCTTCGCGAAAGGCAGGATGCTCGATGGCTGAAACATAAAGATGGCCATAGCGCACGGGAGCGCGCCCCATACTGAAATCCGGTGTCAGCACCAGATTGGCGGCTTCCGTCGCGCCGCTGGTAAAGGTGACATGGGCAGCCTCGGCGCCAACAAGTGCCGCAACCTCGCGGCGGGCGCCCTCAACGGCGGCGCGGGCGGCACGCCCTTCCCGGTGCACGGAAGACGGATTGCCGGCAAGATCGAGCGCGGAGACGAGAACATCGCGCACGGCGGGCAAAAGCGGCGCCGTCGCGTTCCAGTCCATATATGTCCGCGTCAAAACCGTCATAACGATGAGGCTTCATCCAATCTTCAATGCGCCAAAACGCATTTTTCTTGAAATTACAGTTGCGCTTGCCTTATGACACCACCCGAGTGCTTTAGCACACGCAAAGTTTCGAATTATTCTAAACTGCGTTCTAGAAAAGATGACACAGTTCGTCAAGTCTTCTCATCGGAAGAATGCGGTTGGAGAATGAAAAAACACGACCGGAGTACCAATGCCCGAAGTCATCTTTAACGGCCCTGCGGGTCGCCTCGAAGGCCGTTATCAACCATCCAAGGAAAAGAGCGCGCCGATCGCGATCATCCTTCATCCGCACCCGCAGTTCGGCGGCACGATGAACAACCAGATCGTCTATCAGCTCTTCTATCTTTTCCAGAAGCGCGGCTTCACGACGCTCCGGTTCAATTTCCGCTCCATCGGCCGCAGCCAGGGCGAATTCGACCATGGCGCCGGCGAGCTTTCCGATGCCGCTTCCGCGCTCGACTGGGTGCAGAGCCTGCATCCCGATTCGAAAAGCTGCTGGGTCGCCGGTTATTCCTTTGGCGCCTGGATCGGCATGCAGCTCCTGATGCGCCGCCCGGAAATCGAAGGTTTCATGTCGATTGCGCCGCAGCCCAACACCTACGACTTCTCCTTCCTCGCCCCCTGCCCGTCGTCGGGCCTCATCATCAACGGCGATTCCGACAAGGTCGCGCCTGAGAAGGATGTGAACGGCCTGGTGGAGAAGCTGAAGACCCAGAAGGGCATCCTCATCACCCACCGCACCGTTCCCGGCGCCAACCACTTCTTCAACGGCAAGGTGGACGATCTGATGGGCGAATGCGAGGACTATCTCGACCGCCGCCTCAATGGCGAACTGGTGCCGGAACCGGCGGCCAAGCGCATTCGGTGATTGGCTGCGCCTCTTGCGGGCGGCTCGATTTTTCTACAATGATCGCCGGAGGGTGCGGTTTACCCCCCTCTGCCCTGCCGGGCATCTCCCCCTCAAGGGGGGAGATCAGCCAGACGCCTGAGCCTCTGCTTTAAAGATGACCGGAAGGTCGCCACGATTCGATCTCCCCCCTTGAGGGGGAGATGCCCGGCAGGGCAGAGGGGGGTGAGCCAAGCCCTCCGTCCTATACTATGATCGTCCTTCCGATCGCACCAACACCCCCCCAGTCACCGGCTCCTTCACCCCCGTCGTACCGGGATAGGTCAGCGGCAAACCCTTGACCGACCGAACCGCCAGATAGGCCCAGGCCTCCGCCTCCATCGCGCCGCCATCGAACCCCGCCTCTTCCGCCGCAATCACACGTGCGCCGACCTTGGCGGCAAGGTTACCAAACTCCTCCATGATCACCGGGTTCAACCGCCCACCACCACAGACCACGTAGGTCCTCGCCGCCTCCGGCAGATAACTTGCCGACTTCAGAATGGCAGCCCCTGTCAGATGAGCCAGCGTCCGCGCACCATCCGCCAGCGAAACCTCACCCTTTTGCGGAGGCGCAAAATCGCTGCGGTCCAGCGACCGACGGATATTGGCTGAAAAAAACGGGCTTTCCATATAACGCGCCACCAGCGACGCGACGACGCTGCCGCCCGCCGCCGTCTTGCCGCCCTTGTCGAAGGCCTTGCCCGTATGCGCCTCGATCCACTGGTCGATCAGCATATTGCCGGGGCCGCTGTCGAAAGCGGCAAGCCGCCCCGCCTCACCGATATAGGTGAGATTGGAAATGCCGCCGATATTGACGAAGACGGCCGGCGTTTCGAACCCATCGGGCAGATTAGCGGAAAGCGCCATGTGATAGGCCGGGATCAGCGGCGCGCCCTGCCCGCCATGCACCATGTCATTGGCGCGCATGTCGTAAACCACATCGATGCCGGTTTCGGAGGCCAGAAGCGCGCCGTCGCCGATTTGCACGGTCAGCGCCTCGTCCGGGCGGTGCAGCACCGTCTGACCGTGAAAGCCGATCACATCGATATCGCCGGGCTGGAGGCGGTGACGATGGAGGAAGGATTTGACCGCCGCCGCATGGGCAAGCGTCAGCTTGCGCTCAGCTTCCGTCAGATCACCGGGACGTTCGCGCCGTTCACGAATGGCTTTGGCTGTGACCAATGCCTTCTGCCAGATGGCGCGCAGGCGCGGATCATAGGGGAAATACCCACTCGGCCCATGCCGAACCACGCTTTCGCCATCCGTGCGCAACAGGGCGATATCGATGCCGTCCATCGATGTGCCGCTCATCAGCCCGATTGCCGTTTTGACCTCGCCCACCTGCCGCTCCCCTGCAATCTCGAATCATGCTTGCTTGAATCCCGACATTCATGGCCGAAACGGGTGCACATTTCAAAAAACAATGATAAAGCCGCGACGGTCATTGGTTTTCGATGGCCGCAAAGATCAAACCAGAAAGTAAAAGGTTATGTCCAGGTTCAAGTCCGATTTCCTCCGCACGCTCGATGAGCGCGGCTTCATTCACCAGATCTCCGATGAGGCAGGTCTCGACGAACTGTTCGCCAAGGAAACCGTGACCGCCTATATCGGCTATGACCCGACGGCTTCGAGTTTGCATGTCGGCCACCTCACCCAGATCATGATGCTGCACTGGATGCAGAAGACCGGCCACCAGCCGATCTCGCTGATGGGCGGCGGCACCGGCATGGTCGGCGATCCCTCCTTCAAGGAAGAGGCCCGCAAGCTGATGACGATCGACATGATCGAGGACAACATCACCTCGCTCAAGCATGTCTTCGCCAATTACCTCGATTACGACCGCGCCAATAATCCGGCACTGATGATCAACAATGCCGACTGGCTGCGCGGCCTCAACTACCTCGAATTCCTGCGCGATGTCGGCCGCCACTTCTCGGTCAACCGCATGCTGTCCTTCGACAGCGTGAAGACGCGCCTCGACCGCGAACAGTCACTGTCCTTCCTCGAATTCAACTACATGATCCTGCAGGCCTACGATTTCGTGGAGCTGAACCAGCGCACCGGCTGCCGCCTGCAGATGGGCGGTTCCGACCAGTGGGGCAACATCATCAACGGCATCGATCTCGGTCACCGCATGGGGACACCGCAGCTCTACGCCCTGACCTCGCCGCTTCTGACCACCTCCTCCGGTGCGAAGATGGGCAAGTCGGCTTCCGGCGCGGTGTGGCTGAACAAGGACCTGCTGCCGGTCTATGATTTCTGGCAATACTGGCGCAACACGGAAGATGCGGACGTGGTTCGCTTTGCGAAACTCTTCACCACGCTGCCGATGGATGAGATCGCCCGTCTCGCCGCCCTTGGCGGATCGGAGATCAACGAGGCGAAGAAAATCCTCGCGACCGAAGTGACGGCCATCCTGCATGGCCGCGCGGCGGCGGAAGAAGCGGCCGAGACGGCGCGCAAGACCTTCGAAGAAGGTGCGCTCGCCGAAAACCTGCCCTCCATCGAGGTTCCGGCATCCGAACTCGAAGCCGGCCTCGGCGTCCTGTCGCTCATCGTCCGCGCCGGCCTCGCCGGCTCGAACGGCGAGGCCCGCCGCCACGTTCAGGGCGGTGCGGTAAAGATCAACGACATTGGCGTTTCGGATGAGCGCCAGACGGTCGGTTCCGGTGAAATCACCGGCGACGGCGTCATCAAGCTGTCGGTCGGCAAGAAGAAGCACGTTCTGGTTCGCCCGGCGTAAGACTTACAAAAACATCGTGTCGAGGACTGCGAAAGCGGTCCTCGATGCGCCGATACCCCCACTTCCGTCATGCCGGGCTAGATCCGGCATCCAGCCACGGCGCGTCTGCGCCGTGAAAGGGCTCTCGCGCGATCAAGGACTTGATCGCACTGGACCCCGGATCAGGTCCGGGGTGACGGAGTGCGGGTGCACTCGTTCTCGCCAAACGGCCGCGTGCGCCAAGCTTTGCGACGCTCCATTCACTGAAACTCGAAAATCTGCCGGAAGACGCCCGGCGCGATCAGCGAAAGCGGATTGATCGTCAGCTTCGGCTGGTCCGTCTGGCCGGAGAGCTTGAAAGTGATGCCGAGCAAGCCCCGGTCGCGGCCATTGCCGAGGAAGATGCCGATGAAGGGCAGCTCGCCGAACAGCCGGTTCAGGCCATAGGCGGGCATGAAGGTGCCGGTCATGTCCATACGGCCGCTCTGGTCCTTCAAAAGCCCCTGGAAAGTCGCACCGATCTGCTCGCCGCGCACGACGCCGTTTTCCACCGCCACCGAACCGTTGACGTAAACGACCCGGGCAAAACCGCGCTGGAATTTTTCCGAACTGACATCGATATTGCGGCGCACCGCATTGTTGAGGCTCCTGCCGTCCTCGCCCGTCGGCGTGGCGACGATGTCCTGCAGCTTGGCTTCGTTGACGACGGCAAAATTGCGCAGGTCGAGCGATCCGCTCCAGTCGCTGCCATTGGAGGTCGTCAGCGCAAGGTTGAGAAGGCCGCCGCGAATGCGGCTGTAGATATTGGCGAAACGGGCGAGCGAACCCGCATCGCTGCTGGTCAGCGTCACGGTTCCCGTCGCCCCGCGATTGACGGTCTGCGCCACCACCGCCTGGCCGTTGCCGGTGACGCCACGGAAATCGATGGAGCGAACCTTGCCATCCCGCACGCTGACATCGGAACTGACATTGGCAAGGATTTCATCGTTGAACCCGTAGACCTTGTCGAATTGCGTCTTGATGGCAAGGGATGGCTGCGAACGCGACGTCCCGTCGCCGCTGCCGGAAGAGCTGCGAAGCTTCGAGAGGAAAGGCCTGACATCGGCGGATTTCCCCGATGCATTGATGATATAGCCGTTCTTCGAAGCGGCGACCGAAACGGCGTAATTATCGGAGGGCGAAAGCTGCACGCGGCTGAGATCGGCGGAAATCAGCCCGTTCTTGCTGAAGGCGATATCGCCGGCAGCGCCGAAGCCGTCGCCGTCGAGCGAGAAGTCGCTGATCGTCGTGCGCCCGTCTCCCATTTCCATGGTGAAGGCGGCGCTGGCGGGAATGCCGATGCCCTTGCTCCAGCCGAGCCCCGGCAGAATGATCGACGCCTTGGTCAGATCGAGCCGGATATCCTGGCGTTTCGGGTCGGCGCCGTCGATTTCAATCGCCGTCGTGCCGCCGAGGACCGTGGAAAGTTCCGGAGCGAGCTTGGCAACCTGCGTTTCGTTCAGGCTTGCCTTCAGCGACAGCGTCGGCGCGATATCGCTGTTCTTGCTCACCGGCTCCGTCATCACGATGTCCATCGGCACGTCGTCCACGCGGCCTCTGCCCTCCAGTTTGAGCTGGCGGTCGTCCAGCGTCATGAAACCGTCGAGCGCAGTCACCTTGTGGCCCGCAAAGGGCTTGGTCAGCGACAGGTTCTTCAGATCGAGATCGGCCGTCCACACCGGCGGAGGCGGGTTATGGCTGGAAAGCAGGCCAACGGTCAGGTTAGCATGGGCTTTGACATCGCCGGTGAAATCCTCCGGCTTGAACTGCGTATTCTTGAGCGCATTGATGGGTTTGAGCGCCGCAAGCTCGGCCACAGCATCGGCCGAGCCCGAAACGTTCAGTTCGAGATTTCCGAGCAGCGGCTTGTCGTAAACAGCGGAAATGAGAAAACGGCTGTTTTCCAGCGCAAGCGACCGGTTCGACGGAAAATAGGATGTCCCCCGCTTGATATCGACGGCCATCTTGCCGCCGACGAGGTCGAAATGCGCGTCGACATCGCGCAACGGTGGAATGTCGCCGGTGGTATTGAGACGCGTATCGTCTATATCGAAGCGGATCTGCATTTCGCTTTCGCCGAGCACCAGCGGGCAGCCGGGGCCGCACATCCGCCCTTGCGGTATGAAGATAGCGATTGAACCATTGGTGACGGTGCCGCCGTAGAGATTGGAGACCACCCAGTCGCGCGGCTTGTGCGCCATCCAGAACGGCCAGAGCTGCTTGACCGCCGTGGCCTCCATCTTCGGAATCTGCCCGCCGAAACTGATTTCCGGCGATCCCTGGCCGAACCGGATTTTCAGCGATCCCGCCATGTCTCCGAGCGGGCCCGTCACATAAAGCGAGGGAACGTCGAGCTGTTTCGTCGCCGCCGTAAAATGCCCGTCGGCCTTCAGGCTGAAAGGAACCGGGGCCTCGCCCGAAGCTTCGGACGAAGCAACGGCGTTGTCGATCCGCAGCGAAAGGCCGAAACCTTCTTCCGTATCGCTGATTTCACCGGCGACCGGAAGAATTGTCCGCCCGAGCTCCAGCCGCGAATTGTCGATGACAAGGGTGCTTTTGGCAAAGTCATAACGTGCATGGACGTTGCCAGCCGTAAAGGTCTGGGACTCACCGCCGATCATCAGCGTTCCATTGCCGAGGCCGAGCGCAATCTCCAGCTGTGGCTCCTGCCCTTCCATGGCGCGCCGAGCGACAATGTTGATACCCGTCTTGACGTTCAGGCCTTCATGGAGATTTCCGTCGGGATCGTATTTCTCAAGAAACGGGCCGATATCGAAACCGTCGATGCGGGCTTCAAAACCGTCTATCCGGCCGCCCGATCCCGAAGTCTGCAGCGACACGCTGGCAATTTCACCGTTGAATAGCGTTTCTCCATCGAGCGAATATCCGCCCTGCTGATCGGGCGTCAGCGACAGTTCACGCACTTCGACGGTACGCGGCTTGCCCAACTCTCCGGGTGGCAGGTGAATCGAAACGCTGGAAATATCGATTTCCTCGGTTCCGCTGCTCAGAAAAGCCTGAGCGAGCTTGTCGAGCTGCCCGAAGGCCTCCTGCAATTGCTGCGGCACGGCGTCAAGCTTGACGCTGGCGAGATCGAACCCGTTACCCTTGGGCAAAAGCGCCGTATCGAGCTCCATCCCGTCGGCCTCGAGGCTCTCCACCGAGACACGGCCGGTCAGAAGCGCAAGCGGATCGAGCGCCATGCCGATTGCCCGCGCCCGGCTCATATGCTGGCCGGATTCCTTCTCGATGATATCCACGTCCTCCGCCACCAGCGCAAGGCGCAGCCCGGTGGAAAACCTGATCGCCGAAGAACCGATCCGCGCGCTGTAATGGGGGCCGAGTGCCCTTTCCAGCGCCTGCTGCGCCTGGCTGGAAAGCGTCGCGTCGATCGATCCCGTCTCGACGGAAAGAATGATGCCGCCGATGGACAGGAAGGCCAGCACGAAAAGCGCTGCGAAAATCTTGATGAAGGCGCGCACCATGGAGCGCGGCGCCGGGCAATGCACGATGATGGGATCTTCGGCCTGCGCCGAAGGAAGATCGTGCAGCGCAATGATATCGCGTCTGCCGAACTTGACCTTTTCACCCCTGACTTCAGCCATACGCCCGTGTTTGCCCTTGAATAGCTTTGTTTCGCCGCAACACCGAAGCGGGATGGCGAAAAGTGTAAGCGGTTTTCGTCCGGAATCCCGCTTTAATTCTTTAGCCCGGATAACGATTGAGATTTAAGATCGTTCGACCTGAAATCTAAATAGTGATCTGGACGACGCGCGGTTTCGCTATATATCGAATGTGGCGACTTTTCCTCAACATCCCGGCGAAAGAAAGGTAGATTATGACAGACTTGACGATTGGCGGCCCGGCTCCCGATTTTACTTTGCCCCGCAACGGTGAAGGGACGGTGACATTGTCCAAACTGCAAGGCAAGGCCGTCATCCTCTATTTCTACCCGAAGGACGATACTTCCGGCTGCACCGCAGAAGCCATCGACTTCAGCGCGCTGGGCGGCGAATTCGAGGCAGCCAACGCCGTCGTCATCGGCATTTCGCCCGACAGCGTTAAAAGCCACGACAAGTTTGCGGCAAAACATTCGCTTTCCGTCATGCTCGCTTCCGACGAGGAGAGGAAGGTTCTGGAAGCCTATGGCGTCTGGAAGGAAAAAAGCATGTATGGCAAAAAATACATGGGTGTCGAACGCACGACCGTCCTCGTTGCCCCGGATGGAAAAATCGCGGAAATCTGGAACAAGGTTAAGGTCGCGGGCCATGCCCAGGCCGTTCTCGAGGCCGTGAAGAAGCTCTGAGGGACCAACCCGTCGTGACGCCCCCGTTCAAAATCATCTCGCTGCGAGGCGGCGCGACGGATGCCATCGTGAGCGCCGATCTCGACAGAAAGACCGCACTCGCGCAGGAAACGGCGACACGCTGGTTCGAGCGCCGTCTGTCGCTGCGCTCGCCTCTCGACCCGCCGCTGCCTGAGCGGCCGGGCAGGCCCGAGAAGCCGGAACTCGTGCCGCCAACCGCCGTGGAACGCCGCTCCCTACACAGCGTCAGGGGCCGCATCGCGCTGCTGCACGCCATAGCCCATATCGAACTCAACGCCGTTGATCTCGCGCTCGATATCGTCGCGCGTTATGCCAGCGAGCCGGTGCCGCATTCCTTTTTCGACGGTTGGATGCAGGTCGCCTTCGAGGAGGCGAAACATTTCCGGCTGGTGCGGGACAGGCTGAGAAGCCTCGGCGCCGACTATGGCGATCTGCCGGCCCATGACGGGCTCTGGCAGGCCGCGCATTCCACCCGCAACGATCTCACTGCACGGCTCGCCGTCGTCCCGCTCATCCTGGAAGCGCGCGGACTGGACGTCACCCCTTCCCTGCAGGCGAAGATGCGTGAGACTGGCGATCTCGAAAGCGCCGCCGTTCTCGATGTCATCTATAATGACGAAAAGGGCCATGTCGCCATCGGCGCGAAATGGTTCCGGTTCCTGTGCGCGCGTGAAAAGAAGGACCCGGCCGCGACCTTCAGGCAGCTGGTGCGCGCCAATTTCCGCGGCCCTTTGAAACCGCCCTTCAACGACATCGCCCGCGCCGAGGCCGGCCTGACGCCTTCCTTTTACCGCTCGCTCACATCCGTCAGCCAATAGCCGACACCGCCAAAAGGCCTCTCCGGCAAAACTTCGTTAACCTTAACGAATTATGATTTCCCTTAAGAAATCGGCCAGTCCGGAGAGAGATTGTGACTGATACGGCGGAAAACCGGGTATTCGGCAAAAAGCGTGAGCCCCACGTGCTCATTCTCGCGCGCGGCGACAGGGTGCGGCACATGACCATCCGTCCGTGGATGGCGGCGCTTGCCGGCTGCACGATCGGCCTTTTCTCGCTCGGTTATCTCGGAGCCACAGGCTATCTCATTTTGCGTGACGACCTGATCGGCGCGACCATGGCCCGCCAGACCCGCATGCAGAACCACTATGAAGACCGCATTGCAGCGCTGAGAGCTCAGGTGGACCGTGTCACCTCCCGGCAATTGCTCGATCAGCAGGTCGTTGAAAAGAAAGTGGAAAAGCTGCTGGAACAGCAGGCGGCGCTGACCTCGCGGCACGGCCGCATGAGTGAATTGCTGGAGCGCGCCGAAAATTCCGGCATCGCCGCCTCCCCGGCCGCGCCCTCTTCTCTTTCGAACGCCATGGCGCCGGAAAAACGCGCTGACCTCTCCGGCGGCCTTTCAGCCATCGAAAAGCTGATGACGCCACGCAAGCCGCAGGCGGAAAAGCCCGCCACACCGGACAGACGCGCCGCCTATGTACCCGAAGCCGGCGAAACGCCGTCCGACCGGGCCGACCGGGTGTTTTCCAAGGTGACACTGTCGCTGAAGGATATCGAACGCCAGCAGATATCGCGCATCGCCAGACTGACCAGCGACGCCGAGGACAAGGCGAATGCGATGCAGGACATCATCCGGCAGGCAGGCCTGAAAATCGAAGAGAACGGCAACGATGACATAGGCGGCCCCTATGCCAACCCCGAGCGCGGTGACACCGATCCTTTCAACCTGTCGCTCACCAATCTCGACAATGCGTTGAACCGGCTCGACATCGTCAAGGAAACCGCGACCACCCTGCCCTTCGGCAACCCGGCCCCCGGCCGGGCGATCACCAGCCGATTCGGCAACCGGATGGATCCGTTTCTCGGCCGCCCGGCCCTGCATACCGGCATCGATTTTCGTGCTGAAACCGGTGCTGACGTCAAATCCACCGGCGCGGGCAAGGTGACGGTCGCGGAAAATTCCGGCGGCTACGGCAATATGGTCGAGATCGATCACGGCCAGGGCGTCTCGACGCGATTCGGCCATCTCTCCGCCATTCTGGTGAAAGCCGGCGACAGGGTCGAGGCCGGCGACGTCATCGGCCGCGCCGGCAGCACCGGCCGCTCCACCGGTCCGCATGTGCATTACGAGGTGCGCCGCAACGATACGCCGGTCGATCCGATGCGGTTCCTGATCGCCGGAACGGAACTCAAAACCTATTTAAAATAGCAGCCCGATTTTAATGCTTTTTTTGCGCTTTTTACGATAAATCGCTGAAATCTGCACCAAAGGCCAAGATGCCCCGCCCGAACCCCGCTGTTTCGCGCGCTTTTCCCGTTGTTTCCTTGACTTTCCGGCAATTTGGGCATATCCCCGCGCCAAGTCTTTGCAAGTGCCGTCGCGGCACGCAGGTGTTCTTACCGAACCAGAACGGAAAAAGTTCTTCCTTTGACAACATTCTCTGATCTTGGCCTGAGCCAAAAAGTTCTTTCCGCTATTGCAGATGCCGGCTACACGACGCCGACACCCATTCAGGCTGGCGCCATTCCGCCGGCGCTGGAAAAGCGTGATATCTGCGGTATCGCACAGACCGGCACGGGCAAAACCGCGTCCTTCGTTCTGCCGATGCTCACGCTGCTCGAGAAGGGCCGCGCCCGCGCCAGAATGCCGCGCACGCTGATCCTTGAGCCGACCCGTGAGCTGGCAGCGCAGGTGGCGGAGAACTTCGAGAAATACGGCAAGAATCACAAGCTGAACGTCGCGCTCCTGATCGGCGGCGTTTCCTTCGAAGACCAGGACCGCAAGCTTGAGCGCGGCGCCGATGTGCTGATCTGCACCCCCGGCCGCCTTCTCGACCATTGCGAGCGCGGCAAGCTTTTGATGACCGGCGTGGAAATCCTCGTCATCGACGAAGCCGACCGTATGCTGGATATGGGCTTCATTCCCGATATCGAGCGCATCGCCAAGATGATCCCGTTTACCCGGCAGACGCTGTTCTTCTCGGCCACCATGCCGCCGGAAATCCAGAAGCTGGCCGACCGGTTCCTGCAGAACCCCGTTCGTGTCGAGGTCGCCAAGCCCTCCTCCACGGCAAAGACCGTTGCCCAGCGCATCGTTGCCGCGCACAACAAGGATTATGAAAAGCGCGCCGTGCTGCGCGATCTCGTCCGCGCCGAAGAAGCCGAACTGAAGAACGCCATCATCTTCTGCAACCGCAAGAAGGATGTGGCCGACCTCTTCCGTTCGCTCGACCGTCACGGTTTTTCCGTCGGCGCGCTGCATGGCGACATGGACCAGCGTTCGCGCACCACGATGCTGCAGAACTTCAAGGACGGCAATCTGAAGCTGCTCGTCGCCTCCGACGTTGCCGCACGCGGCCTGGACATCCCCGATGTCAGCCACGTCTTCAACTTCGATATTCCCATTCACTCGGAAGACTATGTCCACCGTATCGGCCGTACCGGTCGTGCCGGCCGCTCGGGCAAGGCCTTCACCATCGTCACCAGAAGCGACACGAAGTATCTCGACGCGATCGAAAAGCTGATCGGCGAAAAGATTGAGTGGCAGAACGGTGACCTCTCCACCCTTCCCGCGCCCATGGAAAGCTTTGAAAGCAATTCCGGCCGCCGGGGCAAGGAACGGGGCGGCAGGGGCCGCGACCGCAACCGTCGCGACGCAGCGCCGGTCGAAAACATCAATCAGGGTGCACAATCCGCTGCGGACACGGACATCGCGGCTCATGGAGACGACAAGGTGAAAGCAGAACGCAAGCAGGAAAAGACCCCGCGCAATTCCGACCGCAATAGCCGCAATCCGTTGCACGCCAATGACGACAACCGCGACCGCCGCCGCCATTATCGCGACCATGACGATGGCCCGACACCGGTTGGTTTCGGCGACGACATCCCCGCTTTCATGCTGATCGTGGCCAACGCCAAGGCCTGACCGCGGGAATGGACAGCATGACGCCGACCGCCAGGCCAGGTCTCGATTTTCCGGGTGTCGGCGTCGGCCTCGCCATCCTGCGTGACGGCCGCGTGCTTTTATGCCGGCGTCTGAAGGCGCCGGAAGCCGGATACTGGAGCATTCCGGGCGGCAAGGTCGATCACCTTGAAACCTCCCTCGCCGCGGCACGCCGCGAAGCCGAAGAAGAAACCGGGCTCAAGATCGGCAACGTCGAATTCCTCTGCCATAGCGAATTCATCGATACGGAAGATCGCCACCACTGGGTTTCGCTGATCTTCGTCACCCACGCTGCGCAGGGTGAGCCGGCACTGACCGAACCCGACAAGCTTTCCGCCATCGGCTGGTTCGATCCGGATAAGCTTCCCGAACCCATCTCCGCCTTTGCCAGGGACGCCCTGGCCGCCCTTAAATAAAGCCGCACAGACGGCCGACCGAACTCGCTCGCAGGCGACAATGTCCGTCAACCGGCATATCAAGCAGTTATGTTGATGTGGACTTCGGAGCCGGCTTCGCTCCCTCCGCGCGATATCTTTTCCATAAATTCGAAAATGAAAGAACGTCTTTGCGCAGGAGTTTCCTAATTCAATTTTAAATTGCTTAAATTAGCTCCACGTAAAAAACCGCCCCAGTTTCCCGAAGCGGTTTATACGTAATGAAAAAAATAGAATATGAAAGGCAATATAGTCTGGCAGTGCTTATATTCGGAACACTTTCCGAGGCCTGTTACAGCCAATTTCAGTCGTCCCCTGAAACAGTTACATCTAAGCTAATCATTTACTTTCCGTCAAGCAAATCTTCTCGCAAATGCGAAAAAACCGCGAGGAAAAACTTGCGCGCGCCATGAAGCTTTACATATTTTGAATATATATCAGCAAGTTAGGAAAATGGGAATAAAATGTGCATTTTTGTGGGCTGCACTCTAGAAGGCAGAATTAATAGCTCACGTTTCCCAAATTGCATCTCTACTCCACAAATATAATAGTTTTATAAAGCAATACCGTCGTTCATCCTCGCTGACGTCTTCTCGCCTTGGAAACAGGTAGATGATTAAGATTCTGTGGGAAATCAACGACAACGATCATCTTCAGCCTCCGACGGTAAAAACAACTTAAAATTGACGCATGTGGCGTTTTTTCCGACGCAGACTCGAGGCTGCACGGAGGCAACATCCCATTGCGATGTTAAATCCGTGAATTCATGCAGTTACAGCTTCGATATAATCAGTCGGATGCCAAGAATGATAAGCCCCCACATAAAAATGGAGACGATTAAAACCAATAATAAAAACCTGCACCTAAAATAAAGTATGATATTTTTTGCAATATTCTCCATTTTCTTTCCATGATGGTACGCCGTTGGCTGCCAAATACATTTGGCGTGGAAGAAATTCCGATCAGCGGTGTCTTTCTTCCCTTGGCTTTATCGCAGGGGAAATCACGACCATCGCCATCACGACAATCGCGAACAACAAAATAAATGGGCACAAAACGAACATAGCAAGGCCCTTAGCCGCCGAACCGAATACTTTGCGTAGCAACCCTGACCTTTCAACGCGCATCGCGGCCGCCTTTTTAGAGATCTGTGTCTCCAGAAATTGTCGTCAACGCTTCACAATCGAATCGTCTTGAAGACCGCGAACGATCATCAAGCATTCAACGGCGAGATATTTGATTCTATGCAATGGAACGAAGCGTGCGCTCTATCTTGCTGATGCCTTTAACACAGTGCTAAATAACCTATTAAAACAAGTGCGTCCTGGCAGACGCGCTCCCAATGGATGACATGCGAACACAGAGAGGATTAAATTACATTTGGATTTTTGTAAACTCCATTTGTGATTTAATTTAAAGGAATTTGGCCAGGAAAGAAGTCGAGCCCAAGACAGCCCTAGGAAAACGCCTTCGAGCTGTGAGGGCGGCGTTCGATATCGATGACCGGGATGTCTTCGCCAACCGACTGGCAATCAGCAAAAGCGGGCTGGCGCATTATGAGCGGGGCGAACGCGTGCCCGATGCCGAACTGCTTTCCGCGTACCACAGGGAATTTGGCGTGAACATATCATGGCTGGTGACGGGACATGGAGATATGTTCGAAGGTGGGCAATCGGCGAGCGCAGACTATAGCTCACATCAGCTTTTAGTGGATCTGATCAATCCGCTCGGAAGATTGATAAACAAAGTTTACCGCGACCATGAGGTGAGGATAACCGACGATCAGCGCTTCGCGGAGTTGACCAGATGGCATAATAATTTGACCCGCCGCGCCGGCTCATCCTTCGATTGGAACGATCTTATGTCCCAGTTGCCGTGGGTAGAGCAAAGCCTTGGAGAGGAGTTGCTCTCCAGGCGCACAAGCCCGGAAACCAGCAAAAGATCGGCGAGCTGATCCTCACAAACAATGCAGACACACGGGGCAATTTGATGGTTTTGCGGGAATGTCCGTGAAGCGCGCGTATTTTTCCTTTGGAAAACCGGTTGTTGCCGATAAACATCAAGCCGGGACAACAGGATTTCTATCACGTCATGCTTTCACTTCGCCTGCTAACGATCATCGCCGGTTTTGCCCTTGCGGGCTCAGCAAGCGCGGCATCGATTGGCATTGTTGCGCCCCAGAGCGGTCCTTACGAACTTCTGGGGCAGCAGGTACGGCAGGGTGCGAAGGCGGCGGCGGCAAAGCTCGGGCTGGATGTCGTCGAAATCCATGAAAGCTGCGAAGATGGCAGCGGCGGCGCCATTGCCGATGGCCTCGTGGCCGCCAAGGTCAGCACCGCAATCGGTTTCTTGTGCACCGAAACGCTTCAGGATGTTCTGCCACCGCTGAAAGCGGCCGCCATTCCCGCCATCACGCTTTCCAGCCGCGCGCCGATCCTGATGGAAGACGCCCTGAAGTATGGCTGGCCGCTCTTTCGCCTCGCCCCGTCAGACAGGGCCGAATCGGACAGGATCGCGGAGATCATCCTGCGCGACTGGAAGGGACATTCCATCGGACTTGTGGATGACGGCACGATCTACAGCCGCGAGCTGGTCGACCGCATCCGCTCGTCGCTCGAGGAAAACGGTCTGAAGCCCACCCTTGCCGATACGATGCGTCCCAACCAGGAACAGCAGGTGGCGCTGGTGCGCCGGCTGGCGCGCACCGGCATTTCCCATGTCTTCGTCGGCGCGGAACGCACCGACGTCGCCATCATTGCCAGAGACGCGGGGTCGGAGAACATTCCCCTCACCCTCATGGGCGGCGATGCCATGAATGCGGCCAACAATCCGGTCCCCTTGGCCGCGAATGTGCTGGCGGTCACCCGCCCGGCCTATGATACCCTGCCATCGGCCCAGGCGGTTGCCGGCGAACTGCGCGGCGCCGGCATCGAGCCGGAAGGTTACGTCCTGCCGGCCTATGCGGCAGCGGAACTCACCGCCGCCCTTGCGGAAGCCACACAGGCGCAGTCGAAACCCGCGCCGGAGATACTGGCGGGCGGCACCCTTTTCAAAACCGTTCTCGGCGATCTCGGCTTCAACCCGTCGCATGATCTTTCGGACAATCCCTATCGCCTGCAGCGATGGAACGGCCAGCGCTTCGAACCGGCGGACAAGGCTGAAAGACAATAGGCGAAACCCGCGCCGCCGAAAATTCGAGGAAACGCAGCTGAAAACCGCCGGCAACCGCGCGACCGGCCGTTTCAAACCCCGATACTTGGTGTTAAAGGCAGCTTACGCAACGCGTCGAGAGGAGTTTGCCCCATGTCCCTGCCCATCCGCATAGCCCCGTCCATTCTGGCTGCCGATTTCGCCAAGCTCGGACAGGAAGTCGCCGATGTCACGGAAGCGGGCGCGGACTGGATTCATCTCGATGTGATGGATGGCCATTTCGTCCCCAACATCTCCTTCGGGCCGGATGTCATCAAGGCGCTGCGGCCGCACAGCATGGCCTTCTTCGACTGCCATCTGATGATCGCACCCGTCGATCCCTATCTCGAAGCCTTCGCCAAGGCGGGCTGTGACAGCATCACCGTGCATGCCGAAGCCGGGCCTCACCTGCACCGCTCACTGCAGACGATCCGCGGGCTCGGTAGAAAGGCCGGCGTGACGCTCAACCCCGCAACACCGCTTTCGGTCATCGAAAACGTGCTTGATGATGTCGATCTCGTCCTGATCATGAGCGTCAATCCCGGTTTTGGCGGGCAGAAGTTCATTCCGGCCATGCTGGACAAGATCCGCGCGGCAAAGGCCATGATCGGCGATCGGCCGATCGAACTCGAAGTGGATGGCGGCGTGACGGCGGAAACCGCAGGCGCGATCGTTGCCGCCGGTGCAAATGCGCTGGTGGCCGGCTCGGCCATCTTCAAGGGCGACGGCGTCGCCGACTACCGCAAGACGGTCGCGCAACTGCGCCACGCAGCGGAAGCCGCGCGGACATAACCGCCGCCGCCGAAGGGCGCACGGCAAGGCGTTGGGGGATCGGCATGGAAAGCGACAGGCGGGGTTTCCGTGACACGGCTTCGGCAGCGCTGTTTCCGCTGCTCGGCGCGCTTGTCTGGGCCGTCTGTTCCAGCGCCGCCGCCGCTATCGGCCTCTATGTCAGGAACCGGCTGGAAACCGACCATGCCGCCGACATCATCATGCTTTTCTTCGCGGGCGGCCTCTTCGGCTGGCTGCTGGCCATGGCGGCGCTGCACCTTCTCCCTGCTTCCGCCGCCCTGCCGCTGCGTTTTGCGGCGGCCTGTCTTGCCATCGTTTTTTTCACGCTGGCAGTTGCGGCGGCGTTTTTCGCTTTCGAATACCGTATTTTTTATGCGCAATGGCACGCGCCGGCATTCTCCCGCATCTGGTTTTTCCAGCAGCTCTTCACATCGCTCGGCGCGATTTACCAGTTCTGCATTCTCGGCCCTGGCTTATATTTTCCCTTTGCCATCGTTCCGCTCCTGCCTGCGGGCGCGATCCTCTGCCGACGTGCGCAACGAGCAACAGAGGCATGTAGCTTGATAGATTGAGATTACCGGAACACTTTGCTAAACGGGCAGCAAATTTCCTCCACAAAGAAAGTCATTGCCATGATCCCTCGTTATTCCCGGCCGGAAATGGTCGCCATCTGGTCGCCGGAAACAAAGTTCCGCATCTGGTTCGAGATCGAGGCATATGCCTGTGACGCGCTTGCCGAACTCGGCGTTATCCCGAAGTCCGCTGCCCAGACCATCTGGGAAAAGGGCGGCAGCGCCACCTTCGACGTCGCCCGCATCGATGAGATCGAAGCCGTCACCAAGCATGACGTCATCGCCTTCCTCACCCATCTTGCCGAATTTGTCGGTCCCGACAGCCGTTTCGTGCATCAGGGCATGACCTCGTCGGACGTGCTCGATACCACGCTCAACATCCAGCTCGTACGCGCCGCCGATCTGCTGCTCGCCGATATGGACCGGGTGCTGGCGGCGCTGAAGACCCGCGCCTTCGAACACAAGAACACGGTGCGCATCGGCCGCAGCCACGGCATCCATGCCGAGCCGACCACCATGGGCCTGACCTTTGCCCGCTTCTATGCCGAGATGTACCGCAACCGTGAGCGCCTCGTTAATGCCCGTGCGGAAATCGCCACGGGTGCGATCTCCGGCGCCGTCGGCACCTTCGCCAATATCGACCCGCGCGTCGAAGAACATGTCTGTGCCAAGCTCGGCCTAATTCCCGAGCCGGTCTCCACGCAGGTCATCCCGCGTGACCGCCACGCCATGTTCTTCGCAACCCTCGGCGTCATCGCTTCGTCGATTGAAAACGTCGCCATCGAAATCCGCCACATGCAGCGCACCGAGGTTCTGGAAGCGGAAGAGTTCTTCTCTCCCGGCCAGAAGGGCTCGTCCGCCATGCCGCACAAGCGCAACCCGGTTCTGACCGAAAACCTGACCGGCCTTGCCCGTCTGGTGCGCATGTCGGTCGTTCCGGCCATGGAAAACGTGGCTCTGTGGCACGAGCGCGATATCAGCCACTCCTCCGTCGAACGCGCCATCGGCCCCGACACCACTGTCACGCTGGATTTCGCGCTGAACCGCCTGGCCGGCGTCATCGAAAAGCTGGTGATCTATCCGGACAACATGCTGAAGAACATGAACAAGTTCCGCGGCCTCGTGCATTCGCAGCGCGTTCTCCTGGCGCTGACGCAGGCCGGCGTATCGCGTGAAGACGCTTACCGTCTGGTACAGCGCAACGCCATGAAGGTCTGGGAACAGGGCGCCGATTTCCTTGAGGAACTGCTGGGCGACGAAGAAGTGCGCGCCGCACTTCCCGAAGAGGTGATCCGCGAAAAGTTCGACCTCGGTTACCACACCAAGCATGTCGACACGATCTTCACCCGCGTCTTCGGCAACGCCTGAGACTTGAGCTGAGTTTGAGACCTTGAAGTTAATGCCGCCGCGACCTTGATCGCGGCGGCATCGCAACACAGATATGGGCGCATGAAAGTTTCAGAAGCAGATATCCTGATCGTCCCCGGTTATACCAATTCCGGCCCCGACCACTGGCAGAGCCGCTGGGAGCGCAAGCTTTCCACCGCACGCCGCGTCGAGCAGGCCGAATGGTCCAAACCCGTGAAGGAAGACTGGGTCGCCCGGCTGGTGGAAGAGGTCAATGCCTCCACCAAGCCTATCGTCCTCGTCGCGCATTCGCTCGGTGTGCCGACCGTCATCCATGCCCTGCCGGAAATCGGCAGGAAAGTGTCCGGCGCGCTGCTCGTCGCGCCCCCCGATGTCGCCAATCCCGATATCCGGCCGAAGCACCTGATGACGTTCGGGCCTTACCCGCGCGATCCGCTGCCTTTCCCGGCGATCACCATCGCCAGCCGCAACGATCCTTTCGGCTCCTATGAACATGCCGATGACATTGCCGCCGCCTGGGGCTCGCTTTTGATCGACGCCGGCATGTCCGGCCATATCAACACCGAGTCAGGCCATGGTCCGTGGCCGGAAGGCGGTATGGTCTTCGCGCAGTTTTTGAGCCGGCTGAAGGCTGTCGAGCCCTGACGGCGCCGGCGCTGCGGACCGCCTCCCCTTCGATCAGCCCCGGAAGCCTCATTTCAGGGCGCAGCGGTTTCCCCGGCCTGTCACAAGAATTGAAGGGAAATATGCGAGCCGCATTGTAGAATGCACTCTTTTCCTTTATGGGACCGCTTCAAAGACCAAACGCAACGCCACCAGAATCGGCGTCAACCAAGAGACCTGCAATTATGAACCGTCGCCGCCGTATTTACGAAGGCAAGGCCAAGATCCTCTACGAGGGTCCGGAGCCAGGCACGCTTATCCAGTTCTTCAAGGACGATGCGACCGCATTCAACAAGAAGAAGCACGAAGTCATCGACGGCAAGGGCGTGCTGAACAACCGTATCTGCGAATACGTCTTCACGCATCTGAACAAGATCGGCATTCCCACGCACTTCATCCGCCGCCTCAACATGCGCGAGCAGTTGATCAAGGAAGTGGAGATGATCCCGCTCGAAGTCGTCGTGCGCAATGTCGCTGCCGGCTCGCTGTCGAAGCGCCTCGGCATCGAGGAAGGCGTGGTTCTGCCGCGCTCCATCATCGAATTCTATTACAAGTCGGATGAGCTGGAAGACCCGATGGTCTCCGAAGAGCACATCACGGCTTTCGGCTGGGCCAACCCCGCCGAGCTTGACGACATCATGGCGCTCGCCATCCGCGTCAACGACTTCCTGTCCGGTCTGTTCCTCGGTGTCGGCATCCAGCTCGTCGATTTCAAGATCGAATGCGGCCGCCTTTTCGAAGGCGACATGATGCGCATCATCCTCGCCGACGAGATTTCGCCCGATAGCTGCCGCCTCTGGGACATCGAAACCCAGAAAAAGATGGACAAGGACCTGTTCCGCCGCGACATGGGCGGGCTTCTCGAAGCCTATTCCGAAGTCGCGCGCCGTCTCGGCATCATCAATGAAAACGAACCGATCCGCGGCACCGGCCCTGTCCTCGTGAAGTAATATCGGCCTCGTGAAATAATATCGACACCGCAAGGGTAAAATCAGGAGAAGATCAGGTGATCAAGGCACGGGTGACTGTTACGCTGAAGAACGGCGTTCTCGATCCGCAGGGCAAGGCAATCGAAGGCGCGCTCGGCAGCCTCGGTTTCGGTGGCGTTGGCCATGTCCGTCAGGGCAAGGTCTTCGACCTGGAGCTGGAAGGCGCCGACAAGGCCAAGGCCGAGACCGACCTGAAGGCAATGTGCGAAAAGCTGCTGGCCAACACGGTCATCGAAAACTACGCCATCGCCATCCTCTAAAGCCGCAGGAGCCGCTCCGATGAAATCCGCTGTCGTCCAACTTCCCGGCCTCAACCGCGACCGCGACATGATCGCGGCGCTGACGAAAATCTCCGGAAGCGCGCCCGTCACCATTTGGCAGACGGAAACGGATATTCCCGACGTCGACCTGATCGTCATCCCGGGCGGCTTCTCCTATGGTGACTATCTGCGTTGCGGCGCCATCGCCGCCCGCATGCCGGTCATGCAGGCCATTCGTGAAAAGGCCGAAAAGGGCGTCAAGGTTCTCGGCGTCTGCAACGGCTTCCAGATTTTGGTCGAGGCGGGCATGCTGCCGGGCGCGCTGATGCGCAACGCCTCGCTGAAATTCGTCTGCCGCGAAGTGAAGCTCGAAGTCGCCAATAACGACACGGACTTCACCCGCGCTTACGACAAGGGCCAGATCCTGCGCTGCCCCGTCGCCCATCACGACGGCAACTACTTCCTTGATGCGGATGAGCTGAAGTCGGTTGAAGGCAACGGCCAGGTGGTGTTCCGTTATGCCGAGGGCACCAATCCCAACGGCTCGCTGAACGACATTGCCGGCGTCATCAACACCAAGGGCAACGTTCTCGGCATGATGCCACACCCGGAAAACCTGATCGAAGCCGCCCATGGCGGCAATGACGGCCGCGGCCTCTTCGCTTCGGCGCTTGGCGTCATCGCAGCCTGATAGACCAAGGCGGGTTTCAAGCCCGCCTTTTTTGATGCCGGCTTCCGGCTATGTTTCGGCTTTTCTTCTGGATGACCTGATGCCCCGCATTCTTCGATACGATGCCTATAAAGCCACCGGACTGATCCTCGCTGCCGCCGCACTCGCGTCCTGCCAGCCGAAACCGCAGCCTTCCTCCTCCGTCTCCCGCGCGGCCCTGCCGACCATGGAACGGATCGCGCTTGGCGCGAATGCCTGCTGGTTCAAATCGGGCGACGCGGCGTTCAAGGCCTATCGCCTGGCGCCGGAACTCAACTCCTTCTCCGGCCGTCCGCGCATCCTGCTCGTGCCGCGCAACAGCCCGGAATCGCGCCCCATGCTGGTGGTTCAGGCAGAAGGCAACCCGGCAAAGCTCGATGCTTTCGGCCCCGTGATGAACGAAGCCCTTTCCGGCCGCATCGCAACCGACGTCAAGCGCTGGGCGAACGGCGGCAAGGGCTGCTGATCGACAGGCACCGGCACCCCGTGAGAACGCGGTCGGCATAAAAAAACCCGCCAGCGCCGGTTGGGATTGGCGTGGCGGGTTGCCGAATGGCTGCTTGGCGCCGGGGAAAGAAGGCGCCGCTCTCCGACAAAAAATCAAAGGGGCCGCGGCGGCCAGGAGAAGAGCCGGGATTTTGCCGCCTCCCTCAAGGCTTCATCCCGCGTAACGCCGATATCGTCTAGCAGATCGTCCGAAAGCTCCCGCAGGGCGAAGCGCCCCTGACGTTTCCGCTGCCATGAGGATACGCCCGCAATCAGGCCACCAATAAGCGTGCGGGCGATCTTGGCCGGAAAGGGCGCCGGTGCGACCATGTCGCCGGCATCGCGGAACACGCGTTCCCGTTCGTAGCCATCAGGATAGAGTGTATCCGCTGTCGAAAGGTATTGATCCATCTTGCGCATATTGCACCTATTGTCTCCGTGCGTTTAGCCTCATTCAATGCAGACAATAAATACAATTGACTTGAGGATAGATACAATGCATAAATTGTCACCATGACAAATTGGCTTCCCGACATTACCGAGGGCGATGGCCCGATTTACCTGCGCCTCGCCGACAGTATCGAAGGCGCGATTTCCGACGGCACCCTGCAGGCCGGCTCGAAACTGCCGCCGCAGCGCAATCTTGCTTACGATCTCGGTGTGACAATCGGCACAATCAGCCGGGCCTATGCGCTGATCCATGAGCGCGGCCTCGTCAGCGGTGAGGTCGGGCGCGGCACCTATGTCAATGAGCGCAAGACCCCTGCCCCGTCATTGCCCATGGAGCCGGCAACGGCCGCCTTCGGCAGCACGCGCCATGCCGTCGATACCAGCGCCGAATTCCGGTTGAACACCACCGCTGCGCCGGATGTCGGCCAGAGCGCGCTGATCGCCAGGCACATCGAGGCGGTAACCAGAGAGCATCCCCAGGACATTACCAATTATGCCCGCTCTTTTCCCGACAACTGGTGCATGGCTGGCGTTCGCTGGCTTTCCCAGAACGGCTGGTCGCCGAAGCCGGAAAACATCGTTTCGACGCTTGGCGCCCATGCGGCGGTGATGAGCGTGATGTCCGCGATGACCGCGCCGGGCGACCGCATCGTCTTCGAACCCGTCACCTATTCCCACATCAGCCGAAGCGCCGCCCTTGCCGGCCGGCGGGTGACGCTGGTGGAGGCGGATGAGAACAGCATTGTCCCGGATGATTTCGAACGCGTCTGCGCCCAGCAGCACCCCAAGATGATCTTCCTGATGTCGGCCGGCCAGAACCCGACCTGCGCGACCCTGCCGGAAGAGCGCCGCCGCGCGATTGCCGATATCGCCCGTCGTTACGGCGTGTGGATCGTCGAGGACAATCTTTATGGCGCGATGACGCGCGATGCGATCCCGCTGATCGCAGAATTTGCGCCCGACATTACCTTCGTCGTCGGCGGCCTGTCGAAATCCGTCGCCGCCGGCGTGCGCGGCGGCTGGGTCGCCTGCCCCGCGCAATATTCCTCGCGCATCCGTATTTCCCACTCGATGATGACGGGCGGCCTGCCCTTCATGCTGGCCGAACTGAATGCGCGCCTCGTCAATAGTGGCGACGCCGACGCCATTCGCAAGGATTGTATCGCCGAGATCAATGAGCGGGAGGCGATTGCCCGGCGGGCCTTCGCCGGACTAGATTTCAATTCGCTGCCCGATATCGCCTTCCTGTGGCTGAGACTGCCCGAACCCTGGCTTTCCGGCACGTTCCGAAACGCGGCGATGAAAGAAGGCGTGCTGATAGATGACGAGGATGAGTTCAAGGCCGGCCGCACCGACAAGGTTTTCCATCGGGTGCGCGTCAGCCTTTCCGGTCCATCGAACCAGCAAGAGTTGACCCATGCCCTCGGCATCCTGCGCCACCTGCTCGACAACGGCTCCGCCGGTTACGAAAGCGTTGCCTAGAGGACGGAGAGTCTTTCCTGCAACACCCGGCCTAATTCAGTAACTTATCATTTACCACGCCGACAAACCTGCCATCCTTTCCGCATTCGAGGTGGGGAATGATTCGATGGCAGCATTCGGTTCCACATGTATGAGGGCGTGTTTCACGCTGGCAATCCTTCTCGCGGCATGTGTCTTCATCGGCATCATGCCCGCCACTGCTGCGGAAGGCACCGTCTTCGACGAATTGCGCTTCGGCGCAACCACCTCAATCTCCAATCGCGACAATGGCGGCGAGGATGGCATCTTCCCGGCCTTCACCGCCTATTTTGATCCCTTCGCCAGTGCATCTGCGGTAACGCTCGGCCAAAAGCTCTCCCGCCCGCGGCTGCATATCGGTGGCGAGATCGGCACTGAGGGCTCGGCGAATACCATTTACGGCGGTGTCAACTGGACCTTCGATCTCAACCCGAAGATCTTTCTCGATTTCGGTTTTGGCGGCCTCTGGCACGATGGCAAGCTGAGAAACAGTGCCGGCGAAACCGGTGCGGAATTCGGCTGCCGGGTGCTTTTCCACGAATATGCGGCGATCGGCTATCGTTTCGATAATAACTGGAATATTTCGACCCAGATCGAGCATGCATCACACGCCAATCTGTGCGACGGCCCGAATGACGGGCTCACGCGCGTAGGCCTTATGGTCGGCTACAGGTTCTGAAGAAGCCAAGAAAGCAGCGTTTTGCGGGTAAAACCGCGCATTTTCCTGTCGCACCTTTGAGCCTCTTGCGCTAAAGAACCGGAAACTTTCCTCGGCTCGAACCGCGTGAGACCTATGTCTATCTCAAACTCCATCAAGATCACCCCGGAACTCGTTGCATCCCACGGGCTGAAGCCCGACGAATACCAGCGTATCCTCGACCTGATCGGACGGGAGCCGAGCTTCACCGAGCTTGGCATCTTCTCGGCCATGTGGAACGAGCACTGCTCCTACAAGTCCTCCAAGAAGTGGCTGAAGACCCTGCCGACCAAGGGTCCGCGCGTCATTCAGGGCCCCGGCGAGAACGCCGGCGTGGTCGATATCGATGATGGCGACTGCGTCGTCTTCAAGATGGAGAGCCACAACCACCCCTCCTATATCGAGCCCTATCAGGGCGCGGCAACGGGCGTTGGCGGCATTCTGCGCGACGTCTTCACCATGGGCGCACGCCCCATCGCCGCCATGAACGCCCTGCGTTTCGGTGCGCCTGACCATCCGAAGACCCGCCACCTCGTGGCCGGCGTCGTCGCCGGTGTCGGCGGTTACGGCAATTCCTTCGGCGTGCCAACGGTTGGCGGCGAAGTGGAATTCGACTCGCGTTATAACGGCAACATCCTCGTCAACGCCTTCGCAGCCGGCCTTGCCAAGTCCAACGCGATCTTCCTTTCGGAAGCCAAGGGCGTTGGCCTGCCGGTCGTTTATCTCGGTGCAAAGACCGGTCGCGATGGCGTTGGCGGTGCGACCATGGCGTCCGCCGAATTCGACGAATCCATTGAGGAAAAGCGCCCGACCGTTCAGGTCGGCGACCCCTTCACCGAAAAGTGCCTGTTGGAAGCCTGCCTTGAGCTGATGAAGACCGGTGCGGTCATCGCCATTCAGGACATGGGTGCGGCCGGCCTCACCTGCTCGGCCGTCGAAATGGGCGCCAAGGGCGATCTCGGCATCGAGCTTGACTTGAACGCCGTACCGGTGCGCGAAGAGCGCATGACGGCTTATGAAATGATGCTGTCGGAAAGCCAGGAGCGCATGCTCATGGTTCTCGAGCCTTCCAAGGAAGAAGTCGCCAAGGCGATCTTCGTCAAGTGGGGTCTGGACTTCGCCATCGTCGGCAAGACCACCGACGACCTGCGTTTCCGCGTGCTGCACAATGGCGAGGAAGTCGCCAACCTGCCGATCAAGGAACTGGGCGATCAGGCCCCGGAATATGACCGCCCGTGGACGCCCGCCAAGGTGCCTGCGCCGCTTTCGGAAAACGACGTGCCCGCCGCCGATATCGCCGATGCGCTGGTATCGCTGGTCGGTTCGGCCAACAATTCCTCGCGCCGCTGGGTTTACGAGCAGTATGACACGCTGATCCAGGGCAATTCGCTGCAGCTGCCGGGCGGCGATGCCGGCGTTGTTCGTGTCGAAGGTCATGACAAGAAGGCACTCGCCTTCTCCTCCGACGTCACACCGCGTTATGTCGAGGCCGATCCCTTCGAAGGCGGCAAGCAGGCCGTGGCCGAATGCTGGCGCAACATCACCGCCACCGGCGCTCTGCCGCTTGCGGCCACCGACAACCTCAATTTCGGCAATCCGGAAAAGCCCGAGATCATGAGCCAGCTGGTCCATGCCATCAAGGGCATCGGCGAAGCCTGCCGTGTGCTGGAGTTCCCGATCGTTTCCGGCAACGTCTCGCTCTATAACGAGACCAACGGTCAGGCGATCCTGCCCACCCCCACCATCGGCGGTGTCGGCCTGCTGAAGGACTGGGGCCGCATGGCGCGCATCCGTTTCGCCGCCGCTGACGAAGTGGTGCTGCTCGTCGGCGCCCCTGCCGGTCTCGGCACGCATATCGCCCAGTCGGTTTACATGCGTGACATTCATGGCCGAACCGATGGCCCGGCGCCGCATGTCGATCTGGCCGCTGAAAAGAACAACGGCGATTTCGTCCGCAGCCTCATCACCGACGGTCTTGCCACCGCCGTTCACGATTGCTCCTCGGGCGGTCTGGCACTTGCAGTCGCCGAAATGGCGATTTCGTCGGGCATCGGCGCGACCATCGACGCGGTCGAAGGCCACAACCCGGTCCTCACCTTCTACGGCGAAGATCAGGGGCGTTATGTTCTGACGGTCAAAAAGGCCGATCTCGACGAGGTGCAGACTGCGGCGAAGGCGGCGGGCGTTTCCTGCCCGGTCATCGGCGTTACCGGCGGTGCGAGCGTAAAGCTGGGCACGGCGCGAGCTGTCGAGATTAAAGAATTGCACTTGGCCTATGAATCGTGGTTCCCTCAATTCATGGACGGCGAAACTTTGCTCGCCGCAGAATGAATTAAGGAGAAACACCATGCCCATGAAACCCGGCGACATTGAAGACATGATTAAGGCGGGAATTCCCGGGGCAAAGGTCACGATCCGCGATCTGGCCGGTGATGGCGATCATTACGCGGCGGAAGTCGTTGCGGAAGCATTCAAGGGCAAGACCCGCGTGCAGCAGCACCAGATGGTCTATGACGCGCTGAAGGGCAATATGGGCGGCGTTCTGCATGCCCTTGCCCTGCAGACATCGGCTCCCGAATGATTGCGCCCGTGAAAGCGGTTCCGGCAACAGACCGTCTCTGTCCCGCCTGCGGCAGAGCGTGAAACCTGCGGAATAAATCAAGGCCCGCGTGATACTCTCACGCGGGCCTTTTTCATGTCCGGCCGAATGGGTCATCACCGCTTACAAGGCGGGCGGCGTCTGCGAATCCAGAGCGGCGAAGGAGGCGGCAGGCAAAGGCCCCGCCGTCAGCAGGGTAAAATCGTAACCGGATCTGCGGTCCGGCCCCAGCACATATTGCCGGTGCATGCGCAGGAAGTTGCGCTTGTTCTTCTTATAACGGTCCGGCGAGAGCGAATGCTTGAAACGGATCGGCACGATCTTCGGCTGCGGCGCATCCCTGTGACCGGTCAGGCCCACGGTATTGCACCGGTAAAGATGAATAGGATCGGTCAGGCATTGGATATCGAACCATGTCACCTCCGGGTGACGCGCAATCGAACCGACGCTCTCGCGAAGCCGGTCCGCGCTCGACAGGAACGCACATTGCAGCGCCGCCCCGCCCAAGGTCGCAAAGGACAGTTTCCGGCCATCCAGCGCATTCGGCTTCAGCTCCAGCACGCGGCCGATCACGGCAAGCGCAAGGCTGGCGCCCATGCTGTGGGAAACCACCAGAACCTCGTCCGAGGGCTGCTCCAGCGCCGTCAGAACAAGTGCCGCCCTCTCCTCGATCCAGTCACGGGCAATCGGTTCATCGCGGCCGACTGCGAGCGCGAACCGCCAGTCCGCATAAAGATGCAGGGTGTGAAACCGCTCTGCAAACGGCAGGAAAGCCTTCACGAAAAACAGGGCGGCGACGGGAAAGCTGATCGCCAAGAGCCAGAGAGGTAAGGCGAAAATTAAGGGCAACAGGGCAATAGCCGCCGCAAGCGCACCGCCGACAAGCATCAGCAGGAACGGAAAGATGAAGAACAGGCCAAAACGCCAGGCGTGGCGGAAGTAACGCGCCGCGCCGCCTTCGGCGATGATGCCGGCTCCGGCCTTGAAACCGAGCCAGATCTGCCGCCAGACGGGCGCATCGCGCAATTGCGATATCACCGCATTATGGTCGTAAACAAAAATGTCGGAGCGGGTCCGCCAGTCGCCCGCCGAGGCCTCAACCGTGAATGTTTCGCCCCCGGGCGCATTCTCCAGCGGTCCCACGGCATAATCGACATCCCATGTCTTGCCGGAGAGCGCCGCCGCCCGCTGGTAACGCAGATGATGGGCGGCCGCATCGAGCGGATCGAAACCGGGGAAATAAAGAACAAGTCGTGACTTGACGGCTGGCATGCATGAACCTTCGGCCGGAGCATTTCCAGTAAAAGCGCAATCGCTTTTACCTCAGGACAATGCGTAAAAACAAAGAGATAGCGCGCTTTTGCGTTTCGGAGAAAAGCAAATGCGCGCTAGAGACACCCGAAAGGATCGCTTGATACAGCGGGCGATGCACGTATAGTAAAAATCGCGACGGAAATGTGATTTATTTATCGGTGAGGGAAATTTGTCTGGCATCGTCGATCAAGTACTCAACGGCGTCGTCAAGGGCGCGCTGTCTGAAATCCTCACCAAGACCGGTATCCGCAAGACCCGCCGCGCGCGCCGGACGAAAAGCACCGGCTCGCTTGCCGGCGGCATCGTCGGCTCGGTTCTGGAAGCCGCGATCAACGCCGCCATCAAACCCAAGCCGGCCAAGAAGCAGGTGAGCAAAAGGCGCACCGCCGCCGCCCGCAGCCGGCAGAGATATCGCTGAACCGTCACAGGCCGATATTTGGCATGTCGTGCACCCCATCAGGGACGGATTTTTTACGCTTTCCGGGTGGAAATCGCGCCACGACATGTTATCTAGGAACAAACAGAAAGCAGCGGCCTTGAACCGCATGTGAAAGGAATAAGCCTATGAGCGGCATTCACGACATGATCGACAGCGAAGTGAAGAGCAACGACATCGTTCTTTTCATGAAGGGCACCCCGCAATTTCCGCAGTGCGGTTTTTCCGGCCAGGTGGTACAGATCCTCGATTATCTCGGCGTCGACTACAAGGGCATCAACGTGCTTGCCGATGCAGATATCCGCCAGGGCATCAAGGACTACTCCAACTGGCCGACCATCCCGCAGCTCTACGTCAAGGGCGAATTCGTCGGCGGCTGTGACATCGTAAGAGAGATGTTCCAGTCCGGCGAACTTCAAAACCACTTCCAAGAACAGGGTATCAGCGTCCGCGGCGCGGCCTGATTTCGGCCGGTTCATCCGGCCCACCCTGATTGTCAGAAATTTATGCCAGGCGTTGCTTCATGCAACGCCTTTGCCGTTCTTTTTGGGGCAATCCTGTGACAAATCTTTCACAATCCACCGCTTCGCGCGCAGGCTCGATGGGGCGCACGGAATTCATCGCGCTTGCCGCGATGCTGATGGCGCTGAACGCGCTTGCCATCGACATCATGCTGCCCGGTCTTCAGGAAATCGGCGCCTCGCTCGGCGTCGAAAACGAAAACCACCGCCAATATGTGATTTCCGCCTATCTTCTCGGCTTCGGCATCGCCCAGCTTCTGTACGGACCGATTTCGGACCGTTTCGGACGCCGCAAGCCGATGTTCGTCGGGCTCGCCATCTACATCGTTTCAGCCATAGCCGTGGTCTTCGTACCGTCCTTCTCCGGGCTTCTGATGCTGCGTTTCATTCAGGGCATCGGTTCGGCGGCCACGCGTGTCATCACGGTCTCCATCGTGCGTGATATCTATGGCGGACGGCAGATGGCGGAAGTCATGTCGCTGATCATGATGGTCTTCATGGTCGTGCCGGTCATTGCGCCCGGCACCGGCCAGATCGTGCTGTTTTTCGGTGACTGGCACCTGATCTTCGCTTTCATGGCGGCCATTGCCGCCGTGGTGACGGCCTGGATGTATTTTCGCCTGCCGGAAACCCTGCATCCGGACGATATCCGCCCCCTGACCGCAAGCTCCATCCTCGGCGGTTTCAAGATCGTGCTCACCAACCGTATCGCGCTCTGTTATACGCTCTCCAGCACCTTCATCTTCGGGGCGCTGTTCGGCTTCATCAACTCGGTCGAACAGGTCTATAAGGGCATTTACGGGCTCGGCGCATGGTTTGCGGCGGCCTTTGCGGGCGTGGCGCTGTTCATGGCCTTCTCGTCCTTCGTCAATGCAAGGCTGGTCGGCCGGTTCGGCATGCGCAAGCTGTCGCACGGCTCGCTGCTCGGCTTCATCGCCATCACCTTCGTCTGGCTGCTGGTGCAGGTGCTGGGGCCGGAACCGATGCCCTTTGCCATCTTCATCGTGTTCTTTGCGCTCGCCATGTTCCAGTTCGGCTGGATCGGCTCGAACTTCAACTCGCTGGCGATGGAACCGCTCGGCCACGTCGCCGGCACCGCATCGTCCGTCATGGGCTTCATGGGGACCGTCGGCGGCTCGCTGATCGGCGCGGCCATCGGCCAGTCTTTCGACGGCACGGCGCTGCCCATGGTGGCGGGCTTCTTCGCCGTCTCCATCGTCGGCCTCATCTTCGTGCTGATCGGTGAAAAGGGCGTGCTGTTTCAGGCGCATAACAAGCCGACCCGCTGAGGGGCGATAGACAAATGAAAGGGCGCGGAATTCTGTTCCGCGCCCTTTTTATTGATTGACGGTTCAATTTATCCAATGTCACTCCGGACTCAAACCGTAAAAATCTTCTCCCGCAGCAGTTCCCACGTCTCCTGATCCGGCGCGAGCAGCAGCCCGCCATCCACATGGCTCGGCAGATAGGGCGAGCCGTCGAGGCGTGCCGCGTAAGCGCCCGCCTCCTGCGACAGCAGCGTGCCGGCCAGATGGTCCCAGGGCATCAGCTTGTTATACATCAGGAAATGCATGTGGCCGCCGCAGAACAGGCGGTATTCATGCGCCGCGCAGCGATAGCTGGTGAAGAGCCGCACATCGGCGAGGTTCGTCAGGATCTTGCGCCGTGTCTCCACATCGAAATAGCCGGTATTGGCGATGCCGACCATCTGCGACAATTCCGGGGCCGGCACGACCGACATCTGCGTCTGCGATCCGTCGGCGCTGCAAAGCCACGCGCCGGAACCCTTTTCGGCAATCGCCCAATCATTGCCCATCGGATCGAAGATAAGGCCGGCAACGGTCTCACCCTTGGAGATGACGCTCATCATCACGCCGAAGAGCGGCAGGCCGGAAGCGAAATTATAGGTGCCGTCGATAGGATCGACCACCACGGCAAGATCGGCATCGGCAAGCTTGCCGAGCAGCGAGGCATCCGCCGCCACCGCTTCTTCGCCGATGAACAATGCATCAGGCATGATGTCCTGCACACGCGCACGGATCAGCCGCTCTGCGGCCTCGTCGGCCTCGGTGACGAGGTCGATCGCCTCGGTCTTCATCCGCACATCGCCTTCGCCCAGATTACGGAACCGCGGCAGAATTTCTACTGCCGCCGCCTCCTGAAGCGCATTGGCAAGAGAGGCGATGTCGAGTTCGAGAGCCATGGGCGATATCCTTCTATTTGAGCGCGATGTTATAAGGCGACGATTTCCCGTCGCAGCATCTTCCAGCTTTCCTTGTCGGGAGCGGACAGGATGCCGCCCTCCGTCTGCCCCGGCCGATAGGGCGTATTGTCGAAACGAGCCGTGTAACCGCCCGCCTCCTGATGAATGAGCACGCCGGCGAGATGATCCCACGGCATCAGCTTTTCATGGCCGATGAAATGCAGCTTGCCGGCCGAGGCGAGCCAATATTCATGCGCCGAGCAGTTGAGCGACAGCGCCATCTTGATCTTGGCCAGATTGGCCGCAATCACCGGACGGCGATCCTGATGGCTGTGGCCCCAGGAAAAGATGCCGACCATGTCGGACAATGGCGCGGGATCGGCTACCCTGAGCTTCGCCTGCGAACCGTTCCTACGGTTGAGAAACGCGCCCTCGCCTTTCAAAGCAACGATGGTATCGCCCATCACCGGATCGTGGATGATGCCCGCCACCGTCTCACCCTTGACGGTGACCGCAAGCAGCGTGCCGAAAGCGGGAAAACCGGAAGCGTAATTGAAAGTGCCGTCGATGGGATCGATCACGAAGGCAAGCGGCGCATCGGCAAGTGCGGGAATGACGGATTGGTCCGCCTCATAGGCCTCTTCGCCGACGATATGGGCCTTCGGAAATCGCTGAAGGAGAGCAGCGGTGATCGCCTTTTCCGCCAGAACATCGGCCTCGGTGACGAGATCGACGGCGGAGGTCTTTTCGGAGATCGCACCGGCGCTCAGGTTTCGGAAGCGGGGAAGAATTTCATTCGCGCCGGCAGCGGCAACGGTGGAAACGAGGAAGTCGATATCTTTGTCGGAAAGGGTCATCGGGCGTGGCACTTCTTCATAAGGGGGAGTTGGCCTCCCTACGCTCTTCAGGTGACGCCCCGGTGACAGAAAGCGCCGAAAAATCAAAAAGCTTGGGATCGAGCAGATGCGACGGATTGACATGGGCAAGCGCCCTCAGCATCACGTCCTTGCGGCCGGGCATACGCCGTTCGATGTCGGCCAGCATCTCCTTCATGGCATTGCGCTGAAGCCCGTCCTGCGAGCCGCAGAGGTCGCAGGGAATGATCGGGAATTCCATCGCCGCCGCGAATTTCGCCATATCCTCCTCGGCGCAATAGGCAAGCGGGCGCATGACCATCAGGTCGCCCTCGTCATTCAAAAGCTTCGCCGGCATGCCAGCCAGCCGGCCGCCGTGGAAGAAGTTCATGAAGAAGGTCTCAAGAATATCCTCGCGGTGATGGCCGAGCAGCAGTGCGTCACAGCCCTCTTCCCGCGCGATGCGGTAGAGATTGCCGCGCCGGAGCCGCGAACAGAGCGAACAGTAGGTGCCGCCCGAAGGCACCTTTTCCTTCACCACGGAATAGGTGTCGCGATATTCGATGCGATGGGGCACACCGATCTTCGCCAGATACTCCGGCAACACGTGTTTGGGAAAATTCGGCTGGCCCTGATCGAGATTGCAGGCCACCAGTTCCACCGGCAAAAGGCCACGCCATTTGAGATCGAGCAGCAGCGCCAGCAGCCCATAGCTGTCCTTGCCGCCGGAAAGGCCGACCAGCCAGCGCTTCTGGCCGTTCAGCATGCCGAAATCTTCAAAGGCCTGGCGAACGTTGCGCAACAGCCGCTTGCGCAGCTTGTTGAAGGAAACCGACCGCGGCGCGTTGTCGAACAGGGGATGCGAGCTGCCGTTTTCTTCGGACGCGTCCTGATCCGCCCCGATCTGGTCGGCCCCGGCCTGATCTACAAAGTCATCGATCTTGGTGAGAATGTTCATCATCAGCTCGCTCCGGCACGACTGCCGTTCTTAATGCAGGCAATGCCCCCATCCGCCGGCAATATCAAGCCCCGAAAACCGACCAGCCGGTTTTCGTCGCCAGCATTTCCAGCGCCTGTGACCCGAGCGCCGAGTTGCCGACCTTGTTGAGACCCGGCGACCAGACCGCGATGGACGCGTTGCCTGGCGCCACCGCCATGATGCCGCCGCCCACACCGCTCTTGCCCGGCAGGCCGACATGATAGGCGAAATCGCCCGATCCGTCATAATGGCCGCAGGTCAGCATCAGCGCATTGATGCGTCGCGCCCGCCGATCCGAAACGACCGTGTGGCCGGTCAGCGGATTGCGGCCGCGATTGGCGAGGAAAAGGCCAGCGCGGGAAAGCTGAGCGCAGGTCATGGAGAGCGCGCACTGGTGGAAATAAACACCGAGCGTATATTCGACGGGATGGTGCAGATTGCCGAAGGAGCGCATGAAATTGGCGAGCGCGAAATTGCGGAACCCCGTCGCCTGCTCGGATTTCGCCACCGTATCGTCGATGCTGATCGTGTCATCGTCCGCGAGGTAACGCACGAAACGCAGAAGCTCACCGATTGCCTCGCGGGGCTGGTGGCCGGCAAGCACGATATCGGTCACCACGATCGCGCCGGCATTGACGAAGGGATTGCGTGGGATGCCGTGCTCATGCTCCAGCTGGACGATGGAGTTGAAGGAGGAGCCCGAAGGCTCGCGCCCTACCCGGTTCCACACCGTTTCCCCCGCCTTGCCGAGCGCCAGCGTCAGCATGAAGACCTTGGAGATGCTCTGGATCGAAAACGGCGTGAGCGCATTGCCGGCCGTATAGGTGGTTCCATCGACAGTGGTGATGGCGATGCCGAACTGGTTGGGATCGACCTTGGCAAGTTCGGGAATGTAATCCGCAACCTTCCCCTCGCCGAGCCTCGGCGCCATGCTGTCATAGATGGAATCGACGATCGCCTGAATGTCCTGCATGCAAAGCCTTCCCCGCAAACAAAAAAGCCGCCCCGAAGGGCGGCTTCCTGAATACTGAAACGCGTCGATTAACGCGAGTAGAATTCGACGACCAGATGCGGTTCCATGACGACCGGGTACGGAACGTCGGAGAGAGCCGGAACGCGGGCGTAGGTCGCAACCATCTTGTTGTGGTCAACTTCGATGTAGTCCGGAACGTCACGCTCAGCGAGCTGAACGGCTTCCAGAACGGTTACGAGCTGCTTGGACTTCTGGCGAACTTCGATGACGTCGCCCGGCTTGCAGCGGTAAGAACCGATGTTGACGCGAACGCCGTTAACCGTGACGTGGCCATGGTTGATGAACTGGCGCGATGCGAAAACGGTAGGAACGAACTTGGCGCGGTAGACGATGGCGTCCAGACGCGACTCGAGCAGGCCGATGAGGTTTTCGGAAGTGTCACCCTTACGACGGTTTGCTTCGTCGAAGGTGGCGCGGAACTGCTTTTCGCGCAGTTCGCCGTAGTAGCCCTTGAGCTTCTGCTTGGCGCGCAGCTGCGTGCCGAAGTCGCTCATCTTACCCTTGCGGCGCTGTCCGTGCTGGCCCGGGCCGTATTCGCGGCGGTTAACCGGGGACTTCGGACGGCCCCAGATGTTTTCGCCCATGCGGCGGTCAATTTTATACTTAGCCGATTCGCGCTTGCTCATCGTATTTCCTTCTCAAAAGGTTATGCCGGTCTGTTACCAAACCGGTTCAAGGAAACACGCCCTCCTCTGAAGCCCGTTTCAGGGCCTCTGACAGGCTTCTCACATGCAAATGGAGAAACCACGGGACATGTCGGTGATATTGACCGCCGAACGTCAGTTCTTAAACTGCAGGGCAGTCAACAAAACACACCGGACATCACTGCCCGGCGTTGGGGCGGCTTCTACAGAGCTTTCACGAATTTGTCAAACAAGGCCTTTCGCTTTTTTCTGAAGTCTCCTCTTGAAAAGCGAAAGTGCCCACCCATCTCTCCATCGTGATCAGAACTCGGGCCCCTCTGGCGTGTTACCGGACAACACGTGATGTCGAGTTTGTTAAGGTTGGGGCCACGTATATGTCTGTTTCACGTCCCCCATCCGTAAAGCCAACCTCGTCCGGCTAAAGGTTGACTGATGGACTTTCTTCTATCGGATTTTCTCGGCACCCCCACATGGATGTGGGCGGTCTTCATTTCCCTCGTCCTTGGCCTTCTCGCGCTCGATCTAGGCGTGCTGCATAAAAACTCCAAGGAAATTGGTGTTCGTGAAAGCCTGCTGATGTCGGGCTTCTATATTGTCATCGGCTTGGCCTTCGGCGGCTGGATCTGGTATCAGTCCGGCGAACAGTCGGCGATGGAATATGTCACCGGCTTCGTGGTCGAAAAAAGCCTGGCGATGGACAATATCTTCATCATCGCCATGATTTTCTCCTATTTCGCCATTCCCCGCCAATATCAGCACCGCGTGCTGCTCTGGGGCATCCTCGGCGTCATCGTCCTGCGTGGCATCATGATCGCGGGCGGCGCGGCCATCGTCGAAAACTTCCACTGGGTGCTTTATCTCTTCGCGGCCTTCCTCGTCTTCACCGGCCTCAAGATGCTGTTCTCGTCCGACCATGACGAGTCCGATATCGGCAATAACCGCATCCTGAAGTTCCTGCGCGATCACCTTCCGGTGACAAACAGGCTGCATGGCGAGAAATTCTTCGTCAAGGAAACCGATGAGACCACCGGCAGACTCAAGACCTTCGTGACGCCGCTCTTCCTGGCGCTCATCATGGTCGAAATCGCCGACCTGATCTTCGCAGTCGATTCGATCCCGGCAATCTTCGCGATCACCACCGATCCGTTTATCGTCTACACGTCGAACATCTTCGCGATCCTCGGTCTGCGCGCCCTTTACTTTGCGCTCGCCGCCCTCATCCACCGCTTCGCTTATCTGAAATATGCGCTGGCTGCGGTTCTGGTCTTCGTCGGTTCGAAGATTTTCGTCGCCGATATGCTGGGCATCGCCAAGATCCCGCCCGCCGTCTCTCTCGGCGTCACCGTCGCCATCCTTGCAACCGGCATCATCGGTTCGCTGATTGCGACGCGGAAAGAAGCGAAGGCCATCGAGTAATGATGAGCAAGGAGGAGGCGGTGACGCCTCCTCAGCCTCGTTCAGGAGCCTCGTTCAGGATTTCCGCTGACGGATGGGTTGCCACAGCTAGATAATATACACGCCGTCACCCCGGACTAGATCCGGGGTCCAGTGCGATCAAGTCCTTGATCGCAAAAGACTCTTTTCACGGCGCAGACGCGCCGTGGCTGGATGCCGGATCAAGCAACCGTGGATGATCAAGCAAATGCTGGATCTGTCCTTGCGATGGCGTTGAGGATAGTGACGAGCTTCCGG